>CBJOJD010000242.1:0-8483 GCA_966443485.1 uncultured bacterium | reverse complement strand
ACCAAAGCTGCCGCAAAAAAGCCCGCATTCGCGGGCCTTTGCATTTGGCAACCGCTGCGCTAGCAGCACAGGCAAGTTGGTGGGGCAGGGAAGTCCTATGCCTTGCGTAGCGTGTACGACGTGATCTCGGGTGGGCAATCGAATCGCACTGGCAGGCCAACACTCCCCAATCCACGATTCACGTAAAGCTGGGTGTGGCCCAATTGGAACAGGCCCTGCACATATTTCTTGCCGCCCGGTGGGAGACGCAGGGCTCCCACAAACGGCAGGCGCACCTGTCCACCGTGTGTGTGGCCGCTCATGATCAGCGCAACCGATTCGGCCGCGGGGTGAGCCACGATCTCATCAACATAATCTGGAGCGTGGCACATCATCACCACCGGCTCGTTGGTGGCTTTACGAATGGAGGCGGGAAGGGTTTTGTCCAGATCCGGATTGCCCATCACCGGGTCGTCAATGCCTGCTATCCAGATTCGCCCACCGCTTCGTTCCAGCGGAATGGCTGCATTCCGCAGCATGGTCATGCCATGTGCCTTGAGCGCTTCCCCAACCGGTTCCTCGCCCACCATCACGTCGTGGTTGCCGAACACCGCATAGCGCTGCGTGCAGTCCAACTCGCCCAGCAGGCTTCCGCACTGCCAGGCTGCCCTTACGGTCAGGTTCTTGGGAAGCACCTCGTAGCTGACGTAGTCTCCGGTCAGCAGAACAATATCCGGCTTGAGCCGATTGATGTGGTCAACCGCCTCCCGCAGCAGAAACGGCTCGGTGTACTCATCCAGGTGCACATCGCTGAGTTGGGCGATGGTGAAGCCATCAAATGCCTCAGGCAGACCCTGGACGGAGATGTTCTGGTGTGTCAGCTCGATCTTGTGTCGTTCGAATTCCCCACCGTAGAGCGCCAATCCGGCAGCGCCGCAGGTCGCGGTGGTCAGAAATCGGCGGCGAGAAATCCCCTGTCCGGGGAGAATTCCAGGTATGGACATAGCGTATCTGTAAGTTCCTCAAATGTAGTGGCGTCGGGCTTGTGGGAAGCATCGACTGTTGAGCCCTCTTCAAGAGTTATGGCTCGTGCCCTGCGCTTGTTCCGCTAAGTAGATGGATGCAGTTTCCCATGTTTCGGCTTGTATGAAAAGTGATCTTGCCCGCCCTGCAGGTCCGCAGTCGAGAGGCATATTGCTCTGTTCACTAGTCTTAGGCGTCAGGTGAATTAATTCGTTGTGACCAGGTCCTACGCTTTTTGCGCAACTCTGTTTTGTCCGTCGCGTCTAACAGAGCAAAGATGCCCAGGAGAGTACTCATCCGCGATTCATTCGCTGCGCCCATCGCCCTTGCAGCCGCTTTGGCCTTTTTGATTCCCAGCCATGCTCAACCTGCCGCTGGATCTAAAACACTGGCGAATCAGATCGTGCTGCCCGTTACGGTCAGAGATAAGCACGGTGCCCTGGTGCCCAATCTGCAGAAGAGCGACTTTACGGTCACCGATAACGGGAAGCAGCAAACCATTTCAGATCTGTTGCATACAGCGGATGTGCCGCTGCGCGTAGGACTTCTGATCGATACCAGTCGCAATCTGAGCGCCACCATGGAGAGCGAGCGCAAAGCCGCAACGAGCTTCGTTGACCAGATTTTGCCCGCCGAATCCAGTCAGTCCAAAGACCAGGTCTTCCTCATTCACTTTGACCGCGAAGTTGAGCTGCTTCAGGACTTTACCGGCTCGCGCGAGAAGCTGCACCGGGAGCTCGAAGAGATGGGCTCGACCCGTTCTTCTCCGGATAACCAAGGCCCTGAGACCAACGGTGACGACCGGGAACGGCCTCGCAGCCGCAGTGGAACCCAGCTGTACGACGCCATCTTCCTGGCCTCCGATGAACTGATGAAGTCCAAAGATGGTCGTAAGGCGCTGATCGTCTTCGGGGACGGCGCCGACCACGGCAGCAAGAGCACCTTGAACGATGCTATCGATGCAGCAGACCGTGCCAATGTCAGCGTTTACACCATCTTCGTAAAAGGCGAAGAGGATCGGGCCAGCAGCGGCTTCCCTGGACGCCGGGGAGGTTACCCGGGCGGCGGAGGCTATCCCGGCGGAGGCAGCGGCTGGCCCGGAAGCGGAGGCGGCCGTAAGGCTCCCGAACCGACCAGTTCCAATGGAATGGACGGAAAGAAGATTATGCAGCAGATCGCCACGCGAACTGGCGGTCATGCTTATGAGGCCAAGCGAAAAGACGACCTCGAGCCGATCTACAAGCTGATTCAGGAGGAGTTGGGGAGCCAGTACCTTCTGACCTTCAACCCGGATAAGGCTGGCTCTGACGAGGGCTTCCACAAACTGGCGGTCACCACCAGCAAGGCAGATCTGACGGTCTCCACGCACGAGGGATACTATCCCCCCGGATCTGACGCCTCCCGGTGATCCCGAACTGGAGCCCAGCAGGCTGGAAGTTCGCGCCCCGTTTGCTCCCACTCCATTCACACTTTGGCCCGTCTAATACGTAAACCTCCAAGGACCGGGTGCGCCATGCCGAAGTGCGAGCCCGCCGGTTTTGCCGTAGACTTTCAGGCAGGGTTCACATCGCATGCCGTTTTCTATCTCTCGTATGTCCGCGCTGATTGCTGCCGTTTGCCTGGGCCTCGGCGCCGCCTCTTACTCCGCGGTTGCTCAGGCGACGTCCTCCAGCAATGCTGCTCATCAGGAATCCTCCTCGGCCAATCCGACCCCGGTTCAGGAGAAGGCGCCGTCTCTGGTAGATCCGGGAGGTCCCACCATCTCCCTCATTCCCTCCGAACCGGTATTCCTGATGGCTTCCGCTCTGAACGCATGCGGTTACGACGAGGGGCTCGAGGAGAGCTCTCCTGTCCGGAAGAAGGTGCGCGATGAGATGAACCAGGCGTTTGCGCGTAGCGAGGATGCCCGCAAGTCACGCGACCAGATTTGCCTCTTTATTGCGCAGCACCGGATGACGGGCACCGAGCGGGATATCTCTCAGTACATCTCCCTGGCTTTGTACCTGACTCCGCCTCCGGAACTGGAGACCTCGGTGGAACTCCCGGAGATGCCGCCCGATTCGACTCAGGTGGTGGAGATTGTGCCTCTCCTCCGCCAGTTCGTCAGTGCGGTCGATCTGCATACCATCTGGTTGGCAGTTCGGCATAGCTACGACGAGGAGCAGGCCAAGCTCCACGACCCGCTTTATCGCACCATCAACGACACCAATCTCTATCTGAAGATGCCGTTCGAGTCCTACTCCGGCCGCAGATTCATCGTGGTCATGGAGCCGATGCTCTCACCCTCCACCGTGAACGCCCGCATCTACGGCACGGATTATGTCGTTGTCGTCTCTCCATCGGACGGAAAGATCCGCCTGAACGACGTGCGCCACACCTACCTTCACTACCTGATCGAGCCTTTGCTCTACTCCCGCACCAACGCTATGGAACGGATGCAGCCGATCCTGAAGGAGGTCCGGGAGGCTCCGCTCGAGTATCGCTACCGCTCCGATACAGTGGCCCTGACCGTCGAGTCCCTGATCAAGGCGATTGAAGCTCGCACCATGGAAACCGATGTTCCGCTCTACAAGATTCCAACTGGAATCGACCGGTCGGAGCTGCCCCGCTATCAACGCGAACAGCAAGCCAACGAGCAGAAGCGCGAGGCAGTGCGTCAGGCCGCGGTGCACCACGATATGACGCAGGGCTACGTCTTCACCCAATACTTCTACGAGCAGTTGATTGGCTTCGAGAAGGATCCCGCCAGCCTTCGCGACACCATCGGAGAGATGGTGTATAGCATGGATATCGATCAGCAGGTGCATCGCGCCCGCCAAACCGAATTCGATAAAGCTGCCGATGGCGATGTTCTACAGCGCACCAAACCCCGCAAGCTGGAGGGTCTGGACCTGGCAGAGGCCCGGCTCGAGGCTGGAGATATCGCTACCGCCAGCGCGTTAGCCCGCCAGGCTCTGGCTACACGCTCCGATTCTGACAGCCTGCAGTCCGTGGCGGAGACTGCTCGCGCCAACTTCATTCTGGCCCGGACGGCTATCCTGACCGGTCACCCCGGAGAGGCCATCACCCGCTTCCAGACCACGCTGGCCACCAGCAAAGAGGCCCGGCTTCTTGCCTGGTCTCACATCTACCTGGGCCGCATGCTCGACCTGGATTGCAAGCGGGATGAGGCGGTCGCGGAGTACAAGCTGGCCCTGGAGAATCGCGATGGTCAACAGGACACCCGTCTCGCCGCAGAACGAGGCGTGAAAACAGCCTATGCTGTGAAAGGGCACAGCTGCCAGGACGACGACGCGAGCGATGCTCCCGGTGCCACTGGTCCGGCGGGGAACACGGCCAAGCCACAGTGAGACGGTCCTGGAATCTCAGACTGTTCCGGAGCGTCTAATCGACAGAGCCTATCCGGGCCAAGGGTTTCCCGGGTGGAGCGCCATCCGTCACAGCGGGGCGTCGGCAGTTGTGTCACGCTCGAAATCGACGGGGCTGCTCAAACCTAACACCAGCAGAATCAATGGGCTTTGGACAGAGCCTGATAGCGCGGGGGAGCATGGAAGCCGAATTGAGCGAACTGGAGGGGGCACTGGGACATACCTTTGCTGATCCCGATCTGCTCGTCCGTGCGCTTACCCACCGCTCCTTAGCCAATGAGCAGGCTGAACACGGCGAACTGGACCCGAGCGGCGACAATGAACGGCTCGAGTTCCTGGGGGACGCGGTCCTGGGCCTGATCGTGGCGGAATCGATGTATCTGCGCTATCCCGACTGGCGGGAAGGTGAGCTGACGCGAGTCCGCGCTCAGCTCGTAAGCCGGCAGCATATGGCAGAGGTCGCCGAGGCCGTCCAACTCGGCAAGCACCTTCGCCTGAGCCGCGGAGAGGATCGCAGCGGCCTCCGTCGCAAGAGCACGGTCCTGTCCAACACCATGGAGGCGGTAATCGGAGCTTTGTTCCTGGATGGTGGACTGGAACCCGTCCGAGCTTTTGTGGGTCGGCATGTCATGGGTAAGACTGCCGAGCAGCTCGCCGCTCAACTGCGCTCCGGAGCAGCCCTGGGGAACTACAAATCTGCCCTGCAAGAGCATCTTCAGGCCGAGCGGGCGGGAACTCCGGTGTACAAAGTAAAGAACGAGAGTGGTCCGGACCATCGCAAGCGGTTCCTCGTCGAGGTCCGCCTGAAGGCCAGCGAGGGGGAACCCGGTAAACCCCTGGCCCGCGGCGTTGGTACGACCAAGAAGCACGCTGAGCAGGACGCCGCGCGCCGCGCTCTGGCTGGTCTTCTCGCCTCAACCGTGAAATCACGGGCTAATGGAAGCGCATCAGAGGAAGCAGCAGTCGAATGAGCACCCCCGTCCAGATCGTGAGCCCGGCCGCTTCGCAAAGGTCACCTCTGCGGCTCAATCTGCCTACGCTCCCCGAGGCTGCAGCCTCCTTGCTGCGCACCATCGTGGTCGCCCTCTTCCTGCTCACGTTCCTTCTTCAGCCATTCCTGATCCCCTCCGAGAGCATGGAGCACACCCTCCTCGTCGGCGACTTTCTGCTGGTTAACAAGCAGATCTACGCACCCGCCGGCGCGCTCGGTAACTTGCTGCACAGGCTTCTTCCTTACCGCGATGTGGATCGTGGCGACGTGGTGGTCTTCCATTTTCCGCATGATCCCAAACGCTTCCTGGTCAAGCGCGTAGTCGGAGTGCCCGGCGATCGCCTGCGCATCGAGGACGGCCGGGTTCTAGTCAATGGAGTGCCTCTCCAGGAGCCATACGCGGCCTTCGAACCTGGCGCGCTCAACCCCTCCCGGGAGAACTTTCCAACGCTTGTCTACGAAGATCCGGGCGTCGATCCCACTTGGTGGAAGCAGATGCAGGGCATGGTCCACCAGGGAGAACTCGTCATTCCGGCAGGGAATTACTTCATGCTGGGGGACAATCGAAATCACAGCTATGATTCCCGGTCCTGGGGGCTGGTCCCGCGGCAGGCTATCGTGGCCCGGCCGCTGGTGATCTATTTCTCCCTGACCCGTCCTTCCACCACCGATGTCCAACAGGTCGCGGATGATAGACTCAACCACGAACGGGTACTGCCCTCCCGGCTGGCGGGCTTCGCGCGCTGGAAACGCATCTTTCGGGTCATACGCTAGCACTCATTTCGGCTGTCTGATTTGATCAGGGCCTTTGCAATTGAGGCACTACCTTTGAGGCGTTCGGCGGAACTTGCCGCATCGGTATATCACGAGTAACAGGATGACGAAGAACAACACCGTGACCGCTGAAACTGCCATCGAGCCTACCTCCACCGATTCCAAGAAGTCTGAAGAGACCCCGTTTGAAGCCCTGGCCAGCATCTGCTCGGTGCTCGTGGTCGGGCTCTTCATCCTGACCTTTCTGGGGCAGAACTTCGTAATTCCCTCCGGATCCATGGAGAACACGCTCCTCGTCGGCGATCACCTGCTGGTGGATCGAATCAGCCTGGCCCCCTCCGCTCGCTGGATGCCGCTGGTGCACTACCGGGAGCCGCAGCGCGGTGACGTAGTGGTCTTCATCAAGCCTGTTCCCGATCTCGATGCCGACGGTAATCCGCAGTATCTGTATTTGGTGAAGCGCCTGATCGGTGTTCCTGGCGATCACATTCATCTGCACAACGGCGTGGTCTACATCAATGGGGTTGCGCAGCAGGCTCCTAAAGGTGAGTTGGATACACCCGCAATGAGCCCCAGTGAGCAGGTCTATCTGGACGAGTTTCCGTCGGTACCCGCGGCCGAAAATCCGGGTGCCACCGAAGCTTGGGCCGTCGAAGAGCCCAGCCATGTTCAGGATGATGATCTGGTGGTTCCCCCCGGCAAGTACTTCATGATGGGCGATCACCGTCACAATAGCCTTGACTCGCGCTATTGGGGCTTCGTTCCGCGCGCCAACATCGTCGGTCGGCCTCTTTTCAATTACTGGTCTTTCAAAACGCCCGAAAACGAATATGAAACCACCGGGATCGGAAATAAGGTCGCTTGGATGGGCCACATCGTCGTGCACTTCTTCAGCGATACCCGCTGGAGTCGCACCCTGCACGTCATCCGCTGAGCGCGAGTGCCGGTCGATCGAACCGGCAGTTGCTCCTTGTGGCAGGTGAACCGTCCACCGGCAATCGGTTTAAATCCAGAACATAGCCGCTCTCCCATACGCGGATTGAACAAGTTACGATGAGGAGTGATGGCGCAAGATCCGCAATCGACGTCGAAAGATTCGCCCAAACGTCATACCCGTCTCTGGTTTGCTCTCGGAATCGTCCTCATTTTGCTGGTTCTGCTGATCGTGCCGCCCATGATCAGCATCAACCGCTATCGCACGCGGATCACCGAGTTGATCTCCGCTTCTTTAGGGCGGCCCGTCCATCTCTCCTCGGTCGAGTTGCGCATGCTGCCCCGGCCTGGCTTCCTGATCACCAACTTCACCGTTGACGCTGATCCGGACTTCGGGGCCGAACCGGTCCTGCACGCAGAAAGCGTCTTCGCCGCGGTCCGTTTGTTGCCTCTCTGGCGCGGCTCCCTCGAGATCAGCCGCATCACCGTCGACGAGGCCAGCGTCAATCTGATCCGCAATGCCGCAGGTCACTGGAACCTCGATTCGCTCTTTCGGACGGCGGCTGCCCACCCAGGTCCGGCGTCTTCGCGCCCGATTCCGCTTCCCTACATGGAGGCCACTAACTCGCGGATCAATGTGAAGAATGGGACGGAGAAGTTGCCGTTTTCGATTCTCGAAGCCGATGCCTCGCTCTGGAGCGAAGACGACGGTAGTTGGCGCGTACGCTTGCGGGGCCAACCGGCGCGCACTGACTTGAGCCTCGATCTCGCCGACACCGGCCTGGTGCGGCTGGAAGCCATGTTGCGTCCCGCACCCTCCTTGAACCAGATGCCCCTGCGCATTGACGTGGATTGGCGTGAGGCCCAGCTGGGCCAGCTGTCTCGCCTGGTGCTCGGTTCTGACGAGGGATGGCGTGGAGATCTGACCGGTGAGATGCACGTGGACGGCACCGCCGACGCCGCCACTATCAAGACTCGGCTTCGCGCCAGCGGCGTTCATCGCGTAGAGTTCGCCCCCGCCGCACCGCTGGACTTCGATGCAAGCTGCGGGTTCGTCTATCACTTCACAGCCCGCAGTCTGCAGAATCTGCGCTGCGATTCCCCCCTGGGCGATGGTCACGCCCGTGTTACCGGCGAGATTGCCGGCAATGGTCAGCCGCCGCATTTCACCCTGGAGCTGGATCGCATTCCGGCCCAGGCTGGAATGGATGTCCTCCGCACTTTGCGCAGCGATCTCGATGCCAGCCTCGAGGCGGCCGGGAGCCTCAGCGGAAAGCTGACCTACGACGGCGCTGACTCGGCAACTCCGCCCGCGCCGCCGGCTGCCAAGAACCGCCGTCGCGGTCAAGCCCCGGCGCCTGCTCCGCAACCCCTGAGCGGAGCTTTGATCGTGGACAACTTACGCCTATCGGGAG
>CBJOJD010000241.1:0-8512 GCA_966443485.1 uncultured bacterium | reverse complement strand
CACTGCCCGCCCACATCGCTTCGCTTTGCGATGAAGAGCAACATCGTCTAACTTGGGAAGGAACCTCTGAGGTCTCCTTTGCCAACCAAAGCTCCGCGCGTGCCGGGTCTCGACACCCTGCGCAGCCTTGCCATTCTCAGCGTGATCGGCTATCACTTGATGGCCTTCCACGGCCAAAACACGTTGCCCGGGTTCTTGCTCCCCGCGGCTCGTATCGGCTGGATGGGCGTCGACCTCTTCTTCGTTCTAAGCGGCTATCTCATCGCTTCACAGCTTTTAAAGCCCTATCTGGCAGGTGCTCAACCCAGTCTCTGGACCTTCTATCGCAATCGTTTCTTTCGCGTGCTGCCGGTCTATTTAGTCGTGCTCCTGCTCTATTACGTGCTCCCGGTGTGGCCCGAAAATCACGCCTTGGCCCCGCTCTGGCAGTACCTGACCTTTACCTTCAATCTCTTTCTCGATCTCAACCGGTCTCGCGCCTTCACCCACGTCTGGTCGCTCTGCGTCGAGGAACACTTCTATCTGTTCTTGCCGCTCGTCGTTCTCCTCGCCATGCGGAAACCCTCAGCCCGCAAAGCCGCGCTCCTCCTCATCGGCCTCGTGCTCCTCGGAATCGCGATTCGCGGCTACTTCCTCTTTCACCTGCTTCGTCCGCTGCAGGAGGACGACAACTTCGGCATCGCCTTCATGGAACGCATCTACTACCCCACCTACAGCCGCTTAGATGGACTGCTGGCGGGCGTCACCCTCGCCCTCATCAAGACGTTCCGCCCCGCATGGTGGGCTTGGCTCACGCGGCGAGGATACTCGCTGCTGGCCCTCGGAGCGGCACTCCTTGGGGTGGCCATCTGGATCTTCAACGATCAGTTCCCAGCGTTCACCGGAACGTCCATCGTCAGTGTGCTCTTTGGATTTCCGCTATCGGCGGCAGGGCTGGCCTGCTTGGTATTGTGCGCTCTGAGTAAGAATGGCTTGCTCCGCTACAAGCTGCCCGGCGCGCAGTTGGGCGCTACGCTCGCGTACAGCCTCTACCTGACTCACAAAGAGATGATTCACCTTGTGGACAGGGCCCTTCCTCAGCTCCAACAGGCCGGCCCCTATGCTTGGCTGGCGGCATACGCAAGCTGTTGCTTAGCCTTGGCTGGAGCTCTGTATCTCTGCATCGAGCGGCCGTTCCTGCGGCTGCGCGACCGGCTGCACGCGCCCATCACAGCAATCGGCGATACGTCATCTACCACCGTGCAAACCACGTGATCTGTGCGACCGCCGTAAG
The DNA here is from genome assembly GCA_966443485.1 of uncultured bacterium. Taxonomy (GTDB): domain Bacteria; phylum Acidobacteriota; class Terriglobia; order Terriglobales; family Acidobacteriaceae; genus Telmatobacter. The sequence continues at coordinate 7,239 of CBJOJD010000241.1, read as the reverse complement.
CGATCGCACAGACCAATGAAGATCCAACAGATGCCTGGAACGGAAAGCGCCTTTAACAGCCTCGGCTCAGACTCTGGGCCGACTCCGAAGCCGCAGCCTCCTCATGTCCGGCTGGTACAAATGAGGTCTCCCGCACCGCTGCCGCCTCTTCCAGCATCTGCGCATCGGCAAAGCGGTAGCCCACGTAAATGTCGGTCAGCAAGTACACCGGGCGCGCAGGGTCATCTTCGATCTTCTTGCGGAGTTGGCGGACAAAGGTACGCAGGTACTCCACCTCTTCGCGACAGTCCGCTCCCCACACCGCGGTGAGCAGACGGGCATAGGTAATCACGCGCCCCGCACGGCTCATCAGGCAGTGCAGAATGTCGAATTCCTTGCGGGTAAGATGGATCGCCTGTCCGCGCTTGGTCACGGTGCGCCGCGCCGGAATCAGCTGAATTTCGCCGATCTCGATCGGTGCATCTTCAGCACGCGTCGGCGCATGCACGCGGCGAATTGCAGCGCGAATGCGTGCCACCAGTTCGCGCACTCCAAACGGCTTCGTGACGTAGTCATCCGCACCCAACTCGAGCGCATCGACCTTCTCGTCTTCTCCATCCCGCACCGTCAACATTAGGATGGGTAGCCGCGGCGCCATGGCCCGCATGCGGCGCAACGTCTCCATGCCTCCGATTCCCGGCATGTTGATGTCCAGTAGTACAGCGTCGAACGACTCCGTGCGCAGCATGTCCAAACCCATCTCGCCACGCGCCGCTTCCATCACCTCAAAGCCCAGTTCGACCAGAGGCGGACGCAGAGCGCGCCGGATTGCGGGTTCGTCGTCTACCACAAGAATGCGTACAGTAGACTGCGTCATCCAAAACTCCTTTGTAAGGCCGGCGCCGTGGTTCCGGCAGCCGAAGATGAAATTTCAACCTGTGCGTCAGGAATCACCGCATAAAACGTGGTTCCGTTATTTGCGTCGCTCGATACCCACACGGACCCGCCATGGGCCAGAGCCGCGCGCTTGGCCACCGACAATCCAATGCCTGTGCCCGCAGCCCGGTTGTTCGACGACGAGGAACGGTAGTAACGATCGAAGATGCGATCGCGATCGGCCAACGGAATCACCGGGCCAATGCTGTGCACCGAAAACAGCACATCCGTACCCGCACGCTCCGCCTTCACGGTAATGGCCTGTCCGGCGTCGGAGTACTTGCAGGCGTTGTCGATGTACTGGGTCAAAAGCATCTCGATGAGCCGGCGATCGCAACACAGCGTCAGCTCTTCCTTCGCAGGCAGCTCAATCCGCAACTCGCCGCACTGCGCCCGTTCGTTGACTGACCCAGTCACTTCTTCGATCAGCGGCCGCACTTCCACGCGCTCCACTTGCAGCGAGAGTCCGGTCGGCTCCGTCCCTTCGCCCTCCAATCGCGCGGTGGTCAGCAACTTCGTGGTCAGCTCGTTGAGAAGACTCGCCTGTTCGTCGATCAACGCCACGAGTTCGGCTTGTCCTGGCGACAGACGCCCCATCTCTACGAGCCCGCTGCTGGCGGCGCGAATGGCCGTCAGTGGCGTCTTGTAAGCGTGGGCTAAGCTGTCCAGCACCGTCGCCCGCATCTGCTCCGCGTGTCGCTCGGCCTCGATCCGGCTCTCATTAACTTGGGCTCGGTAGCGATCGAAGGTGATCGCAATCAGCGCGGCAATGGCGCTGTTCGTCAAAGGGCTGGCCCCACCCCGCATCACCAGGCTGCCCACCGGCACCGAATCCAGCCGGATCACGCGACGGCTGATCCCCGTCTTCGGGTCATCATCCGACGATTCGAAGTGAAAAACATTCTGCGCTATATTGCTTGGGTCGGCACTCCAGGTCCCCGCCTGATACACCGAGTGCAGGTCGGCGTCATACAACGCAACCGCCTCTAACTCGAACACTTCACACAAAAGCTGCGCCAGCTGAGGACCAGGCTCGGCGTGCAGATCAAGCTGCAAGGTGCGGCGCATGAGCTGGTAAAGGCTCTGCATCTGCCGCTCACAATCGGGAAGTGAGGTTTCGACCTGCTCTTCCATACCCTGCTTATTCCCCTTCCGCTGCGCCCGTCAGAGACAAGGCACACCCGCGGATCCTGAGCATCCTGGCTCAGTACATCCAGACAACGTTGTCTTTATTTGGCGCCGGCCGACAAAAAGAGGATCGAATGCGCCTGGAAAGCTGCAATTGGTCCAGAAAGAGTATCAGGCCGGGCCTTGGGATACTTCCTGGAAAGCCGAACCGGGGGGATGAACGTTCTACCAGGGATATTAACAGATTCTTTATTCAATCCTGATGCAGCCCTTCAATTAGCCTCGCGATTTCTCATTGCATCCTTACGTCTGCCTCGGTTGAATAGCATCAATCGCAACCAAAGACCAAAGGCACGGGTTTGCGACCGCAACCAATGAACCAGATCACCGCCCCTCGCGGTCATCTCTGCACGGTGCCCTGAACATTGGTTCCTCACGTGCTGTAACTTGCTGAACTCTTGCTGGACCAACGGCATCTTCGGTCGAGGCCAAGTCTCTCTTTGCGAGAGACATGTAAGTCAAACGCAATAGCAACCCTTCCTTCATGGTTGAGAAAGAGTGCGAGTCAAAGAGATGAATTCAACCCCCAAAACGTTGAAGATCTTGATCGCTAGCGCATTCGCCGCGAACTTGATCGCCGCGGCACAAAGTCCTGCTCCTGCTCCCGCCCCCGACCCGTCCGCCTCCGCGGCCGCTCCCGCCGCTGCGCCTGACCCCAAACCCTGGCACGTCGCGGGCTTCGATCTGACTGGATTCGCCGACGGATTCTTCTCCTACAACAACAACCATCCCACCAAGGATGCCAACGGCCAGGCCAACGACCTCTACAACTTCAATGACACCGCCAATACGCCCGATCTGAGTGCGGTCAAGCTGACCCTCAACCACGATCCCGCCCCCTTCGGCGCTCGTTTCGACTTCATTGGCGGACGCACCAATACCTTCATCAATCCCAAGAACCAGCTGGAATACGTAGAGCAGGCCTTCGTCAGCGTTAAGCCCAAATCCGCCAAGGGCTTGGAAGTCGACCTGGGCAAGTTCGTCACCTCCGCCGGCGCCGAGGTCATCGAGTCGAAAGACAACTGGAACTACTCGCGCTCCCTCTTGTTCGCCTGGGCTATCCCCTACTGGCACTTCGGATTGCGCTCCTCCATGCCGGTCAGCAAGACCGAGACCGTGGGCGTGCAGATCGTCAACGGCTGGAACAACATCACCAAAGACACCGGCGGCGTTACCGTTGGTCTCACCAGCGCCCTCGTGGAACCGAAGTACACCTGGAACCTGAACGTCTACACCGGACCCAACAACGTTCCCGGCCAGAACGGGTATCGCAATGTCTTCGACACCACCTTGTTGCTCACTCCCAACAGCAAGATCAATGCCTACGTGAATCTGGATTACGGCAACAACATCGATTCCATCTCCAATGGGCAGGGTGACAACATGACCAAACGCTGGGGCGGCGCTGGTTTCGCGCTCCACGATCAGATCACGGCCACCCAGGCTGTGGCCGGCCGCATCGAGTTCTTTGACGATCCCCAAGGCTACTCCACGGGCACCGTACAGAGCGTCAAGGAATTCACCGGGACCTACGAGTACCACTGGTCCAAAGGCTTGCTCAACCGCCTCGAATATCGCCGTGACTTCTCCGACGCTGACTCCTTCCATCGCGGCAACGGCCAGCTCGTCAACTCGCAGGGCACCCTCTCCGTCGGCCTGGTCGCCATCATCGCTCCTAAGCGATAAGCAAATTGCAGATAAGGATGGAGCGTTTCCTCATTCCATCCTTATCTGCAGAACGCTAGCATTCCCTTCACACGTACTAAAGAGCAGGACCGGACCCCCATCGTCCTGCCACGACACGACTTCCGGAACTTTCGCGCCGGAGACACCTGAACCTCATCCAGGGAGATTTCTGAAATGGCAGAACAAAAAGCACCGCAACTGCAGGCCACGTTGGGCCTTACCGGCCTGACGAGTAACGCAATGGCGCTTATCGCTCCGGGCGCGTTCCTCTGGCTCACCTTCTTCATCCAGGCCACCACCGGCGTCGCCGGACAGCCCTCCACCGCACCCGCCATGTGGATGGGCATCTTCGCCGCGCTGCTGCTGTGTCTGGCTACCGCCGTGGCTTACGCCGAGATCTCCAAGCTTTACCCCGGCACCGGCTCCAGCTACTACTACGCGGAACAGGCCATGCTCTCCAAAGACGGCGCCTTCAAGTACGCGCGTATCGCCAAGTTCATCGTAGGCTGGGGCTCGCACCTCTACTACTGGGTCTATCCCGGCGTGATGGTGGCCACCACCGGTATCTTCGTCGGATATGTCGTCGGCTTCCTCTTTCCCAACTTCATCAGCGGCTCCAATCCTGGCCCGCTGTTCATGGCTCTCGTTGCCGTTGTGTTCTCTTTCTTCGTAGCGTGGATCGCGCAAAAGGGCGCAGGTGCTTCCACCGCCGTGAACCTGGCCATCAATGTCGTGCAGATCTCGGCATTGATCGTGTTCAGCGTGCTTGCGCTGGGCTATCGCTCCAGTCACCCGGCCGGAACGCCAGGCTTCCAATACGACGCTCAATCGCTATCCACCTACACCTACCAGTTCCAAACCAAAGCAGATGGCAGCATCATGCGCGACGCTAATAGCGTCCCCCTGCCCCTGCTCGACAAGGCTGGTAAGACCGTTCCCTTCACGGTCGATTACCCCACCACCGATGCAAGTGGAAACCTGCTCACTCATCCCACTGCCGCTTCCGTCGTCAGCGCGCACAAGATAAGTTGGGTCTTCATTCAGGCCACGGTGGCCATCCTCATCCTGGTAGGCTTCGAGTCCGTTACTGCCATGGGAGGGGAGGCAAAGAACCCCACCAAACACATTCCCATTGCGGTCATCGCATCGCTGCTGATCCAGGGCCTGATCTGTTATCTGTTCGAGTACTTCGCCGCGAACTACTTCCTCAACTCCGGATACACCATGCAGAGTGCAGCCGGCTCCGCGGCGCCCATCGGCGACATGATGATCATCGTCGGCGACGCACTGCTCGGCCAAGGACACGGCAAGTACTTCATGCTCGCCGAAGCCTTCACCGTATTCCTGGCGCTCATCGGAACCACCCTGAGCTGCATGAACACCGGCGCCCGCGTGACCTACGCCATGGGCAAGGACAACGAGGCTCCTGAGCACTTCGGCCTTCTCCACGAGAAGTCGCTTACCCCTCGTCGCGCCATCTGGACTCTGGCTGCCATCTCCGCCGTCATCGGCTGCGTTGCCGTCTCGCTGGTCTTCGCGGACGCCTCCGCTCCCACTGACGCCACCATCGCCTCTCTGCCCCACAACATCTTCTCCAGCTTCGGCTATCTGCCCCACGACACCCTGGCCAAGCTGCCCAACTCGCTGCTGTCCATCACGCTAACCTCCAACTTCGGCACCTTCATGCTCTACGGCCTTAGCTGCTTCCTGTGCATGGTGGCCTATCACAACCGTCCCGATCACAACTTCTTCCTGCACAAGCTGGTCCCCGGTTTCGGACTTCTCGCAAACCTGGCCTGCATGGCAACCTACGTGATCGGTCCCTTCTTCAACCTCGGCACCAAGATGGAGCCTCTCACCGCGCTCGGTATCTCAGCCGTCTGGGGACTCTACGGAGCCTACTACTTCGTGAGGTCTTCCAAGAAGAAGGGCAAGGCTATCCTGCTCGAGAAACAGGCTCTCTCGCAGTAACCGCATCATTCCTACTAAGCTGCCGGATGGCTGCTGGCCTTCGCTTCACGCGAGGACGCCAACAGCCATCCGTAGCGCGTTGCAGCAAATCATGCAAAATGCTTCCGATCCCTGTTTCATGCGGGGATCCAGGCGCCAGGTATCCGTCATGTTGGATGTACAGTTCGGCCAGGCTAGCGATCCCGGCAAAGTACGTAAGAACAATGAAGATGCCATGGGTGTATTTGTGCCCGTCTCTCGGCACCAGGCCCGTTCCCATGGCTATCTCTTCGCTCTGGCCGACGGCGTGGGTGGAATGGACCTCGGCGAGATTGCCTCCGCCACCGCGGTAAAAACCCTCACCGAAGAGTTCCCCCAAGCTCAAGGCGGAACCCTGCTAACCGGGCTCCTCCCGCGTCTCGTTCAACACGCCAACGCTGCCGTACACGACTGCCGCCTCCAGCCTGAATTCCGCGGACAATCCATGGCCACTACGCTCGTAGCCTGCGCCCTTCGCTACGACCAGGCCGTGGTCTCCCACGTGGGTGATAGCCGCTGCTACCTGGTGCGCAACGGCAGAGCCCGCCAAGTCACGCAAGACCACACTCTGGTCAATCAGCAACGCAAGCTGGGCTTGATCTCAGACGACGAGGTCGCCGAGTCGGACTCCCGTCACGTCTTGCTCCGTTGCCTTGGTCCCGAGCTATTCGTCTCTCCTGATACCACCTCAGTGTCGCTTCAACCCGGCGACGTCCTGGTGCTTTGCAGCGACGGCCTCCACGACGAGATGCCCGAGTCGATGCTCGCTGAAATCGCCTCTCAGCCCGCAAAATCCGCTGAAACGTTGGCTCAGGAGCTTGTCGCGCGAGCCGTAGACATCGACGGCGGCGACAACACCTCCGCGCAGGTGATCCGCATCCGTTCCATCGAGCAAGTCGGCATGTACCGCGGCCGCCCCTACCGCCTGCCCGCCTGATCCAGCCCTTGCCGTCCTGCACAAGCTCTTCTACTCCGGCGCAGAAGTAAGTCAGTGTAATCTGAATCCAAGTCCCACCGGAGCACGCCGTAACCATGGGTTTTCTGGATACTTTGGAACCAGGCGCACAGCTCGATTCCTACCGGATCGAGGCCCACGTCGCACGTAGCGGCATGGCCACCATCTATCGCGCGGTGGATACGCGTGATGGGCGCGTCCTGGCTCTCAAGATTCCCCACCCCGACATGGAAGCCGACCCCGTTCTCTATGACCGCTTCCTCCGCGAAGCCGGCATCGGCGAGAAACTCGATCACCCCGGGATCATGCGGGTCTTCGGCGGAGAAAAACGCTCCCGGGTGTACATCGTGATGGAGTGGTGCGAGGGCCGCCTCCTCCGCCAGATCCTCGACGAGGGGCGCATCTCTCAGGAACGCGCGATCCGCATCGCCATCCATGTGCTCGAAGCACTGCAGTACATCCATGAAAACGGCGTCGTCCACCGTGACCTCAAACCGGAAAACATC
>CBJOJD010000240.1:0-8514 GCA_966443485.1 uncultured bacterium | reverse complement strand
AGGCTGGTTGGTTTTGCATGCGGCGGCAAGCTGCGCAAGCAGATGGGCGACTACACCGGCGAGGTCTATGCAATTTATGTGCTGCAGGATTTCCAGGGGCAAGGTGTGGGGCGGGAGTTGATGGGAGTGATGGCTGGAGAGCTGCGCAAGAACGGTGTCTTCAGCATTGCGGTATGGGTCTTGGCGCAGAACCCGGCTATCTCCTTTTACCGCCGCTTGGGCGCGGAGCTGGTAACCAGGGGCCAAATTGAGATCGGCGGTGAAACCTTCCACGAACTTGCATTCGGATGGCCCGATTCAGCTCAGCTGTGCAAGCAGTGCCTGTCGGAGACGGCGCGAACCGCACCCCGCGGATAGATCTGACCTAGGAATCTAGGAGCAGATCACTTTCCCGCGGCAAGCAGTTCCTCCTTTGCCTGCTCCAGCGTGGTGCTGTCGGGAATCCGCTTGAATTCGCTCTTCACATCGTCTTCCTGTTCGGAGATCGTTTTGAAGATCAGTACATGACCGGAGATATGCACGTGAGTCTCTGTGATCTGCCAGATGCGGGGCGCCAGCTCTCTGCGTTCGATATCAAATGTTCCCCCTGCGTTCAGGCCGCCGAAGAGGCCGCCAAAGAACTTCACGTCGCGAATCATGCGTCCCTTGAGACTCGCGATGCGGTGCTGTTCTGTGTGGACAATCAGATCGCCTTCCATCGCGGCGAAGACCCGCGCCTCCATATCGGGCGGATCGAAGTCGGGGTTGGGCTTGAAGTGCAGCAGCGTGTTTTCGCCCTTCTCTCCGAGATTCGTCCATATGAAGGCATCGGGCAGCATTCTGAGCATTTGCTCGGCCTGCTTGTCGTCATGCTGCTCATTCTTGCGCTGCCGACTGCGCTGGGTGGGATCGTTGATGAAGGCGTCCATACGCTTCTGCTGTTCTTCTGGGGAAAGCGGGTGCCCGTCCAGCTCCAGAACGCGGCGTAGGTTGCCAATGCGTGTTTCGGCGACCCATTGCTTCACGGGGTGGTCCGGCTTTTGGTCGACTTCGTAGTAGAGCCAGTGGGAGTGGTCGGCGGCGTCTGCGGCCAGCTCTGCCTGTACCGCCTCGCGAACGATCTGCTTCGCGTCCTGCCCGTGCGCAGCTAAGGGAAGAAGTAGGATTCCTGCAAACAGCCGGCTTAGAGTTGCACGCATTCGTGATCTCCGGTCCTGCTCGGGTCGGGCAATGTTCCTCGACCCAGCCGATTAGATGCACAAAGCATCGAAATAGGGAGCGCTTGCCAACCGGTGAGGTTACTACAATGGTCATCTCGCCGCTGTGATTCAGGCGAGCGGCCAAGAAGGAGCACCGATGACCCAATCCGCCCTATCCCAAGCTGAGATAACATCGCGCCTTGGCAGCCTGCCGCAGTGGCAGATGAACCAAGGCGAACTGACCCGCACCTATTCTTTCGCAGATTTTCGGGCTGCGCTGGATTTTGTCAATCGCGTGGGAGAGCTTGCGGAGCAAGCCGGCCACCATCCGGACATTGATATTCGTTACAACAAAGTCCGGCTCGGACTGGTGACCCATGATGCAGGAGGGATCACGGAAAAGGACTTTGAGCTGGCGGGCAGGGCCGATGCGATTGGGCGAGGGTAGGGACTAGCAGGGTGCCTAGCCGGTGATGAGGGTGGAACGCAGAGGGGCGGCTTTTCGCGAGAAGCACAACGGTGCGTTACCGGTTTATTTCCGCGAGACGTCGACGGCTCCGGTCAGCGTGGAGACGCGCTCCACGTTGTGACTGCGGCACCAGGATTCGAGGTCCTTCGCCAGCCTCTCCGTAGCTCGGGGATCGGCGTAGCTGGCAGTCCCGACCTCGACGGCTGTGGCACCGGCGAGCAGGAACTCCACCGCATCCGCCGCGGTGATGATGCCACCCATGCCGATAACGGGGATGGAGACGGCGCGAGCCGTTTCGTAAACCATGCGCAAGGCGATTGGCTTGATGGCCGGACCGGAAAGCCCGCCGGTGATGTTCGATAGGCGAGGCTTGCGCGTCTCCACATCGATGGACATGGCCATGAAGGTATTGACCAGACTTACTGCGTCGGCTCCGCTATTGGCTGCGATGCCGGCCATCTGGGCGATCGAAGTCACATTCGGCGACAGCTTCACGATCATCGGCCGTTTGCTGGCGGACCGCGCTCGACCTACCAGGTATTCCAGCGAGGCGGGATCGGAGCCGAAGGACATGCCGCCGGCGTGGACGTTGGGGCAGGATACATTCAGCTCGTAGGCGGCGATCCCCTCGGCCTGCTCGAGGCGTTCAATCACGTCGACGTATTCGTTGACCGTGCAGCCGAAGACGTTGACGATGACTTTGGCGGCGGGGTAGCGGCGCAGGGGAGGCAGTTTCTTGGTGATGAACTCTTCAACGCCAACGTTCTGCAGGCCAATGGCGTTCAGCATGCCGGCAGCCGTCTGAATGATGCGAGGCGGGGGATGGCCCTTCATGGGCGCCAGCGAGATACCCTTGGTCACGAATCCGCCAATTCGTTCCAGCGAGACAATTTCTTCAAATTCGATCCCGTATCCGAAGGTACCGCTGGCAGCGATTACGGGGTTGGCCAGCTCAAGGCCGGCCAACTGAACTTTCATGTCGGGTTTCACGCGCGGTGCATCATCCTTATTGGCCTGCTGGGCGAGCGGGTTTCAGGGCTTCCAGCAGTACGCGGCCTTCTGCGGCGGAGGGCTGATTGACCCCGGCCAAGGAGGCGAAGGTCACGGCCAGATCCACAGGGGCTACACGTTCATGATACTCGCCGGGCTGGAAGGGCGTCCCGTAGAGACCGAGCGGCACGTGCCGGTCATACGACCAGGGGCTGAAGTGCGTAGTGCCACCGTGGTCGCTGGTGCCGTCCATCTGATAGGAGTCCAGCACCACCATCACGTACCAGTTGCCGTGCTGCGCGTAGCTGTGCGCCAGGAGCCGGCCCCACTCCGAGGGAGGCAGCTGGCCGTTCGCGAGCTGCAGCCTGGTGTACACGTAGTCTGCCCGGGGGGTAGGGGGCAAGCGGTGTTGCGCTGGTTCGTCGCCTTCCTGGTTGGGAGCAAGCCCGGCAATCTCTTCCGGAAGCAGTCCGGCTACCGTCTCCTCCGCCGTTTTTTCGTCCATGCCGGCCTTCTGGAATGCCTCGCGGTTGAGCACCACGTAGGGAAGATCGGGACCGGGCATCAGGTAGCTGGTCTTCGCCTGCTGCGAATAGCGAGCATTCAGGCGCTCATTGGCGCGGTCATACACCTTGCCCATGTCCACGGCGGTGGCATGAATGCCCAATTGAGCGGCATCGCCTGGGATGGGGGCAACGCCGTGATCTGCAGTCAATGCGAGCCAGACGTTCTGCAATCCGACGGTCTTATCGAGCCAACCAAAGAATCCATCCAAGTCCTGATCCAGGCTGAGGACCATCTGGTGCTCGAATTCGGAGTCGGGCCCGAACTGGTGACCTTGGATGTCGTTGGGAGAGAGGGAGACGGTGAGCAGGTCGGTTACGCCGCGCTGCCCCAGCTTCTCGCCGGAGATCAGCGCCTTGGCGAAGTCCAGTTCGTAGCGGTTGGCGGCGGGGGTTCGGCCGACCAGCTCATAAAACTGAGAGGTGCCTTCGACGAGGGCTTCCTTTTCGGCCTGGGCGCGGCGACCGCTAGCGTTGAAGCTGGCAGCCCATTCGGGGAGGTGCTGCATGTAGTAGGTAGAAGTCGTAAAGACGCCGCTGGCGTTATCGATCCAGAAAGCGGCGTTGGCCGATTGGCCTGCGGGCAGGATTGCGGCGCGGTCTTTGAGCGAGACGCCGAAGACCTTGGACTTTCCTTGCGTAGCGAGACGCAATTCGTCTCCCAGCGTGGTGGCGCGCAGATTGCGCGGAGAGGAGCCAATCAGAAAGGTGGGTGCATTGGGTAAGGCGCCGGCCTGTCTGGCGGGAATGGAGCTATCGGGGATATCAACCAGCTGGTAGCGCTCGTCCTCGACGGAACTCACCTTGTGCGCGTCAGAGCGAGACGCGTCCCACCACTCGTTCGAATCGATGCCGTGCCCGTCGGTATAGGCACCGGTGCCGATGGTGGCGTGTCCAGGAGCGGTCTTGGTGTTGGCGTAGTCGTAATAGCAATCCGTGAACCACGCGCCCTCATTCATGAATAGCCGAAAGCCGCGCCCTTTGAACTCGCTCTGGTAGCGGTTCAGATAATCGCCCCGGAACTGGTCGATCACCACGATCACGATGAGCTTGGGCTTGCCCACATAGGCTTGAGCGGCGGATGGAAGCGGCGAGAGAAGAGCAAAGAAGACGGCAACAGCTGAAGACAACTCGAAAGCACGGCGCAGTCGGGTGAACATACCGAAGATGATAGCGGACGAGCATTACAGTTACGTTGCTTGCCGGATTGCTACAATCCGCTCATGCGCCGTCTTGCACTTGCTGCTGCCCTCTGCGTCTCCGTGGTTCCCGTTGTTGGCCAAAACCTGCTGGTCGCAAACCAGCGCGATGTAACGGTTTCTCTGCTTGACGCGGTGAGCGGCAAGACGGTGGGCACCATTGCTGAGAACACCAGCCCGGTTTGGGGACACGAACTGATCGCCTCCCCGGATGGCAAGACTGCGTATCTGCCCATCTACGGAAGCACCGGGGTAGGCAAGCCTGGCATCGATGGCCACGAACTTCTGGTAATTGATATTCCCAGCCGCAGGATCGCTGCCCACGTGGACTTCGGCCATGGAGTTCGACCGCACTGCATCCAATACGAACCGCATTCCGGTCTTTACTTCGTGACTACCGAGATTGATAAGACCGTCTCCATTCTCGATCCCAAGACGCGCAGTATTGTGGGTGCGATCCCCACCGGCGCCGAGCAGTCCCATATGCTTGTGCTCTCCCATGATGGGCGCTTGGGCTATACCGCGAACGTTGGCCCCGGCTCGGTATCGGTCGTGGACATCAAGGCGCGTAAGCTTCTGGGCGTGATTCCTGTAGCTCCCATGGTTCAGCGGATAGCGATCAGCAACGACGACCGCTATGTCTTTACCTCGAATTACCAGCAGCCGGAGCTGGTCGTCATCGACACCGCCACGCGCAAGATCGCGAAACGGATCCCCCTGCCCGGGCTGGGCTACGGAGCTGCTCCGACCAAAGACGGCAAGTCGCTCATTATTGCTATTCCTTCCACAAACCAGGTGGCGGTCATCGACCTGGCGAACATGAAGATCGAGCGGACCGTCGACGTGGCGTCGTTTCCCCAGGAGGTACTTGTGCGGCCGGATGGAAAGGTCGCATACGTCTCCTGTGCGCATGCAGGGAAGGTGACAGCTATCGATACAGCGACGTGGAAACCTGTGGCGACGTTCTCCGCCGGGACCTTCCCAGACGGTCTTGCCTGGGCGCAGTGAACAGCTGCGACCACGATGAAGCTCAAGGATGGCGCTAGCTGTGGAAGGCTGCGGTTCAGGCGATCTGCGATGGGTGTGAAGCGGAACTGCTGGATGCTGCGGTGGAGGTTACGAATCGCGTTCTAGGCAGCTTCTACTGTTGCAGGGGCATTCTGCGCCCTAGCCTCGCCTGAAGACTGCAGCACGTCGAGCGGCGCGGAAGCGGGCAACAGGATGGAGAACACTGTGCCTGTGGGGGGCAGCGTGCGGGAACGGAAGCGCAGCTTTCCGCAGTTGCGGAGCACAATGTCGCGCGTTAGCCAGAGGCCCAGTCCTGTACCGCGACTTCCCTTGGTGGTGAAGAACTGGGTGAACAGGTTACTGCGAATCTCCTGGCGTATGCCGGTTCCGGTATCGGCGACCGTAAGGCGCGCAAATTTGCTGCCGCTGAGTCCCACGGTGGTGACCCGGACGTGCAGACTGCCGCCGTCGGGCATGGCGTCCAAAGCATTGCCAATCAGGTTTACCAGGGCCTGACGGATCTCGCCGGCTGAGCAGTAAGCGAAGGTTTTGCGGGCCAGGATACTCTCGCGGATGTGGCGGTCGCGAATCTTGCCGCGGAACAGCGCCAACGCGGAGGTGGCCAGCTCTGAGACGTCGACGAAGGACGGTTTCGTGGGAGCGCGATGGAAGCGCAGCGTGTGGTTGACGATCTCGCTGATGCGCTCCAGTTCGCGAGAGGCCATGCGGCTGAAGGAGCGCGCGTCCTCGGGGTTCTCACAGTGCTCGATGAGAAAGAGCAGATTGCCGATGGCTTCGAGCGGATTATTCACCTCGTGCGCCATGGTTGCGGCAAGCTTTCCCACCATGGCCAGCTTCTCGGTATTACGCAGGGCCTCATCGCTGCGGTTCTGGCGGTCGGCCGCGTCGCGCATCTCCAACTGCTTCATGCGCGCCTGATGAGCCATCTGGACGGCAGATAACAACAGCTCCTTGCGCACAGGGCGATCAAGCAGCACCAGGCTGCGAATCTCCAGGCGTGCTTGACTTGCGATGATCGAGTAACGAGGCTCCCGCGGGCCGCTGGTGAGCAACATGACGGGTAGATCAGACCAATCCGGCTGCGAATCCACGATGCCGCGGAGGGCATCGAGTCCATCGCCGCTCAGAGCCTCATCGGTCAGAATCAGACCCAGTAGGGAAGCGCTTTCCGTCTCCCCTACCTCCGCGATCGTGGCGACACGCTCCGAACCGAATCCTGATCCGTTCAATAAGGCGCAGATCAACTCGCCATCGCGTCCCACCGGGGCGGCGACGGCAAAGCGGCGTGCTTGGGCCCGATTGCTGCTCACAGGAGCGACTGCCCTCCTTTGAATTCCGGGGTGCCGGTGAGAACGCCGGTGAAGTTCTTCAGCGGATCGCCGATGACCAGGCGGCCGTTTTTGATGAGCAATTCGCGAATGGAACGCTCGTGAGGCCCGCTTCGACGCTTCACTACCGAGAGCGCCTGGCGTACCTCTCCTGCAGCCTCAAAATACCGCAGCAGGAGGACGTTGTCGGCTAAATAGCTGACATCGGTGGGGGAGACGGCGTGCCCAAGAAGACCGAACTGGGCCAGAACCAGAAACGACGCGACGCCGACCTGATTGAGGTAAGACAGTACCTCGTGGAGTTGCATGGTGAGCGCCTTCTCCTCGCTCATGGAGTTCTGGAGCCCGTTGAGGCTGTCGATTACGACGATTCGCCACTCCAGATCCTCTACACCGCGGCGGATGCGGTCGATGAACTCACCGGGCGAGAGCTCGGCAGGGTCAACCTGCTCAAGATGGATCATGCCGTTCTGAAGGAATGGATCGATGTCCATGCCCAGTCCGCGGCTTCGATCGCGGAACGACTGAACCGTTTCGTCGAAGGTGAAGATGGCGCTCTTTTCTCCCCGCTCTGCCGCGGACATAGCGAATCGGCCGCACAAGGTGGACTTGCCACATCCGGTAGGTCCAGCGACGAGCGTGCTGGTTCCTCTTTGCACGCCGCCATTGAACAGCTGATCAAGTTCAGCAAGGCCGCTGGGGAGCTCTTCGGCAGGAACCGGAGACTGGCGATGTTCACCTGACACCAGGCGGGGGAAGACTTGCACTCCACCCCTGACGATAACGTAATCATGGTAGCCTTCGCGGAAGCTGGAGGCCCGTACCTTGAGAACCTCGAGCCGACGGCGGGTGATGCCGTAGTTGCGTGGCAGCACCTCCATGGCAATGACCCCATGCGCGATGGTCTGCACATGACTCTCGGAGTTATCCCGCGAGCGCTCGTCGAGGAGGATGATGGTGCAATCGCGGCCCTCGAAGAACTGCTTCAAGCTCAGCACCTGACGGCGATAGCGAAGAGAATCGCGTGCCAGCATGCGCAGCTCCGACATGGAGTCGATGACAACCCGGGTAGGGCTCAGTTCCCGCACTTTGGCGAGGATGGTCTCCAATACGTCGGCGAGTTCTACCTCAGCAGGCTGGAAGACGGTGTATTGCTCAGTGGCGTTTGCGATCTCTGGCGGGGAGATCTTGGCGATGGCGATGTTCTCGAGAGAGAAGCCATGGGACGCGGCGACATGGCGGAGTTCCGATTCGCTCTCGGCGAGCGAGATATACAGACCCGCTTCGCCGCGCTGGGCGCCGGCGATAAGGAACTGGAGAGCCAGAGTGGTTTTGCCCGCGCCGGGGTTGCCCTCCACAAGGTAGAGGAAGCCTTTGGCTAGCCCGCCGTACAAAATGTCATCGAGTCCAGCGATTCCCGTCGAGAGCCGCGTCTGATTGTCTTTCTCCATGCCGATGAATAACTCCCGGCCACGAACTTCCACGGCTCCAAGAAAACACAATCTGATTTTTGCGTTGCTGACGCCCTCGGGGGACCGGTGGAGCGATCAGCAGACGTTCTCAATCGCCAGCAGAAACCGCATGCAACGGAGCAAGCAAAGGAGACCCGCAGCGGCTTTTCGCCGCGTTCGGATTGACTAACGTTTTCCGACGGAACGAGATGGAGGTGAACTCTATCTTTTTCACTGCTGATTTCGATGCCAAGCCCCATCGATTCAGTTGTATAGGCGGTGGCGGAAAAACAGGAGAGGGAGGGGA
>CBJOJD010000239.1:0-8539 GCA_966443485.1 uncultured bacterium | reverse complement strand
GCTGGGCAATCCATGCTTGGATTCTAGCCCGGACCCAGGGAAGATTGATAGTTAGTGAAACGGTTCCGGGCGAATCACCGGCATACAGCACCTCTGCCAATACTTCTCCTCGACGGCCGTGAGTTTCAACTGTCGATAACAGGCCAAACCACTCTTCCACATGCTCCGGCGATCCACTTGGCCGAAAAGTCGCCTATGGTGACTTGTACCTGCCCCGGTCAGTGAGGAATCTCGCATGTGGACGAGCGCATTATCGCCAACTCGCTTGCGCACTCAACCGGGTTCCGGCCATATAACCGCGTATGCGGAGATTACAAAGTAGTCAACATTTGAACCCGCCTCCGGCGGGATGAGGTTGCCTTTACACATCAAATCTCTACCTTGGCAGGCTTCG
This sequence comes from uncultured bacterium, assembly GCA_966443485.1. Lineage (GTDB taxonomy): Bacteria > Acidobacteriota > Terriglobia > Terriglobales > Acidobacteriaceae > Telmatobacter. The sequence continues at coordinate 8,145 of CBJOJD010000239.1, read as the reverse complement.
AGTGTAATCGTGGGCAGCAAACGACCATATTCGCCGGCAGGCTTGGATTTCATAACCGGTCGCAGGGTCAGCGCAGGGAACCACGATGAACTGGATCTACTGCGCCAATCATGAACAGCCCTTCACGGATTATTCGGAAGGGCTGTTCAACTCAGCTGCTCTTCCAACAAGGAGGGCGTCTGTCACCGTAACGTCCCGTTCGGGTGCTACTTTCGAGCGTTTGCCTCGTCGCTTGCCGAGCGGGGAAGTCTCTTGGTCATAGCCCAGCTGAAGCAGTTTATCTCCTACAAGTTCCTGTTCCGCTAGAAGCAGTTGAATAGCTTGCTGCCTCAGTCCCTCTGCTTGATCGATAACGCTCATGATTAGAACATCGGCTTGCCGCTCTGAGAGTTGAGCCTGAGAATCAGTGCGAGCTGCAGAAAATCTGGCGCGGCTCCGGATCGCTGCCGCGTGGACTTAGGACGTTGTCGACTGGGCTATGTGTACGGCAAGATTCGCAACCGACGTCGAGTTTGCGCCTTTGCTGCTCTTCGAAGCTTTTAGCCGCCTGGACCGGCTGAGTGATGGTTTCGGTTCGTTGGTTTTCACGTTTCCCCACAGCCCTTCTTGCTTGGTTCGCCGGTGCCCGTCAGCCACGAGTTTCCGCACGTCGTAATCGGGCTCGATCGCCTGAGCGGCCTCAAAACGGACACGGGTCCGCTGATGCGAATAATACTCCCGCATTCTCTTGCTGACATGGCCGCTGATCGCATTCACCAGTTCGCAATCAACCCCCTTTTCAAGCAGGCGCGTAATCGCGTGGTGGCGCAGATCGTGCGGCCGCAACTCGTGGAAACCTGATATGTTGCGGAGGTGATTCCATGAGCAGCGCAAGAAACATCGCGAGGCAGGCCGAGTGGCATCGTATTCGTTCCGCTTCACGCGCAGAGGGAACAGGTAGTGTTCCGGCTCGTTTGAGCCGAGCTTTTTGGCGCGTTCACGAACTGTCTCGACTGCCCATTTGGCCACTTCGTTCAGAGCGATGTTCCGAGGACGATAGTTGTTCTTGCACGCCTCCGGCGGAATGGAGATCTCGGAAATCTCGCCAGCTGGCCGAAGAAGGACATCCTTGAGCTTAAGGCACCGAAGTTCGATTCCACTGGCGGTCGTGTTGTTCGTGATCGCGGCAACGCAGTACGCGAGTTCCGCTTCTGGGTAGCCAGCGACCTTTGTGAAAAGGTCTTCCTCCTGCCTTTCACTCAAAATTTCGCGAGGACTCCAAGACTTAAGCTGAAGGGGAAAATAGTGCGGACGAATTTCTTCCCACCTTTTGCACGCCCGCAACATTTGCACCAACACGTTGAGCTCGTGATTGATGCGCGAATGGCTGGCCATCCGCTTCCATGGGCGGTGAACCTTGTCGCCCGCAACTATAGCGTTGGCCTTACGCGCCAGCTGGTAGGCCTTTAGCATGCCCGGGTTAATCGAACTCATTTGAATGGTTAATCGAACTCATTTGAATATTGTTGAAGAACTTGCCAAGTGCGATGATGTTTTCCCCGGTCGATTCGTGAGTTCGATCGCGCAGTGTATTCGAGTTTCGGCGCACACCCTGCCAGACCTTTGCAGCCTCCGAGAATGTCTGGTTTGCCATTCCCAGCAGATCAGAGTTCATCCGTTTATCGATGAACTGGCAGGCGGGGCAGTCAACGTGATCGATCGTGTGCTGCGGGGCGCCAGTTTCTTTGAAGGCGCTTTCCAGCAACACATCGTACTCGTTGGCAAGGAAGTTGATGCCCCACCGGTCGCGGATTTCCTTTCCCGCTGTGATTAGCTCAGAAAGTTCTTGAGGGTTCACGAATTCGTTATCGGCGAGGCCGGCCATTTTGATGAGAGGCGCGTGGAAGATCGCGCACGTTTGTACTCGCACGTCTTATCTGACAGGAGCTCTGTCGATCACGCTGCGGCTTCCACGGCAGATTGGCGATTATTTGAGGACGAGATTACGGCGGTCGACTCCTTCGCGTTCACTTCGCGCACCCACCGAACGACGGTCGGACGTGAAACGCCATAACGCTTCGAAAGGTGTGTCAATGACTTGCCGGCTAAGCGGTCTTGGACGAGTGCCGTTCGATCGACATCGAGCCGCTGGCGACCTATTGGTAGGCCTTCGAGCTTGCGACGACGGATCCCAGCTTTGATGCGTTCGCGAATGAGGTTTTTCTCCAACTGAGCAAGAGAGCGGAGCATCGCCACAAAGATCTTTCCCGATGGCGTGCCGGTATCTACCGCCTCACGGACGAAGATCAGCTCGATGCCAAGCGAGTCGAGCTGATCCACTATATCCAGGAAGTTGCGCGTGCTCCTCGCCAGTCTCTCAAACCCTCCAACAAGGATGACTGAGAACTTCCCACGTTTCGCGTCGCGGAGGAGCGCACTGAGGCCTGGGCGCTTGGAGTTGCCGCCTGAAATTCCAACGTCGTTATAGACACCGGTCGACTGAAATCCACGCTGAGCGGCAACGTCTCGAAGCGGAGCGAACTGCTCGTTCAACTGTTCTTGAGGGTAGGTGCGACAATACAGCACGGCTTTCTTCATCTCTTCTTCCTTATGCGTTGGTTGGGTTCTTCAGCGCTGAAATTGGTATTTGTCGCCGTGAATTCGCTTCACGATAACGGCATGTCGGATTCTCAGATCAATGTCGCCGGAATGGATCACACGCACGCACGTGATTGGCGCGCCGCCAACTTAACCCCTACGGGAAAGGGCGATCTAGCGGAGCCGGAGCCGGCGAATGACCCGGTAGTATGGTTCAGTGGTACGAATCCGTCGGGGAGTTTTTGGACTGGCCTGTTGTGGCTCTCCAGGGCCCGATGCATTCAGCGGTGAGGCCGCTAGTGGATACCTCTGCAGAAGCGAAGCCGGACGTGGCCGGTGGCACCGGAACTGTAGAAGAGGCTGAAGAGCAGGCTAGGCAAGATTTGGCACTGGTCGCATTCATTGCCTAGTTCAGCCCAATGCGGTCGTCCGGGCGGAAGGAACCTTGCAGCGGGTCGGCGTGCGAGTTGGCGATTTGGCATCAAGTGAACCGGGCATTCGTCAAAGCAGTGAGCACTCTCAAAGGATGGATATGCTATGTTACGCTCACGACTTTCAATCCGATTCGATTAAAGGTGAACCAATGGGGCGCAGCGGTAGAAAAAAGAACGAGGCTGTGGAGAGTGTTCTCCAGGAAGCAGAGAAGAATCTGCATGCCGCCTTCGAAAAATCCACAAAGACTGCTCATAGTGGCCTAAAGGGCGATGGCCGGTCAAAATACGTTATCGATTTCCTGGAGAAGAGGCTCCCGAAGGCTTACGGCTTCGCGCATAAGGGTGAGGCGGTAGACTATTTGGATTCGAGATCTGGCGAGATCGATATTGCGATTTACGACAAGATAAGAAATGCGCCATTGTCAGACGACCCGATTTGGCTTCCCGCCGAGGCGCTGCTGGCCGTTGTGGAAGTAAAGACCACCCTAACCCGAGAAGAATTGAAGAACGCGTACTTATCATCTCTCAAGATTAATTCTCTGCGTCCGTATAAGCGCAGCTTCACTCTCGCGCGCAGTGAGAATAGCGACAATCTCAAAGCGACGACGCCGAATACACTCGAACCGCTCCGGTGCTTCAGAACGATATTCGCCTACAGCACAAACTTGAGCGACTCAGACTGGCTAGATGCGGAATGGGCGAGAGTACTAGAAGTTACGCGAGAGGTCGGTTGCGATCCTGCCCTGATCGATCGAATCTTGGTACTGAACAGGGGGATGATTAATCCTCCTGCACGACAGGGAGGCGAGGATACCGCGTTTCTATCGATCTTCCATCAATGGTTCATCCAATTGACCAATTTCCTAGCGCGAGAGAACGGTCGGCGGGAATCTGTGGACGGGCAGACATATCACAAAAAGCGTATCCCGGGCTGGAGAAAGCTGTCGAATGATCAAGCTCGCCGTCGCTGATTTCGCCCATGCCTAATTACCCATGAATCACAGGGTGTCGAAACCGTGTCAACGGAATGACTTTGCTCGGCTATACTGAACGCCACAGCCATGAAAACTGATCAGATCATAAAGACCCATTACAAGGTGAGCGACTTCATCGCATGGGCGAAGGCTTCAACACTTGTACTCAGCCCCCTCTTTCAGCGACGTTCTGTCTGGCCGGCGGGTGCAAAGTCATACCTCATTGACACGATCGTACGTGGCCTGCCGATTCCAATCATTTTCTTGAGAGAGCGAAAGACGAATCTAGACACGTTGCAGGCCGAACGTGAAGTCGTGGATGGCCAGCAGCGGATAAGAACCATTCTGAGCTTCATCCAACCGAAGCTTATAAAGGGTTTCAAGCAAGACACCGACGCGTTCACTATACGGAGGGCTCACAATAAGCCGCTCGCGGGTTTGCCGTTCGGAGAGCTTCCAGAAGCGGTTCGGCAGAGCATTCTCGATTATCAATTCAGCGTTCACATTTTGCCCTCAAGTGTAGACGATCGTGAAGTCCTGCAGATCTTTGCTCGAATGAATTCAACGGGACTAAAGCTGAATGACCAAGAACTTCGAAATGCGGCGTTCTATGGCGAAATGAAGACTTCGATGTATTCGATCTCAGCTGAACAGCTTCAGCGGTGGAGAGAGTGGGGAATCCTCACTGAGACCCAAATCTCGCGCATGTTGGAAGTCGAGATTACAAGTGAATTCGCGCAGTTCATGATCTCAGGAATAGTGGGGAAAACCCAGAAAGCAATCGATACCCTTTACAAGGACTTCGACGACAGATGGGATGAACGCTCCGAAGTTGAACGGCGATTTCGCCACTGTATGGACGAGATCGATAGAACCGTTGGTTCGGAAATAGCACAGACGGTGTTTAGAAATCGCGCTGGCTTTTTCGCACTTTTTTGCGTTGTCTATGGATTGGCATTCGGAATAGCTTCGGGTCTCACTAGGAAGAAGGCAGAGTCCTTACCATCATCGTTTAAGGCTCTCGCCCTCAAGACGAGCGATGCTGTTCAGCAGGCAAAAGCGCCCGAGCAGGTGTTGGAGTCGCTCGCGCGCCGGACAACGCAAGGAGTCACGTCAAACGGTTATCAACTACTTACTCTCTCGCGTCAGCCGTGCCTAAGCCGCCAAATTCATTGTCGGATGCATATGTCTCGCGGCTGCGCCGCTTCGAGCAGGCGCGCACGAAGATTGAACATCTGCTTCGAAGTGGACATGTCACGCGACATGATGCAGCACTGTTTTACGAGGGAATATTCCTGCGATCTGTCACTACGTTCGAAGGTCTTGTAGAGGATCTGTTCGTCGGATTGTTGGCGGGCAGTATCAGTCCACGACGGAACGTCGTGGCTCGTGTGACATTTAGATCGCATGCTGTTGCGCGCGACGTCATGCTCGGCGGTCGATCTTACGTAGATTGGCTGCCATATCACCATACAGAAAAACGTGCGGAGGCATTTTTTCGAGGAGGCGCTCCATTCTGCGTATTCGATAATAGCGATAAAAGGGAACTAGAACGGATCGTCACGATTCGCAATGCCGTGGCCCATCAAAGTCGGGATGCTCGACAGAAGTTCGAGAATAAGGTGATTGGAGCGGTGCCCGTTCTCGCTGCAGAACGTACACCATCGGGCTATCTTCGCTCGGTATTCAGAACGGCACCTGCGCAAACACGTTACGAGGAAATTGCCAACACGCTGGCGATTTTAGCTCGGAAAATCTGTAATTGATCTTAACCTTCGCGCAGGTCCCTTATGCCGCGCGGATGATATGCAAGCCTTTAGGGTATTGGAAATCTCCAGGAGACTTGGGCATCACCTGAACAGGAGTAGCGTCCGGGCCACGGGACTCTTCGTATGCTGTGACTGACTTTCCTTGCAGGCGGCCTTCTGCAGCGCTTCGTGATTCCGGGTTGTCTCGGAACAGACCCCGTCGGGGATCTAACATCGGCAAAAGCACCGGTGAGAGGGCCTCCAGGGACGATAGGTTGAAAGCGCTTAGAAGTTTCCAACGGCCCATGCCTGCACTTAGCGCAGAATCCAGAAGAGGCCGGGCCAACCGTGACCCTTCACGTATTCAAGCGGGGAAGCACCGTTATACGGGTGTCCACCATTGGGCAGTTTCATCCATCGTCTTGCCAGTGGAGGTGGCCAAGAAAGTTAAGTGATGTCCGAATCTGGACCACCATCACAATGCGGGCGACGACCTCCTCAGAAACATCAATCGTCTCCGCGGACAAGATTTTCTGCACAGTCGCTTCCTCTGCGCCGATCAAGTACCCCGCCTCGGAGAGGTCGAGCTCCTATGATGTGAAGACGGCGCGAAATGCTTGCAAGAGCTGGCGATTTACATCCGTCATGAATGCCTTCAATCTGATTGAACACCTCGGTGATGATCGTGTTTGAGTTTGCCGCAGCGCAATAAACCTGCGTTTTTGGTGGGCACAAGTGTGCGGGGGCTCAGCAGGTGGCATGCTTTGCTATAGTCGGTGGAACATTCAGAAGTCGCTTTGAGTTCGTGCGGGCGCCGCTCACGGCCACAGGAGGGGTGCGGCTACTGCCGTGATAGTGAGTGGCCGCATTGTCGGAGCAGGCGATTTTACCCTTTTCTTTGTGCCCGCTTGACCGCCCTTTGCTCGACTCTGAGACGCCGCCGCCCTTCGGCCGTCAGTTTCTTCACGTCATACTCGGGTTCGATCGCCTGGGCGGCTTCGTATTTAACGCGGGTTCTCTGATGCGAATAAAACTCGCGCATCTTCTGGCTCACGTGACCGCTGATGGCATTCACCAAATCGCCATCAACCCCGTTCTCAAGCATGCGTGTGATCGCATGGTGACGAAGGTCGTGCGGGCGAAGGTGATGGAATCCAGAGATGTCACGCAGGTGATTCCATGAACAACGGAGAAACCATCGAGTCGCCGGCTGCGTCGGGTCGTAGAGACCTCGCTTGCTGCGGAAGGGAAACAGATAGTGCTCCGGCTTTGTTGAGCCCAGCTTGAGAGCGCGCTGGTACACCTTGCGGACGGCCCAGAGTGCGACATTATTTAGGGCGATCTTGCGAGGACGATGGTCGTTCTTACAGGCCTCCGGGGGTATGAAAATCTCGGAGATTTCTCCTGCCGGCCGCAGGAACACGTTTTCGATTTTAAGAAGGCGCAGTTCCATCCCGCTTGCGGTGGTATTGTTCGTAATCGCAGCGACACAGTAGGCGAGTTCCGCCTCTGCGTAGCCGGCGACACTCCTGAACAAATCCTCTTCTTCCTTCTCGCTGAGGATCTGGCGCGGGCTCCACTTGGGCACGGAAAGAGGGAAGTAGTATGGACCGATCTTCTCCCATTCGTTACACGCGCGCAGGATCTGCGCCAAAACGTTCAGCTCGTGGTTGATGCGTCCGTGGCTGGCTACCCGATGCCATGGACGTTCGATCTTGTTGGCCATCGCAAGAGCATTCGCCTTGCGCGCCACCTGGTATGCCCTCAGCATGCCCGGATTGATGGAGCGCATGACGATGCCGTCGAAAAACTTCGTGAGTGCGACGATGTACTCATCGACCCCTTCGTGCGTGCGCGCACGCAACGCATTGGAGTTCTTGCGCACGCATTGCCACACGACGGCAGCGTCTGGGAACGTCTGATTGGCCATTCCCAGCAGGTCGGCTTTGACCATCTCATCGAACGCGCCGCAGGCTGGGCAGTTGATGTGATTCGCGGTGTGCGATGGAGTGCTGCCAGCCTCGCGGAGGATATCTTGGGCTTCGGGAATGCCGCGCAAACTCGACGGCACACCCAGCGTGTCCTCGAGGATCAGTCCCTTGCCACGACCTCTCTTGAGGCCTTTCGGCAGGGGAATGGATTGTTCTTCGGAATGAGCTTCGTCGATTGACGCGAGTGCGGGCGCAGAGCTTCTCCGTGTGGAGGCCATGGAGGATTCCTTCCTGATTCTTTGGCTGGAACAAGAGAGGAGATGCGCCGGTTGAATTACAGCAAAAATGCCTTTAGAGCACCGGCCGATCAGGCGCACGTGGGATGCCAAATTCATATAAGTGCTGAGGAATGAGAGACTTGTATGATCCCCGGCCGATTCGGTTTATGCCACCGTTCTTCTAAGCCGGGGGTTACAGGTTC
>CBJOJD010000238.1:0-8542 GCA_966443485.1 uncultured bacterium | reverse complement strand
GATGTCGGTGATCACGTCGGCGGAACGAGTGCCCTGAATCCGACTGGCCACCATCTTTCCGGCCAAAATCGGATCTTCGCCCAGGTACTCGAAGGTGCGTCCGCTGCGCGGCTCACGAGCGATGTTCACACCACCACCCAAGCTCATGTTGTAGCCCTGTGCGCGCAGCTCGCGTCCGATCAGCGCACCATATTCATAGGCAGCGTGAAGATCCCAGCTCGCTGCTGCAGCTAGGTTGGCCGGGAGGGCCGTCGAGTAGCGCCCGTTTACAGCGCTGGGGCGTACGCCATATGCAGAATCAGCCATATTGATGGCAGGAATGCCGAGGCGTGGAATGCCCGGAATGTAGCCCACGCCGCGATTCGAGTTTGCGTTCTCCGGCGTTACGGGCTCATCGCACGGAATACCGGTTCCGTGGATCAATTGAATCTTTTCGTTGAGAGTCATCGCTTCGATGACCAAATCCGCACGTGCGTCGGGGCCGAGGTCTGTGTTGATCCATGGCCTTTCCGCTCGTTTCTGCGCATTGGCTGGCGATCCTGCCGCTGCCAGCGCAAAGATGGTTGCCAGCATGGCCGCGCCAAAGCGTGCCGGATACTTCATTTCTCCTCCAAATTGTGCATCTCAAAAAGATCTGGCTGGCGAAGCCTACTACGCGATCAGGCGGGAACGAAGATAATCTGCGCTCGAGCAGGCAAGCCGCTCTGGACTCACGCTCTTATCCGCCCAGAGCACGCCCGGACCGAACTGCTCCTCCGGTGAGAAGCCAAACCCCTCGATCATGAGGTATCCCTCATAGCCGTTCTTTTTGAGCGTTGCGAGGACGGATTCAAAATCGATGTGACCCGCCCCAACGACACCTCTATCGTTTTCGCTCACGTGAATGTGTTTGAGACGCGAGCCGAGTTCGACGATTGCCTGCGGGATTCCTTGTTCTTCGATATTGGCGTGGAAGGTGTCGATCGTGACCCCAATCCGTGGATGTCCCGCCGCTTCACACAAGCGCTTTGCTTCTCGAGCTGTGCGAATGAAGAAGGTCTCCGAACGATTGACAGGCTCAATAGAGAGGTCCACACCGAAACGATCCAACGCTTCGCCTACCGCCGCAAATGTCTCAGTTGCCCACGCCCATTCCCGATCGGTGGGGCGATGATCAGGAAGATAGCCAATCGGCGCGTAAAGCGGGCCTCCAATCAGGCGAGAGCCGAGTTCCGAAGTGGCCTCAACACAACGAATCAGGTGAGCGATTGACTTCTCGCGAACAGACTGATCCGGACTGATCGGATTGATTCCTTTGGGCAGAATTGCGCAAACCATGACATCGAGCCCGGATTCTTCGAATGTGCGACGAATCTGAGCAATGGGCAGTTCGTTGGGCTCAAACATCGCAATTTCAAATCCATCGAACCCCATCTCCTTGACAGCCGCAGCGAGCCGGAGGTGGCGCTCTTCAAACCGTGAGGTCCAAGCAAAACCGCTGATGCCCAGCTTCATATTCGATCCTTCTCCGATCCTTCATTTCTTTTGATCGATATTCGATGTGCTTTTGCCCAGCCGGACTCACGGCAATCTGAGGAAGGCGCGGGTGCAAGGTGTCATACGCGTACCAACCGCCGCTGCAGTTCTTCGAGTGTCTGGCCCTTCGTCTCCGGATAGGTGAAAAGAACAACGACGAATTGCAATGCAGTCATGACTGAAAAGAATACGAACGGCATGCCGCGGCCCATTTGGGTCGCGATCACGGGAAACACAAGAGCAATGCACGTGTTCATAATCCAGTGGCTTGCGTTACCGACACCCTGGCCTTTCGAGCGGACGTGATTCGGGAAGACTTCACCAATGTAAACCCAGATCACCGCGCCCTGCGAAAGAGCGAAGAAGCCGATATAGATCACGAGTAACCAAACCAGCGTCCATTGATGCGAGTTCGATGCAAAAATCCAGGCTACACCTGCGAGACAAGCGGCCGTTCCTGCCGCTCCGATGAGCAGAAGCGTTTTGCGACCCAGCCTGTCGATTACCGACATGCCAACCATTGTGAACACTAGATTCGTAAAACCGATTGCAATCGCCTGCTGATCTCCGGAAACCTGGCTGAATCCGGCAGCGGCAAAGATATTGTTGAGGTAGTACAAGATCGCATTGATGCCCGCCAGTTGATTGAACGCCCCAATTGTGATGGCGAGAAATAGCGGATAGCGATACTTCCAACGAAACACCGGCTCCCGCGCGGTTGCGTGTTCCTGGTCGAGGGCGGATCGAATATCAGCGAGTTCTGATTCCGGATTCGAATCTCCCATCAACCTAAGGGTTTCCAGCGCTTCGTCGATCTGATTCCGGGATGCCGACCATCGCGGACTGCGTGGAATGCTAAACAATAGGATGAGAAAGCCAATTGCGGGAACGGCAGCAATGCCAACCTGCCATCGCCATTCGGATGCTCCGAGGTGCAGCAGGCGAATCGCGTAGTTGGTCGTATACGCCACGAGAATTCCGAATACAACGTTGAATTGGAATGCGCCGACCAAGCGCCCCCGCCATTTTGCTGGAGATAGCTCAGCGATATAAACCGGCCCAAGAACGGAGGACGCGCCGATTCCCAATCCCCCAATAAATCGGAACACCATTAAGGAAGACCAGTTCCAGGCGAAGGCACTTCCCATTGCAGAGACGAGATAGAGAACGGCGGTGATGCGCAAGGTTTCTCGCCCACCAAGCTTCTGACCGATGACGCCTGCGCTGAACGAACCGGCGACCGTTCCGATCAGCGCGATGGCGACTGTCCATCCTTTGCCAACATCGCTCAAATGGTACAACTTCACCAGTGCGTCCAAAGCACCCGAGATCACGACCGTATCGAAGCCAAAGAGGAGACCGCCCAGCGCCCCGGTCAGTGTTGCTTTTACTAGTCTTCGGTTGGGCCGCATTGCTGAATTGGAAGTCAGGTGCTGTCCATTGCGAATTTTGGGCACGATTGCTTGCATTGCGAACGTATTACCTCGTGAGCCTGTCGTCGGAAATGGGCGCAAGCTCCCAGCTTGAGGAGGAGATGAGGTCGGCAGAATTTCCATGCCAAGAAATGTGGCAGGTCTGCGCGGCCGTTCCGGAGTAGTAGAACCGCTTCGTGAAAGCTTGTTGATGATTTAAGAACAGTTCGATGACAGAACCGTCCACATATGCCTGGATGAGAACCTGTTCATCTGCATTCAGATTCAGAGCCAGAGATTGATCATCGATCTTGAACTGCGGATGCTCTCCGGGAGCGTACTTGATTTCGAGCCACGAGCTTCCATCGTTGCCGGCGAACTGCAGTTCAAAGGGTTCCCCAGCACCCTTTGCGGTAACTTCGAGTTCTCCACAACAGCCAATCAATTCGGCAAGGACAATCTTCCCATTGCCGGCCGGGCTCGTGCCGGTATCCGTCTTGTGTTCACGACCGCGAAGTTGCTGAACTTCTTTCGCCACCGTCATGCGCAGGCGGCCGTCGTGGCCGATGGTGAGAACACGAGGCAGTGAGATAACTCCGGCCCAACCTGCCGCGATGTACTCCTTCTCGGAGCGAGCCTCTTGAACCCAACCCCACAGAACGCGCCGCCCATCCGGTGTCAAGAAGCTCTTCGGCGCGTAATAGCTCCCATTGTCGACGATGCCTTGCTGGTCTGGAACGAAGGAGTGGTCCTTCCGGTCGTAGCGTCCAGTCATCCAAAAAACCTGGCCGAGGGTTGAGAAGAGGAGGCAGTGCCGATCGCCCAGTGGGAAGAAGTCGGGGCATTCCCACATCTCACCGCTGTTGCACGGATTTGGAGCATGGTGCCCATTCCACTTTCCCCACACGAGCGGGTGAAGATACTCCCAATGCTGCAAATCCTGGCTACGGTACAACAGCACACAACCGCCTTTGCCGCGTTCCCCCGATCCAAGTCCGAGATACCAGCCATCTGCTTCTTGCCAGAGGCAAGGATCTCGAAAACCGGTCTCGTTGATGTTTGGAGGTGGCGAGGCGACCACTGGCTCCGCACGCTTCTTCCAGTGAATCAGGTCGTCGTCTTCCGCAGTGGCCATCAGTTGTGTTTCGCGAAGGGCCCAGCCGGCGTCGCGGAGAGTGACTTGATCGTGGGGTGCCTTCTTAACGCCCGTGTAGATGATTGTCGGCACGCCGTTGAAGACAACCGCAGAACCCGAGAAGCAGCCCTCGCTATCGAACCCACCTGATGTCGGCGAGAGCGCAACCGGCTCGTGGCGCCAATGCACCATGTCCGTACTCACAGCGTGACCCCAATTCATCTGGCCCCAGTTAGCGCCGTAAGGATTCAGTTGATAAAAGACGTGGTATTTGCCCTTCCACCAGATCGGGCCGTTAGGGTCGTTCATCCAGTTTCCCCGCGGCAACAAATGAAACTGCGGGCGCAAGGGATCGTGAGCCAGAGTTTCAGCGGAGGAGGCTTTTGCCGTCTCGATATCGATCAAAGCCAAAGCGGCAGCGCCGCCTATTGCACTGAGGAATTTGCGACGATTCATTCTCACTTCCGTTCTGCACGTCTTGGAGTCCATCGAAAAAATGCGGGGGATCAGAACACCCGGACTGTGGTGTTCTGATTCCCCGCAGGCAAGGGAAGGAAGGTCGAAAGCCTCGCCGTTCAAAAACACCTATGAGAACGTAGGCAAGATATTTGCCGCCTGACGCTGACTGCTCGTAAAACTGGCGATTTCCATTCCAGCGAAAGCCCGCGATGACCTTGGGATTCGTAGAGAATGATAGGCAGTAAATTTTCAAATTGTCAATGCATGTACTAAGAAATGTCTATGCAGGTTTTCGGCGGGCGCATTCATAGTCTGAAGATTTTACGCTATTTACGAAATTGACTCTGCCTCCCCAGGCGTTCTGACCTGCTGAATCGCCATTGTTTCCTTGTTTAAGCTGAAGAACACGCGATAATCTGTAATAGCAAATGAAATGTACTTGTCGTCCTGCTTGAGAATAAAGCGGCCTAGACTGAAAAAGGCAGTAGAGCGACTCCAACATAAGAACTTTGAAGCGAGCGGCGCGGCAGCCGGAGAGAGGCAGACGTGAGAATCGTCAGTATCGGGGAAGTTCTCTGGGACGTCCTTGGGGAATCGGAGTTTCTTGGCGGAGCACCACTCAACTTCTCCGCCCATTCACATCGCCTTGGTAGTGCAGTCGCTTTGGTCTCGGCAGTAGGGGAAGATACACGCGGCCAGAGAACCCTGTCGGCGATCGAGTCTCTTGGACTTTGTACGGACTTCATAACGACCACCTCGAAGGGGCCAACCGGTATCGCCTCGGTGGTAATCGAAGCTTCGGGGAATGTGGCGTTCACATTTAATCGACCCTGCGCATACGACCTCGTTGAAGTGGACGACACTCTATTGTCCGCAATCTCTTCGTTCAGTCCGAATTGGATTTACTTTGGAACGCTGGCGCAGACAGACGTCGCTAGCGAAAGAAGATTGCAGCGCGTACTCGAGACCTGCCCATCGGCACGCCGATTCTACGATATGAATCTTCGAACGGGGCATTGGAACCTGCCGCTGATCGAGAGGCTCTCTCATGCTGCGACGGTTCTCAAGCTGAATGAGGAAGAGGCTGAGCAGCTATTCAAAGCAGTTCAGCCGTCTGCATATTTCACTCTAGAGACGTTCTGCCGCGTCTGGGCCGAGAAATACAAACTGGAAACGATCTGTGTCACACTCGGTGGGCGAGGCTGCGCCGTCTTCATGTCAGGTCACTTCGAGATATTCCCGGGTCATCCCGTCACAGTAGCCGATACGGTGGGAGCTGGCGATGCTTTTGCCGCCGCGTTTCTGCACGGTCTCGAACTGGGGTGGCCACCTGAGCGCACCGCATGCTTCGCCAATGGTCTTGGTGCGCTGGTCGCAAGCCGCAATGGCGCAACACCCGAATGGACAACCGATGAACTAGATGCTTTGACCTGCGGGGATTCAATCGCCTCGGCGCGCCCCATCTAGCCCAGTAGCAGGATTCAGGCGCCGGTCGACTCTCGAACGATCAGTTTGAAATCGATGAAGACGTCGCGCGCCGGCATGTTGGGATGAGATGCGCGATCGAGCATCGTACTCAGGGCAGCAACACCAATATCCAGGCAGGGCTGTTGAATCGTGGTAAGGGGAGTCTGCAACATCTGTGCGTATCGAATGTCGTCCATGCCCGTCACTTTAATCTGCGACGGCACTCTGATTCCCAGAGCATTGAGCGAAGTCATGATCTGACCGGCCGTAATGTCGTTTGCGCAGACAATCGCATCGGGCCGAAATCCGTCCACTAATTTGCGCACTTCCGCGTTGTCACTCGGGTCGCCGATGTGAGTTTTCACTTCCAGCGATCCATCATTGCGTTGACGCACGGCGTTACTGCACCCAAGCGCCCGAGCACTTACCGTGGACGCCGAATTCGGCCGCGCGAAGAACGCAATTCGCTTGGCTCCGGCTTGCAAAACATGCTGAGTGATTGCAAATCCTGCGCGGTGGTTATCGATACCGACCAGATCGAACCGACTGCGCTGGGGAAATTCACAGATATCGCGGTCTAACAAAACAACCGGTATTCCTGCCTCAACGAAAGCAGCTGTAATGCGCCGGTTGACCTCGTCTTTCCCACCAACCAGTTCCAACGGCGCAAAAAAGATTCCAGTAACTCCGCGGCGAATGTAGTACTGGCAAAGCTCTTCGGCCTGTGCTTCGGCGGATGCAGCAGGCGAAATGGTGGGTCCCCAAAGAAGATCGTGATGACCACCGACACGGGCCATCGAAATCCCCCTGCAAATCGGCTCAAAGATCTCCGTAGCCCCCAAACCGGGGATGAGCAATCCGAAAACGAAGCTGTCCTGGCGGTTAGGGATGCGAACGAATGTCCCAGATCCCGCTTTTCTCACGATCAGACCTTCATTTTCCAACTGCGCCAGGGCACGACCGACTGTCGGCCTGCTGGCACCGAACTGTTCCACCAGCTCGTTTTCGCTTGGGAGCTTCCCCCCAGCCTCGTACTCACCACTTTTCAACGCTTCAAGGAGCCGGCTGTAGATCAATTTGTATTTGGGTCCAGCTTCAATCTGCTCGGAAGTTGTCATTCACCCACCATCTCGCATCCATTTTCGCAGAACCCGAAGCAGTATGACAGCGAGATTCCCCGGAGCACTCGAGCGTGTCAGTCAGTCCTTGCCTCAGATCCTCATGCTCTCTGCCCCCGCTCCGGCTATCGGAGGATCTCAAAGCAGATAAACCCTTGATTTCGAAGAAACATATAGAAATGTAAATACAAGTACGCCTGATGATCGACCTAAATGTAAACAATAATTGATTGACAAATTTTGACTTGCCTGTCTAGCATTCTGTTCGGACCGAACTGAAGAACAGGGTTGAAAAAGCGGACGCGCTTTTCATCCACACGTACAGCTTCTTGGCAGCACTGGGAAGCAGCAAAGTACGAAACAAAGCAGAGCAACACCATTTGAAAAGGACGGTCATATGAAACAAACGAAAAGCAGGTTCTTCCTGTTGCCGTTACTCCTCGTACTCGCGTGCGTGGGATTGCATGGGCAGGCGAACTCCGCATTGACGGGCATCGTCACAGACCAGACGGGCGCGGTCGTCACGGGAGCTAAAGTCACCGTTACCGACCCGGCGACGGGGGGCGTAAGAACGACAGAAAGCGGAGCGACGGGGCTGTACTCCATCGGCGCTCTTAATCCAGCCACCTACAATCTTAAGGTCGTAGCCAAGGGCTTCCAGTCCTACGAGCAGACCGGCGTGGTGGTGAACGTCTCGTCTTCCGTTCGCGCGGACATCAAGCTGTCCGTGGGATCCGAAAGCCAAACCGTCACCGTAGAAGCAGACGCTCTCACGGTTCAGACCGACTCGAACGTCGTCAGTACGCTGATCAGTTCCCAGCAGATCAGCGAGATTGCCACGGAAAACCGGAACTTCGCTGCACTGGCGGCCTTAGGCCTCGGTGTTAGCGCGGCCCTCCCGGACAGCAATACCCCAGCCTCTGTTGGATCGAACTTCACTATCAGCGTGAACGGACTCCGCATGAGCCACAACATCTGGCTGATCGACGGTGGAGAAGCCGATGACCGTGGCGGCGGCGGCGGTATGGACATTATGCCCTCGCAAGATGCCATTGCCGAATTCAACATGCTGACCTCGAACTATCCTCCGGACTACGGCATCTCTTCCGGCGCCACCATAAGCCTTTCACTCAAGAGCGGAACGCAGAAGTACCACGGGACACTGTGGGAATTCAATCGGACGCCGGCCTACAACGCCGTTCAGGCGATTGCCAACACAAAGACGAACATCCACTACAACATCTTTGGCGGCAACCTCGGCGGACCGATATTCATTCCTCACGTCTACAACGAGAACCACAACAGGACCTTTTTCTTCGTCAATCAAGAGTGGCGCAAGATTCTCTCCGGTGCCGGCACCAATGTGCAGAACACGCTGGATAACGCCGACCGTCCGACGCTCGGATCTGACCTTCACTATGTCGCGCCGGCGTTCG
>CBJOJD010000237.1:0-8570 GCA_966443485.1 uncultured bacterium | reverse complement strand
CCGGAGTCCCAGGGGAATCGGCCCTCTTCGTCGCTCCAGACGCATTGCATGAGAGGGAAGGGGTCCACTTCGTAGAACCACAGGGCGTAGCCGACGTAGTCGCGGTAGTAGCGGAGGGCTACCTCTTTGAAGCAGCAGCGGTGGGGAGCGCGGAGGATGCCCTCGTAGACGTGGTCGATCTGGTAGCGAATGCCGTCTTTAACGTCGAAGCCGATGACGTTGATGGCCTTCATGCAGGTGTCGAGGGGAAGGCCGAAGAGGATGACCTCTGGGTGGCCCATGCAGTGGAAGAAGCCGATGGAGTAAGCGAAGTCGGGATCCTTCCCCTGCTCGCGCCCCAGCACACCGGTCGTCTGCCAGCCATCGCGGTGGATCTCGGTCAGCACCTTGGCGTCCAAGGCGGAGAGATCCTTGGCCTCCTCCAGAGAACGTGTCATTTATGGTGAGAATAGCGGGAGGAGGCTCCGGTTGTCCGCTTTGATTTTGTTGCCATCAAAGTCAATGGTGGGACTCCTTTGGAATCAGTCAGCAGCGTGGGGCTGGAGGGCTGAGTCATTTCCAGATTCAGCTTGAGCGCGGCGCAGCTTCCAGAAGCCGTAGGCCAGGCCCGCGATGGACAGAACGGCGAAAGTGCTGAGGACGGGTACCGACCACTTATCCAGGACCGCCCAGAACTTGACGGCTTTGCGGCCGTAGTGAACGGCCAACCATCCGACAAAGCAGTAGCGGGCGGCGCGAGAGGCTCCGAAGCAGGCCAGATAGCGTTGCCAGCTCACGCCCAGGGCTCCAGCGGCCAGCAGAAACGGCCAGAGCGGGACGGGTGGCGGCAAGAGCGGGGGCAGGAAGACAGAGAGCAGAGGGTGGCGCTGCGACCAACCCATGACGCGATCCTGGTAGCGGCGGGGAATGTAGCGTTTGAAGCCGGCTTCTCCGCCTTTTTTGCCGAGCTTCCAGGTAGTCAGGCTGCCCAGCATGCTGCCGACGATGGCGCACCCGACCATGGCGTAGGGATTGCCATGATGGGAGATCAACCAAAGCAAAAGCAAGTCAGTGCTGCCGGGGATGGCCAAGGGAACCGGGGAGGCATCGATCAAGGCCACGGCGAAGACCCCGGGCATGCCCAGGTGCACGAGCCAGTGAAACGCCGCTGCCTTTTTCCCGTGCCCCGCGGTGGGGTCTGAATTCAACAAGATAAGGTCCACTCTGAGTTGGAATGCGGATTTGTTGAGGCCGTCGCCCGGTGGGTGGAAAATGAGTTTTGGGAGGCAGCGGGCGGCGTGGCGCCGGATACCCATCCCCGGTTACACTACCCCTATGCATATGCATGCAGCGCCCGCCTCTGCTTCCTCCGGCGAGGGCGCTGGTCGGACGCAATCCGTTCTTCGCATTTCCCTGCTGGTAACCCTGATTTATGTGCTGGTTACGTTTGTCGCGGGAATACGAGCGCACTCCTTGGCGCTGTTGTCGGAGGCGGGGCACAATGCTTCGGATTTTCTGGCCCTGCTGCTGAGTTTCGCGGCGGTGTACTTCCAGACGCGCCCTGCCGATAGCTCGCGCACATTCGGATATCAGCGGACCGGTGTGCTGGCGGCGTTTGTGAATGCAGCCACGCTCATCGTGATCTCCATCTGGATTGGGATTGAGGCCGTCCACCGGCTGAGTACGCCGGTGGCGGTGCATCCTCGAATGATGATGATTGTGGCGGCGGCCGGGGTGGTGATGAACGGCGTGATCGCGGCGCTGCTGTGGGGTGTAGCTCGCGACGTGAACATGCGCTCGGCGTTCCTGCATATGGCAGGAGACACGCTGTCGACAGCGGCGGTGATTGCGGGCGGCGCAGGAATTCTGTTTACCGGAAAGAACTGGATCGACCCGGTACTCTCGTTGATCATTGCGGCGCTCATCCTGTGGTCGAGTGCGGGGATTGTGCGGGAGACGCTGAACATTCTGCTGGAGGGTACGCCACGGGGCGTGCATCTGAGTGAGATTCGCGCGGAGATGGAAGCGGTGGCGGGAGTGCTCAACGTGCACGACCTGCACTGCTGGAGCCTGGGCTCGCAATCGCGGGCGCTGGCCTGCCATGTGACGATTTCGGATATTCCGCCCTCGGAGAGCGCGCAGATCCTGGCCAAACTGAATCACGTGCTCCAGGATCACTTTCACATCTGCCACACGACCATCCAGTTCGAGCATGAGAACTGCACCATCACGGAAGGATGTGTGGTGCCGATGGACCAGATGGCGAGCGGAGCGGTTCACGCTCACGCCGGACATGGGCATCACCACCACTAATGGGACCCCGCATCTCTAAAGAGCGCGCAGGGAGTGCCTGCCATTCGAAGGAACAAGCGGCTTCCCTGCCCCACGTTCTCAGCCCTTAGGCCAGACGAGCAGGCGGGCGATGAGGAGATCGCCCACCCGCCTTGATGCTATGGCTGCGCATTCAAGGTGAAGGACTGAGCGGCAGTGCCGTTGCAGTCATAGATCTGTAGCTGCACGCCGTTTGCGGTGGAGGCGCTGGGGACGTCGAGGCAGCGGCCGCTGCCCACGCCTACAAACTTGTACTGGTTATTGCCGAGGGAGACGGGCATCCACTGCTCGTTGCTGCCGCCGCCATAGGTCCAGAGCTGCATGAGGCTGCCGTTGCCGGTGCCGTTGTTGATGACGTTCCAGGATTCGCTGGGAGCATTACGGTTGTAGACGGCGTAAGAGCCATTGCCCACCGACTGGAACTGCCACTCCTGGTTGTACTGCTGGCTACCGCAGCTCCACTGCTGAACGACCGTGCCGTTGGCGGTGCCCCAGCCGGCGGCATCGATACAGCTTCCGCTATTGACGTTCACCGCATTGAACCACGAGCTGGTGCTGATGCTGGCGCCGTTGACATTGCCACTGAGCCCGATCTGCGTGTTGCGGGCGAAGGCATTGGCGGTCGTCCACTGCTGCCAGTCGGCGGCGATGGTGGAGGCGGAGTCGGTGGAGACGTTGGGAGTGGCGGCCCAGTAGGTTGGACCGTAGAAGCCCCAGTTGCTGGGGTTGAGAGCATTGGTGGATTTGTAGCTCCACATGGTCCAGCTCAAGCCGGCGGCGTTGTAGGCATCGACGGAGTAGTTCCAGACACTGGAGCTGTTGTACATGTCATTGAACTCGCCGATGTAGCCGGGCACGTTGTAGCTGGCGTGGTTATAGAAGTCGTTGACCTGGTTGGTAGAGCCTTGCTCCACCTGCTGCTGGCTGGCGTTGTATTGGTACTCGTGCATCTCGTAGATCACGTTGGTCCAGCCTTGCGAGGAGGGATTGGGGAGCATGCTCCAGTTCCAACTGCCCCAAGTGCCTTCCATGATCACGATGTGGTTGGGGTCGGCGGAGCGCACGCTGTTGTAGAGGCTGGAAAAGGCGCTGATAACGGCGCTGTTGCTGGGCGCGCCAATGGGCTCATTGATGAGGTCGTAGCCAGCTACGGTGCCGTTGCCCTTGTAGTGATTGGCAATCTGCCACCACATGTAAGCGCTGTTGCCCTGGTCGTTGCCGTTGCTCCAATACTGGTTGAGGTTCTGCTGGCCGGTATCGTCGGAGTTGCTCTGGCTGCCCACCAGGCCGTGCATGTCGATGATGACGTAGATGCCGAGCGAGGAGCACTGATTGACCAGCCAGTCGAGTTCGGTGAAGGCATCGGATCGCCAGCTGGAGTTGGACACATTATTGATGGGGTAGAAATTGCCCCACCAGACGGGAACGCGCACGGCATTGAATCCTGCGTTCTTGATGATCTGGAGGTCGGCCGCGGTGATCCAGCTCTGCTGATAGGTGCGAATGAGGCTTTGCTCTTCTGCCACGCCAAAGCGGTTGTCGAGCTGCTGAATGATGCTGTAAGTGTCGGGCAGGCCGCCGCTGTCAGCGGGAGTCATCCAGGGCTCCATGACCAGCCAGCCCCCGAGATTCACTCCCTGAAGGTGCACGACCTGGCCGTTGGCGTTCACGATATTGGTGCCGCTGGTGTGCAGCATGCTGAGCTGGGCGTGGGCGGGGCGCGAGAGGAAGCCGGTGAGGCAGCCGAGAAGCAGGGCTGTCCAGAGGAGCCTGGAGGCGGGAAGGGGGCGGTGTCCGACCACGGCGTTCTGCTGCGCGTGTGTGCGAGGAAGGATGCGATCCATGGTTTCTCCTGAGACAGGGGGTCTTCCGGCGTGCGGGGAACCCGGTGCACCCTCCTGGATGATTCAAGATCCGCTCAGCGCCGTTGGGAGGCGATGAGCGAGTGCCGCATTGGTATCAATGAAGCCGCATCGGACGAATGAAGGACTGCCGGACGCGCCCTGGGGAGGGTTCGCGGGGCAAGCAGGAAGCGATAGACAAACGTTTGTATTCAGAGGCGCACGAGGCCTCAAGAAAAGAGCGGAGCCTTTGTATCAGGTTGCTTGCGCGCCCGTCAACCGGGTGGCGAGAAGTTGTTTAGACCAAGCTACCCGCGGCAGTGTAGAGTTAACTCCAACGTGGAAACAGCTTAGATCGGGGGCGGTTGTCGCGGCGGTATGAAGGATTCCGGTTCCGGCAAACAGAAGGACGTTGCTGTGTCAAAAACTCAGAAGCCGGTGGGACTGAAGGAACTGGCGGCCTATCTCGGCCTGAACCCCGCTACGGTCTCTGTGGTGCTGAATGATGTGCCGGGGCGCTCTATTCCTCAGGCCACGCGCGATCGCATCAAGGCTGCCGCCAAGGCGATGAACTATCAGCCGAACCTGCTGGCGCGCTCTTTGCGCGATCGCAGGACGCTGACCATCGGCATCCTGGTTCCGACGCTGGGAGACGGTTACCACTCGCAGGTGATGAGCGGGGTGGGCGATCAGCTGGTCAGCGCGGGCTACTTCTACTTCACTGCACACCATCGGCACCAGCAGAAATTGATTGATGAGTACACGCGGATGCTGATTGGCCGCGGCGCGCAGGGCATCATCGCGATCGACACGCTGCTGGAGCATTCGCTGCAGGTGCCCACAGTGGCGGTGGCGGGACATCGCCACATTGAAGGAGTCACGAATGTGACCCTGGACAACGAGCGCGCTGGAGAGCTCATCATGCGGCATCTGCATGCCCTGGGGCATCGCCACATCGCGTTCATGCATGGGCAGACGTTCAGCTCGGACTCGGATGCGCGCTGGAATGGGCTGGTGAAGGCAGCGAAGGAGCTGGGTCTGGAGATCAAGCCGGAGCTGGTGGTGAGCTTGAATCGCGACACGACCAGTCCGGAGCTGGGCTATCCGGTAGTGCAACAACTGCTGAGCACGGGACAGAAGTTCACGGCGCTGGTGGCCTTCAACGACATTTCGGCCATCGGCTGCATTCGCGCGCTGCGGGATCACAATCTGCAGGTGCCAGCGGATGTTTCCGTGGTCGGGTTCGACAACATCAACGCTTCGGCCTACACGCTGCCTAGCCTTACCACGGTGAGTCAGTCACTGAGCGAGCTGGGGAAGTTGGCGGCGCAGAGTCTGCTGAACCGGCTGCACAACACGGCATCGGTGCAGGACGAGGTTACGGTGCAGCCGCAGCTGATCTGCCGGGAGTCGACCGGTCCCGCCAAGAACTCCTAGCGCCAAGAACTCCTAGCTTTGATCCGCCGAGCCGGGCACGTCAGTTTGCGTAGATGCGGATGTAGTCGATGAGCATCTCCGAAGGAAATGGCGTGGCCGCATTGGGTGGTCCAGGCCAATCGCCCCCCACAGCCAGGTTGAGGATGAAGTAGTTGGGTCCGTCATCGAAGGGCCACACCGCGCCAGGAAAACTGCGAATGCTTTCCGGGGTGAAGGTAGCGTAGGGCTTGGCGGGATCGTCGATGTAGTAGGCCACACTGCCCTTCTTCCAGATCATGCCGTAGGTATGCCACTCCGAGGCGGTCTGTCCGGAGGGGAACTTGTAGCGCTCGCCAATGGCCGTGCCCACAAAACCTTTGCCGTGGACGGAGCCGGCGTTCCAGTCAGGGGTGAGGGGTGCATTCACGCGCTCGAGCACATCCTGCTCTCCGCAAGCGGGCCAGTTCACAGTGGCGATGTTGTTTCCCAGGAGCCAGGCCGCCGGCCAAAAGCCCTGGGCTTCAGGAACGCGAGCGCGGAACTCGACGCGTCCATATTGAAAGCTGAATCGGCCTTCGCTCTTAAGCCGGGCTGAGGTGTATGTGCCGGGCGCAGGCTGACGCGCCACGATGTGCAGATAGCCATCGGCGCCCACGTAGGCATTGGGGCTTTCCGTGTTGCAGGGCGACTGAGTCGATCCCCAGCCGCAGTAGTTTTCAAGCTCGTGATTGCCGAAGCCGCTGTTGCCGGTATCGTAGGTCCAGACTTTGGGGTCGGGCTCGGACTGATTTCCGTGGGTGGAAAACTCTTCGCTCCACACCAAGGTCTCGGGCGGAATGCGGAGAGAGAACGCGCGGGTGATGGTGGCGCTGGTTCCATGGTCGGGAACGGAGGCGAGAGCCTTCACAGTGAGACCGGAGGCGACCAGGAACGGCGCTTCATAGATCTGTGAAGAAGTAGTCGGCTGGGTACCGTCCAGCGTGTAGTAGATCTTGGCCCCGGGCGTGGAATCAGACAAGGTGACGATTTGCGCTCCGTGGAGCGCAGCGGCGGTGGTGATGCGGGGAGCCTGGGGTGCATTGCTCGATGCGGCTTGAGCCGGGAGCTGAGAGGGGCCAGCGCAGATCAGAACCATGGCTGCGGCTGCGACCAGCGCGGTAGTGAAGTGGCTGATGCTGAACGTGTGCTTCGGAGTGCGGTTCTCGTTCATGTGAATCCCCCAGGGCGTCTCTACATCGAGACAAGCGATTGTTTGGGCAGTGGTTCCATTGCGCGGTTTGGGCCGCCAACATCACATCAGGACGCGTTCCGCCTTGTCAATCGGCTGCCGGACCTGGCCTGAGCAGATGGGTTGCCGACTGGCTGCGAGGGCAAGCGCAGCCAAATTGACACCGCTTCCAGGCGAAACGTAGGATACCCCCAAACCCCGGCAAGGCTGCGGTGCGCATGCGATGCGGGCAGTGAGGGGTTCGGCGGAGTACTTGAGTATGCCAAAATCCGAGGCACCCGCCGAAGCGACGGTTGTAGATGCGGCCAAGCAGGCGCAGAGCATCCTTCCGGATCGCGCGCTGGTCAGCAATCAACTGGAGCGAGTTTTATCCAGCCGATTTTTCAGCGGCAGCAAGCGTTCGATGGCGATGTTGCGCTATGTGGTCGAGAGCGCACTGGAGGGGCGTTCCGCGGGGCTGAAGGAGCGCACACTCGGCATCGAGGTGTTTCATCGCGCCGCCGAGTACGACTCCAATGTCGATCCTATTGTGCGACTGACGGCTGGCGACATCCGTAAGCGCTTGGCGCAGTACTATTGCGAGCCGCAACATGAGGCGGAGCTGAGGATCGCGCTGCCGTCCGGCTCCTACGTGCCGGAGTTCACTGTGCCGGAGCGGGCAGAGCCGGTTGCGGTCAGAGCAGAGGAACAGCCCGTCGGCGAATCTGTTCCGGAGGAAGCGACCGTTGAAGAGTCACGCCGACCGTGGATCTGGGGCGCTGTAGCACTGGGCATGATTGCGATTGCGGGCTTGCTGTTCGCCTTCAGAGGTCAGTTATGGCCGAGTTCTCTGGATCGCTTCTGGAGCGGCGTGGTCTCGTCGCGCACTCCCGTGCTGGTCTGCGTCGGGCAGCCGGACCGATTTGTTGCGGAGAGTGAACGCGAGAAGGAGCAGGCCGATACACCGCTGGGCATGCGGCTGCTGTATTTCGACCGCGTGTCGATGGCCGACGTGGTGGCGGTCTCACGAGTGGCGGGGATGCTGGGCAAGAACTCGGTTCCGTATGCGGTGCAAGGGGTCGAGTCGACGGGATTCGCGGATCTGCGGCGAGGGCCGACGGTGCTGGTGAGCGGCATGGACAATCAGTGGACCGTGCGGGCGGTGAAGGACCTGCGCTTCTCGTTTGCCAACCAGCCAGGGCTGACGCGGGCCTGGATCGCGGACAAAAACAATCCGTTGTCGCGCACGTGGCTGGTGGATTTCGGCACTCCCTATACCGAGCTGTCGCAGGACTACGGCTTGCTGGCCAGGTTTGTGGACCCGACCACCGGACAGCCGACCGTGGTGATTGCGGGGATCGGGGCGAACGGCACGCTGGCAGCTTCAGAGTGCGCGGTGAGCCGGAGTTGCACGCAGATGATTTTGCAGCAAGATGCGAACCACGGCAGCAAGAATATCGAGGCGGTGATCGGCACGCAGGTGGTGCAGGGGAAGTCGGGGCAGCCGACCATTCTGGCGGTCCATTCCTGGTAAGTGACGGCGCTGGAACTCCGGCGGGTCCGAATGCGTACGGAGAAGCGGGAGCGATTCGCCAATGATCAAGTTTCTCCTCTGGTGCATTCTGCTGATACTGTGCTGGCCGCTGGCGCTGATGGCCCTGGAGGTTGGAGAACGCATCCGGCTCCGGGCCTCGCTCGCTCCGTTCCCAGCTACCGATGACCGCCCCGCTCGCTCGGCAGCTACCACGGCCCGGCATCCAGCCGGTCCCTAATAGGGGCAGCCGTTCATCGGGCCC
>CBJOJD010000236.1:0-8605 GCA_966443485.1 uncultured bacterium | reverse complement strand
GGTGCCATGACCGGGGCTCCAGGAAGCCCGGACTTGGGAGGCAGGAGAGGCTTTAGCGGCTGTGACGGGCTTTGCTGGCGTTGACGGCGGCCCGAGCCTCGCGATCGGCTTCACGACGGCGTTCGGTTTCCCGCTTATCCCAGTCTTGCTTGCCTTTGGCCAGCGCCAGCTCGCATTTCACCCGGCCGTTCCGGAAATAGAGGCGGGTGGGGATGAGCGTGTGTCCCTTGACCTGCGTCTTCACCAGTAGCTTGCGAACTTCTTCGCGATGCATCAGCAGTTTGCGGGTGCGAGTCTCGTCGTGGTTGGCGATATTGCCGTGAGAGTAAGGACCGATATGTACATTGAGCAGGAAGGCCTCGCCGTCCTTAATCAACCCGTAAGCGTCCTTGAGGTTGGCTTTGCCTTCGCGGATGGATTTGACCTCGGTGCCGCGGAGAGCCAGCCCGGCCTCGTACTTTTCAATGAGGAAATAGTTGTGGCCGGCGGCCCGGTTTTGGGCGGCATCGCGCTCGCCGCTGGCGACGGGATCGCGCGGGCGCGCCGACTTTCCCGCAGCGGGGCGGTTCGGCTGGGCGATGACGTGAGTGGTCTGGCGGGCCATAAAAGCTTGAATCTTCATCGTAGCACCGGTGCGACTTGCCCTCGTAAGGCGGAGGGGCTTTGCTAGAATGAGGCAGCGTTCGTTGGGTAAGTCCACTGATACCAATCGCGTTCCGGGCGGCACCCGCAGCCCGTACTTGGCTATAGGATGGCTAGGTGCGGCCCAGGCGGAAAGAGCGCGGGCGCCAGGGAGTTCGATGAGCGACGCGGGTATTCGGGCGGGTCTCCCGGTTACAGCACGTGTACATTTATTGTCCGCAGAGGGCACCAGCCCGCGCGGCGCATTTACCCTAACGCCGAAGGCGGACAGTAAGGCTATGCGAACCAGCCTCTTTTCCAAATCTATTTTGAGCATCGCGCTTGCAGTTTTGGCCGTTTGCTGGTGCTCCGGCCTGTATGCCCAGAACGAGATGAAGGGCTCGGCCAATTCGCTGTACAAGCGCGGCAAGGCGGCCGAGCAGCGCGAGGACTGGGACGCGGCTTACAACGACTACCAGGCCGCGAACGTCAAGAGTCCCAAGGACCTGCGCTATCGCACGGCGTTGTACCGGGTGCGCCCGGCTGCTTCCGCCGCCCACATTCAAAAGGGCCGCCAGCTGTTGGCTTCGGGCGATGAGCAGGGAGCGCTGACGGAGTTTTTGCGCGCCGCCGAGGTCGATCCGGCGAATGAGTCCGCTCAACAGGAGATCACCAGGGTGCGGCAGCATCTTGGCCAGACCCAGGCTCCAGCGCCGGTGTCTCCGATGGAGTCGGCTACCGAAGACCAGATCAACTCCATGGGATCTCCGGTGGAGCTGAAGCCGGTGGCGAACGAGCCGCTGGTACTGCATATGGCGGAGGACGCCAAGGTCATCTATCAAGCCATTGGCCGGGCCTCCGGGATCAATGTGCTTTTCGATCCGGACTACACATCGAAGCGGATCCAGGTGGATCTGAACAATGTGTCGTTGTTTGACGCGCTGCGCATTGTGGGCGCGCTGTCCAACACGTTTTGGCGGCCGGTCACTTCCAACACCATCTTTGTGGCGCAGAACTCTCGTTCCAAGCGGACGGAGCTGGAAGAGCAGGCGGTTCAGACGTTCTACCTGTCGAACGCCTGGCAGCAAAACGATTTGAACGACGTAACGACGGCTTTGCGCAACGTCATCACGAATCTGCACGTGTATGGGGTTCCCAGCCAGAACGCCATTGTGGTGCGCGGCACGGTAGACGAGCTGCAACTGGCCTCCAAGCTGATCAACGATCTGGACAAGGCGCGGCCTGAGGTGATCGTGGATGTGGCGGTGATGGAGGTGAGCAAGAACTGGGAGCGCACGCTGGGCATCGCGTGGCCCAGCAGCTTTGGGGTGACGTTGCAGTCGCCCAACAGCACGACTTCGACCCCGTCGACGGGAACATCCACCACGACGGGAACGAGCACGACCACGACGACCACGAGTCCGACGCTGTATAACCTGGCGAATCTGAACTCGAACGATTTTGCCGTGACGGTGGGTTCGGCGACCGCGAACCTGCTGCTGACGGACTCGAACACGAAGATTCTGCAGAACCCACGGCTGCGCGCCACGGATTCGCAGAAGGCCACGCTCAAGGTGGGTGAGAAGATCCCGATCGCGACCGGTTCGTATCAGACGGGTGCCGCAACCGCGCTGGTCAGTTCGCTGGTGAACACGCAGTTCCAGTATCAGGACGTGGGTGTGACGATCGAGATGACGCCGACCGTGCACTATGACCACGACATCACGCTCAAGGTGAAGATCGAGGTAACGTCGCAGGCGGGATCGTCCACCATCAGCGGCGTAACGGAACCGATCATCGCGCAGAAGACGACCGAAGAAGTAGTGCGGCTGCGCGAGGGCGAAGTGAACATTCTGAGCGGCATTCTGAACCAGCAGGATCAGCAGAGCTGGAACGGAATCCCGGGGTTGAGCTCGATTCCGATCCTGAAGTACATCTTTGGATCGAAGGATCACACCATCAACAACGACGAAGTCGTGTTCATGATGGTGCCGCATATTGTGCGCGGCGAGGACATGTCTGCCGCCAACCTGCGTGCTGTGGATGTGGGCACGGGGACCAACGTTGAGCTGCGGCATCTGCCGGTGGAGGGTCCGGGAGCGGCCAGCGCGCCGCGTGTGCAGCCGACCTCTACGCAGTCGATTGCACCGACGGCAGCAAACCTGGCCTCGGTTCCGGGGCAGAGCGCGGCAACCGCAGCGCCAGCGGCTCTGGCTCAGTTGAACGCGACCGCGGCCGGTGCAGTCAGTGCCGTACCGCAGCCTAATTTGCGGCCAAGTACTCCAGTTCAGCCCGGAGCGCCGGTGGGAGCAGCGAATCAGGCTATGCCGCCCACAGCTGCCAATGCGCTGCCGGGAGCGGGCGGGCAGGTGAGGTTCATGATGAATCCTCCGGGGAACGTCGCGGTAGGTGGGGTGTTCCAGGTACCGGTGGTGATCAGCGGCGCGGCGGATATCGCTTCGATCCCGCTGCAGATGCAGTACGACGCTTCGAAGCTGTCGCTGCAGAACGTGAGTGCCGGAGACTTCCTGAGTCGCGACGGGCAGGCTGTCTCGCTGGTGCACCGAGATGATGGTCCGGGAACGGTGAACATCAACGCCTCGCGTCCGCCGGGCACGACCGGAGTGAGCGGAGCGGGAGTGGTTTGCGTCCTTACATTCCAGGCCAAGGTGGCGGGCGAGAGCACGATTGCCATCACCCGGCCGGGAGCGGTGAGCAGTGCACAGAAGCCGGTGCCCTCACAGGGAACTCAAATCAGCGTCCAAGTGAAGTAGCGGAATGTTGCAGAGACGGGCAATTCGGAGGGGAGAGCGCGGGCTGACGCTAGTGGAACTGGTGGTGACGGTTGCCATCCTCTCCATCCTGGCCTCGGCTGCTGTTCCCATCGCGCGGTTTCAGATCAAGCGGCAGAAAGAGCGGGAGTTGCGCTACGACCTGTGGATGATGCGCGACGCCATCGACAAGTACAAGGATGCGGCGGACAAGGGCGCGATCCAGACCAAGGTGGACAGCCAGAACTATCCGCCCGATCTAGAAACGCTCGTGAACGGAGTGGATATTCAGGGAAAGAAAGTGAAGTTCCTGAGGCACATTCCGGTCGACCCGATGACGGGGAAGGCAGAATGGGGTATGCGGTCGATGCAGGATGATCCCAACTCTGACTCGTTTGGCGGCCAGAGCGTCTTTGATGTGTACTCGAAATCGCAGGGGACGGGCTTAGACGGCACGAAGTACTCGACGTGGTGAAGCAAACAGAGGACGAGGGGCGCTGATCCCCTGGGGAATGTAGTTGAACGGTACGCGCACAAATCGCAAGGCGAGGCAGCACGGGTTCACGCTAGTGGAGCTGATGATCGTGATGGCGATCATCGGAGTGCTGGCTGTGGTGGCTATCCCCAGCTACGTAGGGGCGGTGCGGCAGGCACGCGAGGCGGTGCTGCGGGAGGACCTGCATGTGATGCGCAGCGCGATCGACGCCTACACTGCCGACAAGCAAAAGGCTCCGCAGTCGCTGGACGACCTGGTGCAGGAAGGGTATCTGAAGTCCATTCCTGAAGATCCGATGACCAAGAGCAAGGAGAGCTGGGTGACGGACACGAACTCTGATTTGCACTCGCTGGATCAGACCGACCCGGGCATCGACAACGTTCACTCTGGTTCACAAGAGCAGGGTTCTGACGGGCAGCCGTATTCGGCCTGGTAAACGCAGAGCCGCCCTCACCGCAGCTATCCCGCAAGTATGCCGATCCCAACTTCAATCCATGCCGAGGTAGAGGCGCAGATCAAGCCGGTGGCTTGCGTTTACGTAGGCTTGCAGCGCGAGTTCCATGGGGAAGACGGCCTCGGTGGTCGCCTGGTGTATGCAGGGGACCTGGACACCAAGGGGCAGGATTTGGTGCGGGCCACGAATATCGCGGGCGGAGCGTCGCTGAGCGTTGCAACGGATGCAGCGATGCAGCGACAGGTCATCCGGGAAGGCGTGGTCGATTTTTTGGTGAACAGTCTGGACGAAGCGCTGCGCATTCTCAAGAACGAGATTCGCAAGGGACAGGCAGTCGCAGTGGGAGTGACCGCGACCTCGCAAGCTATAGTGAGCGAGATGCGGGAGCGGGGCGTGCTTCCGGATCTGCTACGGAGCGATTCCACGACCGATCTGGCTGGCTTTGTTGCGCAGGGTGCGCGCTATGCGAGTGAGGCTGCTGGCGGCGATCCGGCGCTGGTCGTCATGCCGACTCCACCGGCGGAGTTTGAGCAGCTTGCCAAAGCGAGTCTCGCGCCCGACGCGTTCGGAGCCCAGCGCTGGATTCGATTGGCGCCGCGGTATTTGGGTCCGCAACTGCGGCGGGTACGGTCGGCGGTGTGCGATCGCGGCACAGCGGAAGTACTGACAAAAGCACTTGAGGGCATCAGCGCTGCCGGAGCTTACCACCTCATTCCGCTCTAGGAGCGTAACGCTTCAATTCTTGCCCAGAGTTCCTTCAGACCTGCTCCGGTCTTGGCCGAGACAGGGAGAATCTCGTCCAATTCAAGACCTTTCCGGAGCGCTGCCAGGTTGCGGGTGCGTTCGTTGCCGCTGAGACGGTCGATCTTGGTGGCCACGACGGCAAAGTCGCGCTGCACGTGGCGCAGCCAGTCGATGAGCTGGCGGTCGCGATCCTGCGGAGGGATGTTGGAGTCGACCAGGCAGACGCAAAGTTCCAGCGTAGAACGTTCGGTGAGGTAAGGCTCGATGAACTTCGGCCACTCGGCGGAGATGGACTTGGAGATCTTGGCGTAGCCGTAGCCGGGCAGATCGGCAAAGGTCATCTTGGGCCGCTGGCGTTCATCTTGGAGGGAAAAGAAGTTGATGGCGCGGGTGCGGCCGGGAGTGCTGGAGACCTTGGCCGCCTTGTCTCCGACGAGGGCATTGAGCAGACTCGACTTGCCCACGTTGGAGCGTCCCAGGAAGGCGATTTCAGGGACGTCGGGGGCGGGGAACTGCTCGGCCGACATGGCGGAGAGAAGAAATTGGGTGATGTAGCGCGGGGCAGGCATAGGTAAGGGGCTGGCCTTTTAGGCTCCGATTCGGCAGTTTCAAGCCGCAAATCCTTCGCTACGCTCAGGAAGACAGCCGATTGCGCGAGGCAGGAAGCTTACCTTCAGCATACAGCAGTGCTCACGAAGGCTCGTTCGATGCGGGGCAGACGCAGCCCCAGCGAAACGCCGCGAACGACCATGAAGCAGCAGAACGCGCACCACAGGCCATGATTCCCCATGAGACGTTCGAGACCGATGGCGAGCACCAGGAAAGTAGTGAAGGAGAGAAGCATGGCATCGCGAAGGTCGCGGCCGCGAGTAGCGCCGACGAAGACGCCATCCATCTGAAAGCCCCATACCGAGAGAACAGGTAGCGCCATGGCCCAGGGCAAGAAGCGGAGAGTCAAAGCTCTTACGCTTGGCTGGTTGGTGAACCAGCCGATCATGGAAGGCCCGGCAACGATGTAGACGAAGGACGCGAATGCGGCCACGATGAGGGCGCTGACGGTGGATGTTCTCAGGATGGCGCGGTAGTCCTGGTGGTTCTGTGCCCCGATGGCCTCGCCCACCAGGGTCTCGGTGGCGTTGGCAAAGCCGTCCAGGCCATAGGACGCGATGAAATGCATGTTCATCAAGATGGCGTTGGCGGCCAGCACGGTATCGCCTTCCCGGGCGCCGGTCCGAGTGAACCAGGCATAGGCGGCCACCAGGCTCAAGGTTCGCAGCAGCAGATCGCGATTGAGGGCAAAGAGATGACGCAGGCTCGGGCCATGGAGCAGATCGCGCCAGCGGAGGAGGTGGCGTTCAGCGGGCTCGGGCAGCCAGCCGTCGCGGGACAGGAGAAGTCCAATCAGGCATCCAGCCCAATCAGCGACCATCGTGCCTGTGGCGATGCCAGCGACGCCCCAGTGCAGCCCGAGGACCAGGGTCAGAGCCACAACGACGTTGATGACGTTGACGGCGGTTTGCAGAAGGAGCGCCATGCGAGCGCGCTGGTGCCCCAGCAAGTATCCGAGGATGGCGTAGTTGGCCAGCGCGGCGGGTGCGGACCAGATGCGGATATGGCAGTAGACGGCGGCATTGACGGCGACCTCCGGGCTGGCGCCAAGGAACCGGATGGCGAGCGCAATGAAAGGTTCCTTAATGGCCAGAACGAACAAGCCGATGGCAAGGGCCGCGAGAAGCGCGCGAACGAAGTGCAGCCGCATCTCGGAGTGCCGGCGTGCGCCGTAGGCCTGAGCGACCAGGCCGGTGGTGCTCATGCGCAGGAAACCGAAGGTCCAGTAAATGGCGTTGAAGAAGATGCCACCCATAGCGACTCCGCCAAGAGCAGCTGCGCCGGGAAGATGGCCGGAGAGGATCGTGTCCACTGTAGAGAGCAGCGGCTGGGTGAGGTTGGAGAGGATGAGGGGAAGCGCCAGCAGGAGCACGCGCCGGTACCAGGCGGCCATGGGCTGATTGTAACGAGAGCTGGAACTGGGTTGCTGCGGATAGATGACGGAGGCGGGAGGTAAAGTCAATCCCAGGTCTCCAAAGAAAGGAGACCTGGGGCACCCGGGGCACCCGCACCCGGCTATCATTCAGCTGCTAGCTGCCGGCTATTGGCGAGAGACTTTGCCGCTCACGACCTCAGGGGTGGGAGAGACGGCTGCCAGTACTTCAGCTTCTTCCGGTACCGGCGTGGGCAGCGGGCTTTCTAAGGCCAGCGCCAGCACCTCATCCATGGAATCTACGAAGTGCAGTTTCATGGCGTTCTTGATGTTGTCGGGCAGCTCCTGCAGGTCCTTCTCATTGGCGCGGGGAAGGATGGCTTCGAAGATTCCGGCGCGCAGAGCGGCCAGCAGCTTCTCCTTCAAACCGCCGATGGGCAGGACCTTGCCGCGCAGCGTGATCTCGCCGGTCATGGCGATATCGCGGCGCACAGGGATCTTGGCGAGAGCGCTTGCCAGAGCCGTGGCCATGGTGATGCCCGCGGAGGGACCGTCCTTGGGAATGGCGCCTTCGGGGACATGCAGGTGAATGTCCACGTTGCGGTAGAACTCGCGGGTGAGGCCGAGAGCCTGCGCTTTGCCGCGGATGTAGCTGAGAGCGGCCTGCGCTGATTCCTGCATTACGTCACCGAGCTGGCCGGTGATGGTGAGCTTGCCCTTGCCATCAAGGACCTGCACTTCGGTGGTGAGAATGCTGCCACCCACTTCGGTCCATGCCAGGCCGGTGACCAGGCCGACTTCGCTCTTCTCGTGGACTTCGGATTCGCGGTATTTGGCGACGCCGAGGAATTCAGAGATGTTGGCCGCGGTGATCTCTTCCTTGTGCTTGGCGCCATTCTTCACGACCTTGCGCGCGACCTTGCGGCAGACGTTGCCGAGCTCGCGTTCCAGGTTGCGCACGCCGGCTTCGCGGGTGTAGTTGCGGATGATCTCGAGGATGGCGTCGTCTTTGAAGACGATGTTCTTCTCGCTCAGTCCGGTCTGCTCGCGTTGCTTTTTGACGAGATATTGGCGGGCGATCTCCAGCTTCTCTTGCTCGGTGTAGCCTTGCAGCCGCAGGATCTCCATGCGGTCCTGGAGAGGGGCGGGAATGGTGTGCAGCACGTTGGCGGTGGCCACGAAGAGCACCTGCGAGAGGTCGTAGTCGACGTCGAGGTAGTGATCCTGGAAGCTGGTGTTCTGCTCCGGATCCAAGACTTCGAGTAGAGCCGAGGCCGGATCGCCGCGGAAGTCGGAGGCCATCTTGTCGACTTCGTCCAGGAGGAATACAGGGTTCTTGGTGCCGGCCTTCTTCATGTGCTGGATGATCTGGCCGGGAAGGGCGCCGATGTAGGTGCGGCGATGACCGCGGATCTCGGCCTCGTCGCGCACCCCGCCTAAGGAGAGGCGCACGAATTTGCGGCCGGTGGACTTGGCGATGGACATGCCCAGCGAGGTCTTGCCCACGCCCGGAGGTCCGACGAAGCAGAGGATGGAAC
>CBJOJD010000235.1:0-8635 GCA_966443485.1 uncultured bacterium | reverse complement strand
CTGAGCGTAGTTTGGCGCAGTTTTTTGCGCCAAACGCAGTCGAAGGACCTGCGTTCCGGCCCTTCATCCCGCTAACCTCTGATTGGCCCCAACGAACTTCAGCTACAGCTTTTCGAGATTGGCGAACTTCTCGATCAACTTCTTCATCCCGTGGCGCTGGAACATCACCGTCAGCTTGGCGTCTTCGCCATCGCCTTCGCGCATCAGAATTGTCCCGTCGCCATATTTGCTGTGGCGGACTCTCTGCCCCTTATTGAGGCCGCTCGCACCCTTTGGCGCGGGAATATCCATCGCAGGCCGCGCAAAGCTTGCCGGCTTCGTTGCCCCCGCCTTGCCCCCGAAGAAGCGCGCAATGTTGTCGATCGAGTTGCTGTCCTTCGCCGCATAGGCGGGCGAAGACTTCGCCTTCGGAGAGGTACCGGCCCGGCTGTAGGAGAGCCGCGGCGACTCCTGGCTCTCGTCCTCGTAGTTGTAGTGCCGGTCTTCAAAGTCGGAGTAGCCCTGCCGTCCCTGGCTGTACCGTGACCCGCCTCCGGCCCAAGCCGGCGTGCGCGGGCTCAAGTTCTCCATCAGCTGCGGCGGCACTTCATCCAGGAAGCGCGAGGGCAGGCTCTGCTCCGGTGCGTCATTCCCATAACGCCGGCGATACTGCGCGCGGGTCAGGATCAGCGTGTTCATGGCGCGAGTCATGCCCACGTAGCAGAGGCGGCGCTCCTCCTCCAGCTCTTCGGGATTGTTGAGCGTCCGCGAATGGGGGAACAGCCCTTCCTCCATGCCCGCCAAAAACACCAGCGGAAACTCCAGCCCCTTGGCCGCGTGCAGCGTCATCATGGTGACCCGCGCATCGGGATCGATCTGGTCGGTGTCGGAGGCCAGCGCCGCGTGATCCAGGAAGTCCGCCAGCGTCTCCCCGCGCACCTCGGCGTCATGCGCGGCGTTGGCCAGTTCCTTCAAGTTTTCAATGCGGCTGAACGCCTCGGGCGTGCCCTCGGTTTCCAGTGCCTTGATGTATCCGGTGCGGTCGATGAGGAACCGGATCAGCTCCGGAAGGGTCGCGGCATCTCCCGGGGCGCGGAAGCCTTCGACGCGCTCAGTCGACTCCAAATCTCCCGCGGTTTCCTTTCCGCGCCTCAGGGGCGAGATCGGAGAGGACCCGCCCGTCTTGGCTTGGCCACCACTCGGCGTCTGCTGCTTCGGCATCTTCAGGAACGGCTGCTTGGGCTTCTCCGCAAAGGGATTGAAGCTGAGCGGATCCAGCAACGAAAGCTGGTTCTCGTTGCCTCCGAAGTTGAAGCTGGTTGCCATCTCCAGCGCCTCGGTGGCCTGCTGCTTTTCTTCTTCTTCCGGTTCGGCCGCGCCAAACGAGAAGTCGGTATCCCCCTCTTCCGTCTCCGCAACCGCCACGTCCGCCGAAA
This sequence comes from uncultured bacterium, assembly GCA_966443485.1. GTDB lineage: Bacteria > Acidobacteriota > Terriglobia > Terriglobales > Acidobacteriaceae > Telmatobacter. Next base: position 7,220 of record CBJOJD010000235.1, on the reverse strand, counting down.
GCTTGCCCGCAAAGTCGGGGTCCATCATGGCCTGCGCATCCAGCATCAGGGTGCGGAAGGAGTCCAGCGCCATCAGCGCGCGCGCCGGAATCAGCTTGTCCTTGATCGCCGCCCCAATCGCCTCCCAGGTGGAGAGGCCCGTCTCCAGCGCCAGCCGCTCCAGCGTGGCCAGCGTCGTCGCACCGATGCCTCTAGCCGGCGTGTTGATGATGCGCTGCAGCGCCATCGAATCGTGAGGATTGCGCACCAGCCGCAGATAGCTCAGCAGGTCCTTGATCTCCGCGCGCTCGTAGAAGCTGAACCCGCCCACCATGGTGTAGCGAATGTTGTAGCGGCGCAGCGCCTCTTCCACCAGGCGCGACTGCGAGTTGGTGCGATACAGCACCGCGCAGCGCCCCTGCTCGCCATCGTCATTCACCTCGCGCAGAAACTTCTGGATGCGGTCGGCGATGAACAGTGCCTCGTTCTCCCCGTCCGGCGCCTCGTAGTAGCCCACCAGGGCCCCGCCCTGGCGGTCGGTCCACAGCTTCTTGCCCTTGCGGCGCAGGTTATTGGCCACCACCGCGCCCGCCGCTTCCAGGATGGTCTGCGTGGAGCGGTAGTTCTGTTCCAGGCGCACGATCTTGGCGTCTGGAAAATCCTTCTCGAACTCCAGGATGTTGCGGATATCGGCTCCGCGCCAGGAGTAGATGCTCTGGTCCTCGTCGCCCACCGCGCACACGTTCTGGGCCGGGCCCGCCAGCAGCTTCATAATCTCGTACTGCGGACGGTTGGTGTCCTGATACTCGTCCACCAGCAGATAGCGGTACTTGCGCTGATAGCGCTCGCGCGTCTCCGCCGATACCTTCAGCAGCCGCACCGACTCCAGCAGCAGATCGTCGAAGTCCAGCGCATTGTTCTTCTTGAGCTCCGCCTTGTAGCTCTGGAAGATGTGGGCCACCCGCTCGCTGTTCGGATCCTTGGAGCCCAGATAGTACTCCTGGGGATCGATCATGTGGTTCTTGGCCCAGGAGATCTTGCTCAGCACCGTGCGCGGGGTGAGCTGCTTGGTGTCCAGCCCCATGCGCCGCATGATCTGCTTCACGATGTTCGACTGGTCGTTCTCGTCGTAGATGGCGAAGGAGCGGGTCAGCCCCTCGTTGCCCACCTTCAGGGCCTCGATATCCCGCCGCAGCATGCGCACGCACAGCGAGTGGAAGGTCGAGATCAGGGGCTTGCTCAACGACCCGTGGCCCAGCATGCGCTCCACGCGCTCCGCCATCTCGGCTGCGGCCTTGTTGGTAAAGGTCACGGCCAGAATGGAATCGGCCGCTATACCCTTCTCCTGGATGAGCCAGGCGATGCGGCTGGTGATGACCCGGGTCTTGCCCGAGCCGGCTCCGGCAAGGATCAGCAGCGGGCCTTCTGTGGACTCCACCGCAGCACGTTGTTCAGGATTCAATTTGGCAGTGAGCGATGACAAGGCGAAAGTCCGGCGGGAAAAGTCCTGCCTCTAGTGTACCTGGGTGTAGATTTAGCTGCAGAGGGCAGGATCTTGGACCAGGGCCTTCCCGACCCTCAGCCGGAAACCCTCGCGACTTCTTTTAGAGTAAGATCGCAATAAATCCAGCACACACGTCATGTCGTCAAATGAGTGTTGCGCTTTGCGTCTGTTGCCTTGTTTGCCGATTTTTTGCGCTGTGTTGCCAGGAACCGCGCATATTCCTGCCAAACCTGCCGATAGCAAACATATAGATGCCGCGTGAGTGAGGGCTAGCAAGCACCGGTTATCGCGGGCCGCGCAAGGGTTAAGTTATTGATGACTGTGAATGGGCCCCATCTTGTGCACCGCCTGCCTGGGACGCGGAGGTACAGGGCCATCTCCGCAATCGCAAGCCGCCTGCTTAACCTACCTATTTCCAGCAATTTACAAAAGAGGGCCGGCGCCGTATGGCTTCTGCTGTTGATCTCGGCGCTGGCTCTGCATGCCGGCCCCATTGCCGAGCCGCCCGTGCGGACCCTTCAGTCGATCCGCGAGATCCGGCCCATCAAGAAGGTCGACCCCAGCCATCCCATCCCCGTGCACATCCGCGGCGTGATCACCTACTACGACACCGTAGCCCCAAATCTCTTCGTTCAGGACCGTACCGGCGGGGTTTGGGTGGATCTCCGCGGCCTCAGCAGCCACCCCGATCCGGGCGACTTCGTAGACATCCAAGGTGAAGTAGGCATAGGATTTAGCCCCTATATCGCCAAGCCGGTCTGGAAGGTCCTGGGCAAGACCCCCCTCCCCCCTCCCCTGCACCTCGACTACGACAAAGCCGCCACCGGCGCCTTCGATTCGCAGTGGGCCGAGATGGAGGGGGTGGTCCGCTCCTTCATTCTGCAGTCCGAAGGCAGCGTCCTGGTCATCGACGTCGCCACCCCCACCGGCAGCTTCAAGGTTCGCCTGCCGGATTATCACGCGCCCTTCCCCATGCAGCTGGTGGACGCCAAAGTGCGCTTCCGCGGCGTCTGCGCCAGCGACTTCAACACCCGCGAGCAGCTGGTGGCCATCCACCTGCTGATGCCCAACTTCCAGCAGATCCAGATTCTGCAGCCGGCTCCCGACCAGCCCTTCTCCATCCCGGCGTCCCCCGTGAACTCCATCCGGCGCTTTTCCTCGGATCTGAAGGATCCGCACCGCGTCAAAGTCGTCGGCGTCGTGACCGCGCGCTTCCCGCAGCGTGGGCTCTTCCTGATGGACTCCAGCGGCGGAGTCTATGTTCAGACCGACCAGGGCACACCCGCCCAACCCGGCGACGAGGTCGAAGCCATCGGCTTCCCGGCCGAGGGAACCTACAGCCCGGTCATGAAGTCCGGCTCGATCCGGCTCACCAAGCGGCATTTCAGTCTCTCCCCGGCACAAATTAACGGGAAGACGGCCCTCAAGGGCGGCTACGACGCCCAGCTCATCACCCTCCACGCGGTGGTGGAATCCACCCACCAGCGGCAGGGCGACTTGGTTCTGGGACTAGAGACCGATGACCACATTGACTTCGAAGCCACACTCCGGAACCCCGGCGCGTCGCTCTCGATTCCAGCCGGAAGCACCGTCCTCCTGACCGGTATCTGCTCGGTCCGCCCCGATGAAAACGGTAATCCAGCCGAGTTTGAGATGGTGCTGCGGACCCCGGCGGACCTTCAGGTGCTCGCTTCTCCCCCCTGGCTCAACGCGCGCCGCGGCGTCACCATGGTGGGTGGACTCCTCCTGGTGACCGTGACCATCATTGGTTGGGTGATGGTCCTGCGCCGCCGCGTGCAGGAACAGACCCGGATCATCCATCGCAAACTGCAAGCCGAAGCCGCCCTGGAAAAGCGCTACCGGCGTGTCTTCGAGCGCAACACCGCCGGCCTCTTTATCGCGGAAACCGATGGCAAGCTCATTGACTGCAACGACGCCTGCGCGCGCATGCTGGGGTTCGTCAATCGCCAGGACATGCTGGACCGGGTAGAGATCGCCGAGCGCATCGTCAGCCAGTTCTGCCAGTCGCCCGACCCCTCCGAGTCCGCCTCCAACAGCTCCGAACATCGCTTCCAGCGGGCAAACGGAGCATGGGCATGGGCCCTGAGCAATGCCCGCCTGGTTCACAACGGCAACGACCAGCCCATCATCGAAGGCATGTTGGTCGACATCACCGAGCGCAAGCTGGCCGATGAGCAGATCCAGTTCCTGGCCTACTACGACTCCCTGACCGGCCTCCCTAACCGCACCTTGTTGCAGGACCGGCTCTCCAAGGCGGTGGCCAATGCGCGCCGCCACAAAGAGCGTGTCGCCGTCCTCTTCCTCGATCTCGACCGCTTCAAGAACATCAACGACTCGCTGGGCCACTCGCGCGGCGACCTCCTGCTGCAGAAGGTCTCCCGCCGTCTGGCGCTCTGCGCCCGCGATCAGGACACCGTGGCCCGCCTCGGCGGAGATGAGTTCATCATGGTGCTGGGCGCGGTCGAACACGCCGCCGACGCCGCCGTCGTAGCCGAGCGGGTCTGCCGCGAGATCAGCTCCGACTTCGAGATTCAGGGTCAGGTACTCAACGTCTCCTGCAGCGTAGGCATCAGCCTCTTCCCCGAACATGGCGAAGACGTGGAAACGCTGATCAAGAACGCGGACGCAGCCATGTACTCCTCCAAAGAGGCCGGCCGGAACACCTTCCGCTTCTTTACCGCGGAGATGACGGCCCAAGTTCTGGACAGGCTCAAGATGGAAAGCCATCTCCGGGGCGCTTTGGAGAAACATCAATTCCACCTCGTCTTTCAGCCGGAGATCAGCCTCGAAGACGGCAGCATCGCCTGCTGCGAGACCCTGTTGCGCTGGGAGCACCCCGAGCTGGGCATGGTGCCTCCCGACCGCTTCATCCCCATCGCCGAGAGCGCCGGCATGATCGTCCGCATCGGAGAGTGGGTATTGCGCTCCGCCTGTGTTCAAGCCAGGCGCTGGCACGACGAAGGGCTCCTGACCATTCCGGTTGCTGTGAACGTGTCAGCCATGCAATTCCGCCAGGAGGGCTTCTGCGATTCCGTGCGCCGGGTTCTGGAAGAAACCGGTCTGGCTCCCCAGTTCCTGGAGCTGGAGCTCACCGAGAGCGTGCTGCTGGCCCACGAGGAGATCACCTTCCGCGTCCTTGAAGATCTGCGCAACCTGGGCGTCAGCCTGGCCCTGGACGACTTCGGTACTGGCTACTCGAGCTTGAGTTACCTCAAGCAGTTCCCGGTCAACAAGCTCAAGATCGATCGCGCTTTCATCGGCGATATCGCCGTCGATTCCGGCGATGCGGCCATCACCGCAGCCATTGTGAACATGGCTAAGACGCTGAATATGAAGGTGACCGCCGAAGGCGTCGAAGACGAGATGCAGCTGAACCTGCTGCGCTCGCTCGGGTGCGACCTGGTGCAGGGCTATCTCATCAGCAAGCCGGTCAAAGCCGACGTGTTGCGCGACCGCGTGATTGCCCACGGCCTGAACTACCAACTACCCCAAGGGCAGCCCAGCATCGAAGCGAACTGGCCCTGGGCTCAGATCCGCTTCCAGTTCCCAAGCGCTTCGCTCTCCGCCCAGGTTGAAGCGCCTATTGAGCCAGGGTCCACCTCGGGGCACCGGGAAACCGGAATCTAACCACACCGGGCAATTCAGGTTTTCGCTTCCATGCATCCTACTTTCTGACCGATAGGCAAAGCCTCAACTGATCCGCTGGCAGGGTACGTGTGACTTCCAGCGCCGACCCGCAAACGCCGGCCGTCCAGCACTGGGCAAAACAGGCTCCGGTCAAGTAGGATGTGTCTTCCATGTCGACACCGATCGATTTTCGTTCCGTGATTCTTGCCGGTGGAAGCGGTACCCGGTTCTGGCCACGCTCTCGCCGCGCCCGTGCCAAACAGGTTCTGGCGCTCGACGGCGAACGCTCCATGATCCAGCAAACCGTGGAGCGCCTGAAGCCGCTCATCAAGCTGGAGCAGACCTGGGTGATCACCAACGAGTTCCTGGCCGGAGAGATCGCCGACCAGCTCAAAGGGGTTCCCACTACGCATATCGTTCAGGAGCCGGTGGCGCGCAATACCGCGCCGGCCTGTGGATTGGCCGCGTTTTTGATCGAACGCGAAAATCCCAACGCCGTGCTGGGCGTCTTTCCCTCTGACCACGTGATCGCCGATGAGCCGCGCTTCCTCAAGGCGCTGCAGAAGGGCATCTCCGTGGCTGCCGCCGGAGACAACATCGTCGTCCTGGGCATCGAGCCCACCCGCCCAGAGACCGGCTACGGCTACATCGAGACTGGCGACTACGCGCCTGACGACTCCGCCCTGCACGTGCGCCGCTTCACCGAAAAACCCAATCTGCAACGTGCCCAGGAGTTTCTTGCTGCAGGGAACTACTACTGGAACTCCGGCATGTTCATCTGGTCGGCCCGCACCCTGGCCAACGCCGTACGCGAACACCTTCCGGAAACCGCGCCGCTGCTGGAAAACATCGCCGCCGCTTACGGCACCCCGCGCTTCGAGAAGGTCTTCCAGGAGCTGTACCCCAAGTGCGAGAACATCTCCGTGGACTACGCTGTGCTGGAGCCACGTTCGGCCAAAGGCGAACACCTCTCCAATCTGTATTGCCTGCCTGCGGAGTTCGCCTGGAACGATCTCGGCTCCTGGGCCTCGCTCTATGAGTACCAGCTGGAGAATCGCCTGCGCGGCGATGGCGACGGCAATGTCGCGGAGACCGAGGGCCACCTGAGCCTGGAAGCCTCCAACAACTACATCTACAGCCCCAAGAAATTTGTCGCCATGGTGGGTGTGGAAAACCTGGTGGTGGTGGATACCGAGGACGCGCTCCTCATCGTCCATCGCGATCACTCCCAGGATGTGGGCAAGATCGTGAAGGAACTGACGCTCTCCGGACGGACCGATCTCATTTAGGGAGATCGGTTCAGTCCGCGGCTGATCCGTCCGCGCCGAAGACACTGCATAGGTCCATTCCACCGTGCGGTCGTCGTCACCTTAACTGGGCGCCGGGTTGTGGTCTCAGTCCTCTCCCCGTCGGGTTAGGTCGCGGAAATCTCACAATCAGGAATCGAGGGTACCGGAATCCAAGCTGCACCCTTATGCGGCTCGCAGAACTGCATCCTACACGTATGTAGCTGGTTTCTTTACACTCTTCTGTAAGGAGCACGACGCTCGGAATGTCCCATCCTCAGATCAAGTTCGGCACCGACGGGTGGCGCGGTGTCATCGCCGATGACTTTACCTTCGCGAATGTTCGTACCGCCGCCCGCGCCATCGCCGCCTATATCCACGCCAAAGAAGACCCCGCCAAGGGCATCTGTATCGGCTACGATTGCCGCTTCGGCTCCAAGGCCTTCGCCCAGGCCTGCGCCGAAGTTGCTGCGGCCTCGGGCATTCCCGTGAAGCTGGCCAACGACATCACGCCCACCCCGGCCCTCAGCTACGGAGTGCGCCACCTCGCCGCCGCCGGCGGCATCATGATTACCTCCTCGCACAATCCGGCCCAGTGGAACGGCGTGAAGTACAAGGCCTGGTACGGCGGATCCGGCAAGCCCTCCATCATCGCGGAGATCGAGACCTTTCTCGGCCAGCCTCTCGCCGACGCCGCCAAGCCCGCGCCCATCGAGGAGTACGACTTCCTGCCCGAGTACCTCAAGGCCATCGAAAGCTTCGCCGATCTCGACCTCATCGCCAAATCCGGCCTGAAGTTCGGC
>CBJOJD010000234.1:0-8636 GCA_966443485.1 uncultured bacterium | reverse complement strand
GGTTGCGTGAAGCGGTTGAACTCGTACCGCAGACCAAGATTCACGGTGAGTTTGCGCCCCATCTGCCACTGGTCCTGCGCGTAGAAATTGTAGTCGCGTACAATCGCACGCGTGAGCAGCGGACCAAAACTTTGCAGGAACCCGAAGTAATGTTTGCCGGCCTGCGGATCGCTTGAATCGGGAGTCAGATCTTCGGCCCACCCGGTAACGCTGCCGTAGAAATACTCGCCCTTGGCAAAGAAGAGAGCGTCCTCGACGTCGCGCATGTAATTGGATTCGGCGCCGAACTTCAGCTGATGATTCTTTACCGTAAGCGAGTAGTTGTCGGTGAACAAAAAGCGGTCTTCAGACGGCTGCGAATTCGGAATGTTGACCGACATGCCGAGGTTGCTCATGTCGGCGACGGAGAGTCCTGATTTCAAGCCGTTGGCCGGTGCAATCGAGGAGTTGGTCGACTGCTTGCGCGTGTCTTTGAACCAGCCAAAGCGAAATTCGTTGACCGCGCGGGGCGAGACCACGCGTGTGTAGGAGAACCGTGCCCATCGCGTAAGGTCGATCTGATTGCCGTTGGGATAGAAGCCGCTGCCGTCGGTCAAGGCAGTCGCACTTACTGCGCCGTTGGGCGATGCAAACTGCATCAGATTGAAATTCGCCGTGAAGCTGTCGTGGTCAGTCGGGCGGTAGTCAAGTTTCGCGAACCCGATATTCTCATTCAGTTTGCGAGGCAGCACGGCAAACGTGCGCTGAATGTAGGTCTGTGCCGCAGCACACTGCGCTGTCGAAGCCTGGCACACACCACTCTTGAAACTGCCATTGGAAGTGAGAAGATTCGAGCCGGAGTACGACGACACGAGGGGACGGCTCTCCCGCGTCTCTTCCGTGTTGCCAAAGAAGAAGAGTTTGTCCCGCCGGATAGGGCCGCCGACGCTACCTCCCACCTGATGGCGCCAATTGGGCGGATTGAATGGCTCATCGTTATTGAACGAGTACGGATCGGTGGAATTAAGAGAACGGTTCTTGAAAAACCAGAAACCGGAACCGTGATAGCTGTTGGAGCCGCTCTTGGTGAGCGTGTTGACGATGCCTCCGGCCGCATGGCCAAACTCCGCGCTGTAATCCGAGGTTTGCACTTGGAACTCCTGCACGGCATCCTGACTAAGCGGCGAAAACGCGCTGGTGCTGCCAGCATCATCCTGGCCCCACTGCTGGGTTACATCGATCCCGTCTTGCAGGAAGAGGTTGTTGCCGGGAACACCGCGATACGTCACCTCACCGTTTGCTCCGTCGGTTGTTACGCCAGGCGTGAGCAGCACAAACTGATCCACACGGCGACCGTTGATAGGCAGATCCTTAATCTCCTCCTGGTTGACGAGTTCGGATACGCCAAGGCGGGTGACATCCAATGTTGTGTCGGAACCATTAACCAATACGCTTTCCGCGGTCTGGGAAATCTTCAAAACCACGACAAGCGTTGCGTTCTGTCCCACGTGCACACTGATACCTGTGGCCACATATGTGGAAAATCCCGTCATGGTGACGGTGACCTTGTATCCGTCGGCTGGTGGAAGCGACGAGGCTTCGAAGAAGCCTTCAGAAGATGAGGACAAGACGCGTGTGAGGCCGATCGCCGGATTCACAACGACGATCTCAGCTTTCTGAAGTACGGCTCCGGATTCATCAGTCACTGTGCCGTGAAGCGCGCCCAGACCGGCTAGCGACTGTGCAAACGAGACTGGTGATAGGCACACAAGCATGAAGCCGAAGAATAGGCGGGAGAATGTTCGCGAAAAATGTCTGCATTCGGCATGGAATTTAGACTTCAACATTAAGACCTCCTGAAATAACAAAATGAGTTCCGCAGCGCAAGGGGTAACTTGCAATGATCTATGGCGATATGTGTGCGCTAGCGGATCTGCTGCCCATCACCGCTGTGAGGTACACGTTTGCACCAGGCTTTCGCCTGGGTGTGCTGCGAAGCCTCCTGCAATGCCGCATGTGCCAGCCTGGCCTTTGTCGATCCCGTTGGTGGGTAGATACTGAGTGGCTACCGTGACCTACCGCGGCCATCGGAACTTGTCCCGCTTGTGCTTCTGGTCTCTGCCGCAGATCGATGGTCCGCAGCCTTCGTTGCATCACGATGTGAGTTGGATTGATGCCGGATGGGGCTTCGGTTATCGGCATTTAAACATAAAGTTCGGTCGGAGTCGAAAAACCTCAGGCCGTCCTTATTTGTTCGCGTTTATAAGGTAAACAAGGTCGGTGCTAGCTTCATCGCAGAAGTCCTACCCCCGTCGTGTGCTCATGTGCTCGAATCAAGTTCCTTATCTCCTTGTCTGTCCTGGGGGTCCCTGCGCTCCCACCAAAGGGGAGGAAGGCGCCTCGATCTCGACGCTATCGTTGCCCAGGTTGGAGCGGCTGTGCGAGGAAGGAATGGCGGGCATCAAAGTTCCCATGCCCGTTCCAATCAGCTAGTACAGCTTCGAGAGCTGGATTCCTTCACCCTTTGACGATCTGCACCTGTCTGGACCGAAAGGCGCACCGTTCTATACTCATTCGAAGGTCGTTACCCGCCGCCGGCCCGACCCAAGGCCGCCCGCAAAGTCGATCCGGCAGTCTTCAGGTCAGTCAAGAGAATTCAGATCTATCTATTGGAGCGCGACGCAATGAGCAATTCTACGCACGGGGAGATTATCAACGCTGAAGAAATCTCCCAGATCACGCGGCAAACCAACTATGGAACATGGCGCTTCCAGAAATCGTGGAAGCCGTTGACGATTGTGGATGCGGAGGGCTGCTGGTTCACCGACGGGGCAGGCAAGCGCTATCTCGATTTCAGTTCGCAACTGATGTGCGTCAATCTGGGCCACAAGAATCAGCGCGTGGTGGAGTCGATCGCCGAGCAAGCACGGGAGTTGGCCTACGTTGCTCCGGGATACGCGACCCGCGCTCGCGCCCGCCTCAGCGCCAAGCTATACGAGGTGCTACCCGAGGGACTGAACAAGTTCTTTTTCACCACCAGCGGTACCGAGGCCAACGAAGCGGCGTTCAAGATTGCGCGCATGTTCACGGGCAAGAACAAGATCATCTCGCGCTATCGTTCGTATCACGGTTCGACGGCCGGATCGATGGCCGCTACCGGCGATCCGCGACGCTGGGCGATGGAGCCCGCGGGCAAAGTCGCAAACGTTGTCTTTGCTCCGGAAACCAATTGCTACGCATGTCCGATCAAGCACAGCTACCCCGGCTGCAACATCGCCTGTGCCGATTACGTCGAGCACATGATTCGAAATGAGAGCGACGTAGCCGCCATCATCCTGGAACCGGTCGTCGGGACGAATGGCGTGCTCGTGCCTCCACCTGAATACTTCCCGCGCATCCGCCAGATCTGCGACCGCTATGGTGTGCTCCTCATTGCGGACGAAGTGATGGCAGGATGGGGACGCACCGGGAAATGGTTTGCCGTCGATCATTGGAATGTGAAGCCCGACATCCTCGTCACCGCCAAGGGAATCACATCGGCCTACGTCCCGCTCGGACTCTGCGCCACAACCACAAAGATTGCGGAGTTCTTTGAAGATCACTACTTCTCACACGGGCACACGTATGAAGCGCACCCGCTGACGCTCGGACCGGCTGTAGCAACCATCGAAGAGATGCAGCGCCTCGATCTTGTGACGCGGGCGGCATCGCTCGAACCCTATCTTCGCGAGAAGCTGGAAGCCCTGAAGGTTAAGCACCCATCGGTTGGCGATGTGCGCGGCCTGGGGCTGTTCTTTGCTGTCGAGATCGTCAAGAATCGCGCCACCAAGGAGCCCTTCAACACCATGCGCGACAAGGTGGAGGGGAGACCGCTGGTCGTCGATCAGATCGCAGGAAGGATGATGGCGCAAGGCGTCGCAATTCAAGCATGGGTCAGCCATTTCGTAATCGCCCCGCCATTGATTGTGACGACGGAGGAACTCGATCTAGGAATCGCCGCTCTCGATGAGCACCTCAGCATCGCCGATGCATTGGTGGAGGCGTAGAAAGAACTTCGAGCGGCGGGGCCCTCGTCGATCGGAAGAAACGCAAAGTCAATCGGGATGTACACGCGAAATCCTGCGGGCCGGCGCTGAGATCAGAAGGCAATTCTTTGCGCCTGGCTCGCAGTTGGAGACGACGAATCGGCCGCCGCGCCCATCGGCGCGAACTCGCTTGCCACGGCGGGCGCGCCTTCGGGATCGTCGGCGCCGGCGAAGTGCTGCCAGGCACGCGCTCGTTCCGGGCAGAAGCGCAAGGCTATGACCAAAGATTCATTCCGTGGGTATCGGAATTGAGTTTCGGGAGCTGGATGCGGCGTGCTAGGCTACGTTCCGTCGAGATAGCATTGAGCGCTCGTACTCTTCCCCAAAATCTGGCCGTGACATTCCTACTCCGCTGATCACGCCAGCTCGTTCAATCAGAGAGCTTCTGAACGACGTGAGCAACGTCTCCCCATTGTTTCTATTGCCCAAAGAGCCTGCCTTGGCCATCGACTCTGTGTCTCGATAGAAAGTGCGAGGAATTTCACGATGCGAATGGTCCGTGCATCCCTGTTCTTGGTCAGCGCTTTGGCGTTGGCTTCCACCCTCTACGCTGACAATGGCGCATACTCCGGAGCGGGGGGCTCATTCTCCGCAGGAACCGCAACCGGAGCTTCGATTTCTCTCAGCAGCATACCGCTCACCGGCGCCACCGCTTCTCTCTCCTCGTCATGCACCATCACGTCTTTCGGGGCGGGGACGTACCAGTGGAACTGGATCTGTTCAGGCGGCACGCTGACTGCATCCAGCGGCGATGGTTCTTTGGCGCTCAGCGGGACCTTCGTCAAGGGAACGATGACCTTCTCGGGATCGGGAGGCGGCCGGGGGGGACAGGTCAGCTACTGGTACATCTTCTCAGGAACTTTCAGTGGAACCGTAACTGCGGGCGGGGTGAGCGAAAGCGTTTATGGCGACTTGTCCTTCTCGGTCCACACGACATCCAATTCGCTGGCCGGCCCCGTCACCGGGCTTTCGCTGGGGTGGAACTCCGCATACAGCCCGATCATTGCGGCCGGCAATGGCGGCAACCGCGGGCTGCTGAAGGCCGACAATCTGACCGGTACGAACGTGAGCGGATACGGCACCTACGGCAGCGGAACTGGGCAGTTCGAAACGGTCTCCGGACTGGCTCACGACAAGAGCAACCGAATCTATATCTCCGACTCTGTACTCAACCGAGTGGCGCGAATCGACAACTTCTCCGGCAAAAACTGGATCACCTTGGGTGGCCCGGGCACGGGAGCGCTGCAGTTCTCGCGGCCAGAGGGCGTATCGATCGACTCGGGGGGCAAGATTTGGGTGGCCGATGCCGGGAATGACCGCATCGTTCGTGTAGACGATATGACCGGAACGAACTGGACGACGTTTGGCAGTGCAGGCACGGGGACTAAGCAGTTCACAAGCCCGGCAGCGATTGCCTTCGATTCGCTGGGCCGGATCTACATTGCCGACGCAGGAAACGCGCGGCTGGTGCGAATGGATGACTTGAGCGGCACCAATTGGACGACGATCAGCACCATCAATCTAAGTCCGTATGCCTACAATTTGACCGGCATTAACGGAGTGCTCATCCTGCCCAGCGGCAAGATCATGGTTTCAACAGTGGGCGGCTTGATGGTCCAGATGGACGATATGACTGGAGCAAACGCACAGATAGGCTCCTGGAGCCCGCAGTTGGCCGGAATCAGCGCCGACCCCGGCGGAGCCATCTATGCAGTAGGCGGATTCACACCGGGTCTGGCGCAGACTCTCACTGCGACCGGAGTTGGATTCTTCGGCGGCACGATGGGGCAGAGTTCTCTACAACCCACGGCCGTCTTATCGATCGCAACCGCAGTTAAGCCGCCTGCTTCGCCGACCATCGCTCCGACAGCACTGAGTTTCGGCAGCCGGAACGTAGGTGAACCGAGTGCGACACAGAGCGTCACGCTCACGAACATCGGGGCTACGGCAATGCCCATTGATTCAATAACCGCGGGTGTGGACTATGTGGTCAACGATGCTTGTCCCTCGTCGCTGGCCGGCGGCGCGACCTGTGCGATCACGGTCGCGTTCGATCCCACCGCTACCGGCACGCGCAACTCGACCCTGGCGATCAATACTACGAGCGCTCATCCGCAGTTGGTAGTTTCCCTGGCCGGCACGGGAACAGCGCCCAGCGTTGCCGTACTACCTGGATCGCTTGTCTTCCAAAGCCAGGCGCTGAACAGTACGAGCAGCGCTCAAACCGCGACTCTCAGCAACAATGGCAGCGGTCCGCTGACCATTGCATCGATTAAGGCGTCAGGCGACTTTGGCGTCACGGATAACTGCGGAACGACGGTGGCTCCGAAGAACGGATGCACTTTGCTAGTGACCTTCACGCCGACTGCCGCAGGAACCCGAACGGGAGTGCTCTCGATCAGCGACGACGCTGTCCCCGGAGGCACATCGCAGACGGTGGCCCTGAGCGGCACGGGGGCCTCGACCGCGGCTCAGGTGAGTTGGTCTCCATCGAGCATTTTGTTTCCTGCCCAGAAGACGGGCACAACCAGCCCGGCACAGACGATCACGCTCACGAATGGCTCCTCCGCGGTGCTGACGCTCTCGGCGCCGGCGTTTCCGGTGGGATTTGCGGGCTCAACAACCTGCGGGAGTTCGCTCGCCGCGGGCAAGAGCTGCACGATCCAGGCACAGTTCAAACCAACCGCAGCGGGTACCGTGAGTGGAGCTCTAACCATGCCGATCCAAGGGCAGACAGCGCTCAGTGTCGGCTTGTCGGGAACGGGAGCCCAATCGGCAACACCTATGGTCGCGGTGACGCCCAATCCTCTTGCTTTCACGGGCTACGTGGTCGGCGACAATCCTACCGCAAGCATGACGGTGACGAACACTACAGGCGTGCCGGTTGGACTTTTTCCACTGCAACTGACAGGCTCCAACACCTTCACGATCACCGGAGGTGGATGCCCTGCGATTCTGGCGGGAGGAGCTTCCTGCACCGTGCAGATCACATTCATTCCGACGGTGGTGGGCACGGTCACGGCGACGCTGACGGTGCATGAGCAGTCGGGCGCGGTCACGCAAGCTCCGATCAGTGGGACCGCTGGAACGAATGGTGGAGGGGGTCTCTAACGCCGGACGGAAGCGATCCAGCCTGGCGGCGAGTTTTACGGTACTCGCCGCTGGATCTCCGAATAGCGCCAAACCTAAAGGGTCCGCTAGTGGCAAGAGGCTCTTGTTTCAGGCGGGGTGGTCAAGGTCAATCGGCACGCTCCTGTATGAGAGAGGATCTGCCATAGCGGTCGCGATCACCCTCCAGCCGAATGGGGGCGCTTTCCGGGTTTCGCATTCTTTACCCGAAGCTCGGTCAGCGGCATTGGGGTCTGACTTTCTTAAACGCTGGAATATACCCCAATTCATACCCCAAATTCCGGCTGGGGATGGCGTGGTTTCGCATGGCACGCCGTAGTAGCTTGGTGTTCCCAAAACAAAGGGCTTAGCTGGGATTTGACACTGGAGCAGCCGGAGTGAAACGGAGTGGTGGCCAGGGACGGGATTGTTCTTTAGCATCCCATTGAAAACACCTAAGTTCTAGCATTTTCAACCACGCGAGAAACGCACGAAACGGTGGAAACGCGGTTTCGGAGTACGTAATGAGTACACGCGCTTTCAGATAGCGCTCTGCTTGGATTTTCGGAAGCGGAAGATCAATGCAACCGCGATTCCAGGCACAGCATAGAGAACTGCGTTGCTGGCCGCGATCATCAGCCATACGACAATGGCGGTCGAGGTGGATGCATTGTCGAGTCCCATGCACGCTACCGATGATGGGCAGAGGTAAAAGAGGAGGTCGGTACTCGGAAATTTTCCTATGTGATTGGCAGCGGTGTAATAGGCCAATAGCAACAAGGGCAACAGGAAACCTGTCGCCGCAAAACCGCCGACAATCTTTAACGACCTGGCCTTTCTCTTTTCCCTAAGAGGGTCAATTTCCTCGTAGCTCCCAAACATAGCGGATGAAACGTTCACTCTCTCCTGTGCATAAGTCTACCTTGCAAATCCCTGCCGATATGCTTTGCTTAAGGAAAGGTCGAAACAAAGGTTCCATTTCGGAGGTGGTTGGCTGGAAAGCTTGGCCCCTTCCGAAATCACAGGATTGATGCAATACGACGCAATGAAGGTTCGCTTCGAAGTGGACACGATGAGGCAGCAACTCCTACACCACTTCGTTGATTATCAGAAGGTAATTGAAGAAGCGATCAAGAACGCAGTCACACCTGAGAATCTCTTTCAACAGGTACAAAAGCAAGTCAACGACACTCTGGCTTTCAAGATTGGGTTGGAGCTCGACAATATCGTTTCTAAGGCAGTTCGTGATTCCTCAGAACTGAATAGACTGATAACCGATGCGGTCACAATCTACATTGGACAGGTCGGCTCAAACAAGAAGGCTGGCGGGAAAACTCGCTAAAAGTACGTGATAGGTACACGCCAATTGCAAAAACCGCGCTAACTTGCGCGGTTTCTTGTATTTACGGATGGTGGCCAGGGACGGGATTGAACCGCCGACGCCGGCCTTTTCAGGGCCGCGCT
>CBJOJD010000233.1:0-8643 GCA_966443485.1 uncultured bacterium | reverse complement strand
GTCGATCGGCCCGATTGATCCCGTTGCGGTCAACATGTCCAAGCTGCTGCCTGTGCTCCCGGCGGGTTCCACCAATGGATCGGTCACCTTCGGTACGCCGCTCAAGCAGGACTTCAATGAGTACATCGCCCGCTTCGATCAGGTCATTCGCGGGCAGGATCGCCTGTTCGGCCGCTTCTATCTGAATCGCTACAAGCACGCTCCCACTTATGACGGCAAGAACCTGCTGACCGTCGGTCCGGGATCGACGGTGCAGACACAGAACTGGGCGGTGGGCTACACCTGGATCATCTCTCCGCGGCTCGTCAACTCCATCACCCTCGATGCGGTGCGTTCCGCCTCCGATCGTGGCCAGCAGGGTGGGCCGGGAGGCACTGTCCCTGACATGAGCACCTTCGGCTCCAGCGTGTGGCAGCTACCCAAGGCGCAGAGCGGTATCCGCAACTTCTCCGTCTCGGGCGACTTCACACTGGGCAGCTTCACTGATGCCAAGTTTATCCGCAACACTGGCGATGTCCGTGAAATGCTCAGCTGGAACAAGGGCAAGCACGATTTCAGCTTCGGTTTGGATCTCGAGATGGATCAGTCCAACATCCGCAACACCGATCTCGAGAATGGCAGCTTCAACTTCACCAACGATGTAACCGGTCTGGCCATGGCCAGCTTCGTCCTGGGCTATCAGCATACCTTCAGCCAGACGTCGGGTGATTACTCGGATTCTCGCGAAAACCCGATCGGGCTCTTCGCCAATGACAAGTGGAAGGTCTCGCCCCGCCTCACTCTCGACTACGGCCTACGCTGGGAACCTCAGCAGGTCATGAAAGAGATCTGGGGCCGCATCGAGCAGTTCCGTCCCGATGCATGGGCAGCCGGAGTGCACTCGCAGATCGTGCCCAGCGCACCTGCCGGTCTCTTCTTCATCGGCGACAAGTACAACGGCGTCGGCGTGCCTGATCGCGGTGAGACGGGCGACCTGAACAACTTCGCTCCTCGTGTGGGTGTGGTTTGGGATCCCACCGGGGCGGGCAAGATGTCCCTTCGCGCCGGAGGCGGCCTGTTCTACTACTCCCGCTTGCCCGGACTGTTCCTCAATGACGCGGCCGTCTCTGCTCCTTTCAGCTTGCGTATCGATCTGAACGACTCCACGACGGGCGCTTCGCAGATCGGCACGCTCTCTAGCCCATTGGCAAACTATCCCAACTTCACGAGCGGCTTTCCCCAGCGCTTCACGCTCAAGAACGTTCCAAAGAATGCAACCTTCGTTGCCAACCCCACGGTGTACGGCTTGGAGCCGGGCGTTAAGTGGGTGACACCGGAGATCTACGACTGGAACATCACGTTCGAACGCCAGTTGCGTGCCGATACAGTGATCCATGCCTCGTACGTGGGCACGCGTGGAACTCATCTGCGCCAGGATGTAAACCTGAATCCCGGTATCTACACGGCGGGCAGCACAGCCTCACTGCAGGCGCGCCGTCCCTACCAGCCCTTCGGCGTGATCTACCAGAACCGCAACACGGGTGCGAACGCCTATAACGGCCTCCAACTCGATCTGGAGAAGCGCGCTGGATCGGGCGGAAAGGGCATCCTTAATCAGATCACTCTGCTGGCCAACTACACCTACTCGCACGCTAACGACTACGGTCTATCGGAGAACGGCGGTATCACCGACATCGGATCGAGCATCGGTTCCGGCATGTCGTTCTACGATCCTCGCCAGCATGCCTTCGAAACTGGACCGGCGACCTTCGACCGCAGGCACCACGTGGTTGCTTCCTACGTCTGGAATCTTCCCAAGCTGACCGGATCCAACGGACTCGTCCGCAACATTGCCGGTGGATGGCAATGGACGGGCATCTACTCCTTCACCTCCGGAGATCCGCTCACCGTCCTCGCGGGAACTGACCAATCGCGTACCGGCAACAACCTCGATCGCGCAGACTACGTCGGGCCGGCCAATGAGTTCGGAAAGCTGGTTCCATCGAGCATGCGCACTGGATGCTCCGGCGTTAAACACTGCGTTCCCTGGCTGGACACTTCCTTCTTCGCCAAGCCAGCTGTAGGAACCTACGGCAATGTTGGAAAGGGCACCTGGCGCGGCCCCGATCTGTGGGACGTCGACACCGGCCTGATCAAGAACTTCTACCCGCTTGCATCGCATGAGAACATCAACTTCCAGTTCCGCGGTGAGTTCTTCAACCTGTTCAACCATCCTCAGTGGGCCGATCCGAACGTGAATTATGCCAACAGCTCTTTCGGGAGCACTCGGCAGACGATCGGAACGGCAACCGGCAATGTAGGCACGAGCGCCGATTATCGAGTCATCCAGCTCGCCCTGAAGATGAACTTCTAGCCAATCCAGGTGCGGTTGCGATGAGACTACCATCTCCCCGCAGCCGCACCTTTCATTTGCTCTGAACTCTTGCTATCGATTCCTAATTAGAACCAGCGAACCCAGCGCCGTACTCTCTACCGGGAGTACCCACCGTCAGTGCTGCCTATGGAGGAGAGATGAAGACGTCTCGCAGAGATTTCCTCAAATCGTCAATTGCCGGAGGCGTAATCGCCGGGTTCCCCACTATCGTCCCCAGATCTGTGTTCGGAGCGACCTCTCCATCGAATCGGATCAACATCGGAGCCATCGGTGTTGGTCGCATCTCACGAGGCCACGACATGCCCGGCGTCCTGCAGTTTACCGGCGTTCCAGGCCGTGATAATCGCATCCTGGCGGTCTGCGACCTGAGCGAGGAACGGCTCGAACTCGGTAAGCAATTTGTCGACAAGGCTTACACGGAGAAGTTGGGCAAGCCCTACTCCGGGACCAAGGGCTACTCCGATTTTCGCGAGCTTCTCGCGAACAAAGAGATTGATGCCGTGCTGATCTCCACCCCAGACCATCAGCACGCGCGGTTAGCGGTTGCGGCGGTCAAGGCCGGCAAAGATGTTTACCTGCAAAAGCCGGCATCGCTTACCATCCGCGAAGGACGCATCATGGCCGATCATGTGAAGGCGAGCGGTCGCATACTCCAGGTCGGTTCGCAACAGCGCTCCTGGAAGCAATTCGCACGAGCCGTCGCACTGGTTCGAAACGGACGCATCGGCGCGGTGAAGCAGGTCGAAGTCGGACTGCCCGGTGATCCTGCCGGCGGCAATCCTGATCCCATGCCCCTTCCCCAGGGCTTTAACTACGATGCCTGGCTCGGTTCCACTCCGGAAGTGCCCTATACGCTGGATCGCGTCATGCCCACCAAGGACTTCTCACGTCCAGGCTGGCTGCGCCTCGAGCAGTTTGGCGCGGGCATGATCACCGGTTGGGGGGCGCATCACGTGGATACGGCTCATTGGGGCATGGACACTGAGCTTACCGGTCCCGTTGAAATCTGGGGCAGTGCCGAATTTCCCAAGCAGGGTCTTTGGGATGTCCATGGGCCTTTCAAAACCTACGGTCGCTATGCCAACGGCGTGGTGATGACGATCTCAGGAGAGTTCGAAAACGGTATCAAGTGGATTGGGGAAAACGGCTGGATCTTTGTCTGCCGCGATGGCATGACAACTCCGACCGCATCGGCAGGCGATAAGACCGCCCCGATCATCCCTCTGCGTGCCAGCGATCCCAAGATTCTGGACTCGGAGATCGGCCCGAATGAGTTTCACCCTTACACCTCCGACGATCAGCATGGCAACTGGCTGGATTGCATTCATTCGCGGAAGGCCCCCACTGCTCCCGTCGAGATCGGCCACCGCGCCTGTACAACGTGCCTGCTGCACTGGATTGCCATGAAGACCAATCACCACATTCACTGGGACCCGGCAACCGAATCGATCCTCGGGGATGACATCGCTGGGAGTCTGCTCTCCAGGCATCAACGCCATCCATACGAGCTGGTCTAAGCTTAGGACGCTCAGGGACGCTGTTCGCTTCTCTCTCTGTTGAGTACAGCGCTCCCACGGCTTCAGTTACCGATGGAACCTGGATTTTCGCTAACCGTTTCTCAGCCCGGAGTGATCTGCATACCTCTTTCTAAGAGATGAGGTTATGATGTGGATTCAACGATGACCCCTCAAACGAGATCAGCAGCTCAGCGGCGCAGTTCGCGCAATCGAGCCAACTCGCATAGCAATGCCCCGCAGCGGGCTCAGGGCATGTCGCCCATACGCGATAGCAATCGCGATCTGGTCCTGGAACTGCTCCGCCGAAATCAGCCTATCTCGCGCATCGAACTCGCGCGCCGTTCTGGACTTCAGCGTTCAACCATCTCTTCCATCATTGACGATCTCATCGAGGAGAGATGGGTTCGCGAAGGCTCCGTGCTGAAGACCGAGCGCGGCCGCCGTCCGACGATGCTGACGATGAATGATGACCTTCTGCTGCTGGTGAGCGATGTGCGACCCACCCAGGCGATCTTGGCTGTCGTGGATCTCAATGGGCGCTTCCTCGAGCGTCGCACATTACCTATCCTTGCCGATCCCAAGGAGGGTGTCGAGCTCATCGCGAAAGGCATGCGCCAGCTTCAGCGTCAGTTTCCAGGAAAGACTTGGGAGGGCGTGGGCGTAAGCCTGCCAGGGCGAATCAACAAGATCACTCATCGCTTGGCGTGGGCACCGAATCTTCCCTGGGTCGGGTTCGACATTCGAGGGACCCTCGAAAAGGCACTGAAGATCCAGGTTGAGCTTGAGAACGCCGCCAACGCTTGTCTGCTATCCGAAGTGTGGTTTGGGCACCTCGAGGGAGTTCAAAATGCGGTTCTGGTGACGATCTCTGAAGGCGTGGGAGCCGCCGCAATTGTAAACGGCCTGCTGATGGAAGGCGCAGACGGACTCGCGGGCGAACTGGGTCACGTGCCCATCTCAGACTCTGGACCACAGTGTGCCTGTGGACAGGTCGGCTGCTGGGAGATGTTCGCCTCGTCCCGCGCTGCCCTGCGCTATTTGCATGAAGGCTCAGATGGCAAACGGGCTTCCAACTTCCAGGAGCTGATGAATCTCGAGGCAAGCGGTGACGAGATGGCCCGGGCAGCCCTCAACCGTCAGGCTGAATGGATTGGAAGAGGCTTGAGGGTGGTTACCGCGAGCTTCAATCCGGAGTTGATTCTCCTGGTTGGCGATGTCACCCTGCGATGGGAGGCGGTGAAGACAATCGTCCAGGCTGAGCTTGACAGCCGATTGGTCGGCGGAGCACAACCCAAGGTCGGGATATTATCCGACGGTGAAGCTGCACGACTGCGAGGGGCAGCCGCCGTGCTCCTGCAACGCCATCTGAGTTTCAGAAGAACCTGCGCAGTCCGCTAGTGCTGCGATTCTGGATCGATGCGAGAGCGACCAAGGCAACCTGCAAAGGACGAATCAGGAACCCGATTCAGTGCCAAACGACGGCCAATCGTTGGCCCAGCTCAGTTGTTTTACCCACACATGCGGCGTTCCATGATTGTTCAGATCTTGCGCGTGGAAGATCAAAAGGCTATCGCCGGATTCTTCGTCCAGATAAGCAGTGCCGCCGCCCGGCGCGTTCCATGAAGCATTGCCTTCCAGCAAGACCGTGCCGCCGCCGTTCATCATCGGTGTACCCGATTCGGCGACGAAAGGTCCATGTACACTGGTCGAGCGTCCTACCGCCTGCTTGTAGTTATCCTCGGCGGTCGTGGCCATGCAGCAATGATCCACCGACACAAACAGGTAGTAGTAGTTTCCGTGGTGAACGAGGGATGCACCTTCAATCGCATCGTCCGGGCTATCCGGGCGCTTGGCCAGATCATACCTGGTCGGATTCGAAGCCAGCAGCATGCCATTCGACGGATCGATCTGCTGCTGCTTGATTCCGGTCCAATAGCTGCCGTAGGTCATCCACACCGTGTTATCTGACTCGATGAAGATGTTCGGATCCAGGGCGTTGAAATCATCGCTGTCCTTCGAAACCAACACGGCTCCGCGATCCACCCATTGATAGTTCGGATCTGTCGAGTCCAGGGTCTTGTTGGTGGCGAGCGCGATCACGGTCTTGTTTGTGTAAAGGACCGAGGCGTTGTAGTAGACGTGGTACTCGCCATTAAAGTAGGACACATCTGGCGCCCAAAGTCCCAGCACTCCCGGAACAGCCTTACGAATCCAGGCAGGCATGCCTTTTGGAAACACGCTGCCACAAAGGGTCCAGTTGATCTTGTCTGAAGAGCAATGGATCGGGAGCGATCCCGAGGATGCGAATCCAGCTACGTCGGTCGAAAAAGCATAGTAGATCGAACCCTGCCTCACGATGCTGGGATCCAGCATTGGTGCCGTCTCGCCTGTCAGGGAATAAGAGGTAAGAACCTTTGAGGCATTGGCCGAGTAGGTGAGGCCGCCTGTCAGCTTCGCGCTAGCGCAGGAGTCAAGGAGAACGGCAGAAAGAGACAGCAGGCCACAGGCCACCAGATGCTTGGGGGACAACATAAACAGAAAGCAACCCTTCGGGAGCTCTATGCATAGGCTAAAGCCTTGTGTCTGCCCACGCGATCACCCATTGGTGGGATTGTGTGTCATTGGATGACATAGCCGCCGAAAATCCAACATTCCATGAGGCAGTGGATGAGCCATGTCCTACATCTAAGCGGACGAAAGAACTTGTACGTGCACGCTTATCTACACGATATCGAGGAACGAACGCATGCTTTCGTCCGAAAAAACAGCAATCATCATTGGCGCTGGCCCGGCGGGCCTTACAGCTGCGCTTGAGTTCTGCAGACACACTTCGATCCACCCCATCGTGCTGGAAGCTACACAGCGCATCGGGGGTATCTCCTGCACCATCGTTCATAACGGCAATCGCATAGATATCGGCGGCCATCGGTTCTTCTCGAAGTCAGATCGAGTGATGGACTGGTGGACCGAAATCATGCCCATCCAGAGCGCGCACAACGGACGCGAGGTCTCGATCTGCTATCAGAACAGGCAGCGTACCGTGAATTCGTCCAAAGACGACGCGACAGCCCGTCCAGCCATGCAGCTCACCGATCCGGATCACGTCATGCTGGTCCGTCCTCGCAAAAGCCGCATCTACTTCATGCGTTCTTTCTTCGACTATCCGCTCTCCCTCTCCGCAACGACTCTCCGAAAGCTGGGCTTCTTTCGCACTCTGCGGATTGTCGCGAGCTACATGAAGGCACAGATATTTAAGCGGACTCCTGAGACTTCACTCGAAGATTTCCTCATCAATCGCTTCGGAAATGAGCTCTACCGCACCTTCTTCAAGAGCTATACAGAGAAGGTCTGGGGCGTGCCGTGCGACCAGATCTCGGCCGCCTGGGGAGCACAGAGGATCAAAGGATTGTCGCTCAAGAAAGCGGTCATGCACTTCCTCGGCAAGCTCTGGTCGCGTAAGAAGAACACCGGAGACATCCGCCAAAAAGACTCCGAGACGTCACTGATTGAGCAGTTTCTCTACCCCAAGTTCGGCCCCGGACAGTTGTGGGAGCGGGTAGCGCACATGGTGGAAGCACAAGGCGGAGAAGTTCGGCTTGGCTGGCGCGTTGAACAGATCCATGTTCGCACCGGCATTGACGGGGTCGACCGAGTCACCTCCATTGATGCGCGCTCACCTGGCGGCGAGGTCGTCAACATCCCGGGCGACTACTTCTTCTCCACCATGCCGATCCGCGAACTCCTGCGCTGCATGGACGCTGAGATTCCGCCCTCTATCCAAGCTATCTCCGATGGCCTGCAGTATCGAGACTTCATCACCGTCGGCCTGCTCGTGGACCGCCTTCTGATCAAAGAACCCGACGGCTCGCCAGTGAAGGACACATGGATCTACATCCAGGAGCCGGACGTACTCGTCGGCCGCATGCAGATCTTCAACAACTGGAGCCCTCATCTGGTTTCCGACCCGTCGAAGGTGTGGATCGGGCTGGAGTACTTCTGCAACGCGAGCGACGAACTCTGGAACAAGCCTGACGCGGAGATCGTCCGGTTCGCCATCAGCGAAGTTGCGAAGATCGGGATTCTTCAAGCGGATGAGGTGCGCGATTCCTGCATCTTCCGCGTACCGAAGACCTATCCTGCCTACTTCGGTACCTACGAGCGCTTCGACGAGATCGTGCGCTACATGGACCGCTTCGAGAATCTCTTCCTGGTCGGCCGGAACGGCATGCACAAGTACAACAACCAGGATCACTCCATGCTCACCGCCATGGCGGCCGTTGACAACATCGCACAGGGCATCAAGACCAAAGACAACCTGTGGGAGATCAACACCGAGCAAGAGTTCCATGAGGAAAAGAAGAGTTCTCAACCTGCCGAAACTCGCGAGACAGAGGAGAGGGAAAAGAAATACGCGGCATGAGCGACACTCACGTTCTGGAGAATGGGTTCCCCCGGCCCTGCAATGGAGATGACCTTCGGGGGCGGAGTGAGATGCCGTTGATGCCACGTACCGGCGGCATCTCCCTTCGCGGCTTCGTAGTTCTTTCCGTGGTTTATTTCGCGGTGGCGTTTGCTCTATCTTCCATGAAACTGTTGTGGCTAGATGAGTTGATCACCCTGCATATCGCTAAAGCCGGCGGAGCGCACGCCATTTGGACGGCTCTTGAACGAGGCGCCGATCCAAATCCGCCGGTCACCCATCTATTGGTTCATTACAGCAGGGTCCTCTTCGGCGATCACGAGTGGGCCTAC
>CBJOJD010000232.1:0-8696 GCA_966443485.1 uncultured bacterium | reverse complement strand
ATCGGCGTTGGTCATTCCCTCGTGCACCGCCACCGCCACCGCCCGGTACACCAGCAGCGTGGCTCGACTCGCCAACCGCATGCACTCCAGCTCGTGCGGCTCCTTGATCATTCTGCATCCCGCTGTTACCGGAGTCGCGCTGACCAGCGTCAGATGCGGATTCGCTCCCCGGATGCCCTCGCTGAAGACGAACTTCATGTTCTCATCCAAGCCCAGCGTTGCGATGGTCAACCCGCGGCTTCGCAGGCCCTGGGCCAATGCAGCGTACGGGCTTTCATCCTCTTGCCAGACCAGAACCTCTGCCTCCCGCCCCAGCGGACCATTGTCCAGCAACTCGCGCGCGCGGCCCTCCTCAAACGCGGGGCAAACCAGGAAAGGCTTGCTCTTCGCCGGCAGCACCAACCCCCAGAAGCGCTCTTCACCGCCCAACCGCAGGTCGGCAAAGTACCGGGTCGACAGCGTGTTGTTCGCCAAAACGATGGCATCGATTTTGGCTTTCACCATCAATTCCTTGGCCCGTTCAATGCGCGCCTGCCGCTCGCGGCTCGAAAACGGCCGAGCCAAACCCGAGAGCACCGGGAGCGCTTCGATGGCTGCAGGTAACTTCAGTTCTGCATTGTGAGTACGAGCTTCCGCACTGGAGAAAGGGTCGGCCACACCCAGGGCAGCGCCTGCACCGAAACCGAAAAAGGCGCGGCGGGAGAGGGGTTTGAGCTCCTTCATGAGCCTCCGTATGAGAAAAAACAATCAGGCAGTAGACACAGCATAGTGATGCAGCACACCGAACTCCAACCCTCAAAGCGGGTCGAATCGTTCCAAATGGGTAGCCGGTAACCTCCTTGCGAACCCAATGAACTACCTCCAAAGGGTGCCACTTAACCCTTTAGGTGTATTCGCGTTATGTGGTGTCGGCGCCTAGCCTTGGGGACAGGGTCTTTCTCCACCAGGGACAATGCAGACAATCTTGGTCAACATCTTCAGCTTGGGACTTATGGTCTGGGCCTTCGGGATTGTGTCCCGGACCGGAAAGGATGACCGTTTCCGCTGCTGGACCCTCGGCTGGGGATTGGTGCTGATCCATCTCGCCACCAAGCTCGTTCATCCGGCAACTCCCCTGGGACAACACCTGCAGACCTTCGCCGCATTCGCCACCTTGGCTCTGGCTGGCATAGCCTTCCTGGTCTCGACCATCATCTTGTCCCAAGGCGCTCGCCGCGCGTTTCGTCTCTTTCTCGCGATCGCCTGCCTCACCCTGCCGCTGCTGGCGGCGGTGAGCTTCGAGTACAGCTTTGTCACCGTACTTGCCGCGGCCTTCGTGGCCCGGCAGCTGGTGGTGGCACTGGCCAGCTTCCGTCTGGGCAGGAGCCGTCCCCAAGCCGCCGCTGCCTTCCTGGTCTTGATCATGGCCAGTACATCGTGGGGACTCTACGGCTTGTCGCAGGGACAGCCCACGACTCTTACCTGGGCTCTTCTGACCGAGATCTTTGGCGGCGCCACCATCGCTTTTCTTTTCGCCCGCTGGGAACCCACCTATGGCCTCTTCGGCATGGCAGCCGGTTTGGCTACCTGGGCCGCCAGCTTCCCCGTCAGCTATTCAGTGCGGCACAGTCTGCCGCGCTTGGCTCTGAATGGTTCGCTGTGGAATCTGCCCGTCTACTGTCTCGCCGCGGGAATGATTCTTCTTGCGCTGGAAGAGGACACCCGCAAAGCCCAGCGCCACACGGAAGACTACCGCGTGCTGTTCGACGACAACCCCAGCCCCCTCTGGATCCTCGAACCGCACACGCTTCGCTTCGTCGCCGCCAACCAGGCTGCAGTCGACCTGCACGGCTACACCCGGGAAGAGCTCCTGCAGCTCACCGCTCACGACCTGCTTGACGTCAGCAGCGCCAGCAAATCGCTGTCAGACGCAGCCTCCGACAGCCCGCTCGCTGCCAGCTCCTTGCTTCACGTTCGCAAGAACGGACAAGTCTTCCCCATGGACGTGTCTAGCCGCAGCGTCCTCTTTGAAGGAAAACGCTGTCATCTGGTCGTGGGCATCGATGCCAGCGAGCGCGATGCCTTGCAGCAGCAGCTCCTGCGCCAGACTCGTCATGATTCCCTCACCGGTCTGGTGGATCGCTATCTCTTTGAAGAGCAACTGGCCGAGGCCGTGCGCAAGACCACCCGAGCCGGAGAGAAACTGGCCATACTCTGCCTCGACATCTCCCGCTTCAAACACATCAACGACCTCTACGGGCCGCGGGTCGGCGATGCCTGCCTTCAGCATGTGGCACGCATGCTCACCGCCGACCTGCGTGCCGGAGAGCTGGTTGCGCGCACCGGTGGAGATGAATTCGCCGTGGTGCTCACCGGGCTGCGCAACGCTGCCGCCATCCTGGAGCAGACTGCGGCCGATGTGCGCCGCAAGTTCCAGCAGCCGATTATGGTGCAGGGCTTCCCCATCCAGATCACCTTCTGCATGGGCATGGCGATCTGCCCTGACGACGGAATTGAAGCGGTCGCCCTCTGGCGTGGTGCCGAGAGCGCCCTGCGCCGCGCGCAGATGGAAGGCGGCGGCCGGGCGGTATGGCTGTCTCCCGAACTCCGCGAAGAAGCGGAACAGCAAATTGAAATTGAAGCCACGATGCGCCGCCGCATGGGAGGGCCAGGCTTCCATCTTCACTACCAGCCGGTCTACGGCTTCGAGGGCCGGGTAAGCTCCCTCGAAGCCCTCATCCGCATGGAGCACGCAGCCTATGGCCAGGTGAGCCCCTCCAAGATGATTCCCATCGCCGAGGAGACGGGCCTCATCTTCCCGCTCGGTCTTTGGGTAATCGAAGAAGTCTGCCGGCAGCTTCGCACGTGGATCGATCAGCAGACTCCCGTGGTGCCGATCGCCATCAACGTCTCCGCGATCCAGCTGAAGCACGCCGACTTCGCAGAACGCGTGATGGAGGCGCTGACCAAGTTCCGCATCGCGCCGGAGCTCATTCACCTCGAAGTCACGGAGACCGCCGCTATGCGCAACTTGAAGAACGTGGCCGGTCAGATGGCGATACTGGCTGAAGCCGGCATCTCCTTCTCCATCGACGACTTCGGTACGGGGCACTCTTCTCTGGGCCGGCTGCACCAACTGCCCATCTCAGTGCTGAAGATCGATCGCTCGTTTATCGAACAGCTTTGCGGGCCCTACGACAGCTACACTTCGCTCACGATCGTGCAAGCCATCGTCTCCATGGCGCATGCGCTCGGGCAGAAGGTGGTTGCAGAAGGCGTAGAGACACCCGCGCAGCTGGCCTGCCTGCGCGGTCTAGAGTGCGATCTTCTCCAGGGCTTCCTGCTCTCGCGGCCGCTTCCGCCTGAACAGATTCCAACGCTGCTCTCAGCCGTGCATGCAGCTTTCTCTGACCTGCCCATGATCCAGTGCTATCCGTCTGCCAAGACGCACCACAGTTCAATGAACGTCCCGCAGCACTAATTCATCGCAGACAAGGCCAGGCACCTTCACCTTACTCACTCTGGTGATGGCTGAGATGGCTCGCGATATCCGGCCAGAATTCTCTGAAGGTATTGGTGGCCGCGTCGCGCATCAGCGCATAGGCCCATTTGGTTGCCACCTGACCCGGCGAGTGATCGCTGCTGGGATAGTACGAGATCGAAATTCCCTGCGCGATGCCGCGGCCCATCAACTCCGAAATGTTCAATGAGTTATGGCCTGAATAGCTGGGCGTGATGAAGATGCGCGAAGAAGAGTACACCGCCCGCTTCCAAAGCTTTCCTTCACCCTTGGCGTAATAGCGCTCATCCTGGTGGAAGACGGTGGGCAGAGCAAAGATCACCCAGTAGTTGCCGTCGGTCTTATCCAGAAAGCCACGCCAGGAATAAGCCCAGAATCCCGGAACGCCCTTGCCCAGCGCGGGATGGGCTTCCTCGCCTTCGGCAATCATCGACGTCAGGCCCACGAAGACGAAGGAGGAGTAGTCAAAGCTGTTCTTCGTCGCAATCACAAAGGCTTGTTTCGCCGTCGGCGGAGGCGGAATCGCACCCGCGCTCACCGCCCGGTAATTCGGCATGATGCCCAGGATGCGCTTCGGCTGCTGCTTGGATCGCGCAACGGCCTTGTTAGCGATTTGCGGCGTTGTGGTTGGATCCTTCTCCTTGGTTCCGATAGGTTCCTGTGCCTCTGGTGCATCCGGCAACTCGGTTGGAGATACGCTGGCAGACGATGCGGCGGCTACCTCGGCATCCATCGAATTACTAGCTTTTGGTTCAGGATTTTGAGCAAGACATGAGGCCGCGGCCAGCGTGAGCACGCCGCAAAAAAAAGAAAAAGAATGAATTCGCATCTATCACCACGTCCGGTTCAACAGTCGGGATCGTACGAAGATCGCATGAGGCGATCACGCGCACCGAATCGGACATCTACTTAGGATAAAGACCTTCTCTATCAGAATAAATGAGCGCCTCGGTGCACGATTAAAACGTCCCGCTGGAGCTTTGACGCTTCATCGCCGGAGTAAGTTTACGCAAAACAAATTCCTGCACAACGCTGCTCACCTCGCGCTCGCCTGTGCTGACCAGAAATCCATTGAACACCAGGGACGCTCCGCGGTTGGAATTGGGATAGTAGGTATTGGACAAGGCGCTGGAGATGAGATCACCGCCCATGCTGGAGATGTTGATCTCGCGACGCCCATCGTCTCCTCGGCAGATGAACGGATTCGACAGAGCATGAAGCAACCGCGAACGAACCGTGCCCGTGCCCTGATAAAAATACCGGGGATCCTGGTGGAAGATCGCAGGCAGAATTGCGCCGCCAAACATAATGTCCGTCAAACCGTCGGTATAAGCCGCACCAAATCGCTGACCATACCCTTTCCATCCCTGCCGGTAATTAGGCGTGTTGCCGGCCTGATTCATCCCAGCCAATGCCATGGCGCCCACAATGCTCACGGGATCGACGGCCACCTTGTAGGCCATCTGGAACTTCAGCTTCGCGGTCATCGGCGCAGCGTTCTTGGAATCATAGACAACATAGAAATTTGGAATAAACCCGAGCACGCGCTGTTGCTCTTCAAGATGCACTTGCTCTGTGGCGATCTGCACGAGGTCGGCAACCACCGTGACGGAAGAAACACCATTCGTGAGTTTTAGCTTGATCTCTGTGACGTCGAGAAACTGTCCCGCAGCAAGCGTCAGCGGCCCCGAGCTCCACGGCTCAAATCCGCCTGCGCTTACGGTGAGCTTGTAGGTCGCACCTGCGGCGAGACTCTTGAAGTCGAAGAAGCCGTTGTCATCCGCGGTCCGCGTCTGCCGGACGGGCCCTCCATCCTCTACGATCTCGATGGTCGCGCCGGGGATCACGTCGCCATAGGCGTCGGTTACTGTCCCACTGATATCGCCGGCGTTCGACGCGGATGAGTCTCCAGCGGACAGCACCCGTTGCTGCGGCGCGTCGGGCAGTTCGCTCGAAACGGACGCGCCGCCGGACACCGGAGCAGAACCCGGAGACGATTGCGACGCCGCATTTGAAGACAGCAAGAGCGCACACGCCCCGCTTAGGGCTAATGTCACTACGCAAGATTTAAGGCGCATGAATCACCATGGGGGAATTCAGGCGCATCCATCTAAGCCGAACCACAAGCTCGACGAGACGCGACTGTGAGCGCTCTGCATGCGCGGTCTTGCTGCGACACACAGGCCTCGTGGGAACAGCGTTTCCCGTTCGTTTAGACGCAGAACTCCCGCGCAAGGTGCAAAATTGTGGCGCACCGAATATGAAAAAAGATCCTGAAGCCGGCCTTATCCCGGTGGAAGAGCCTGCCGCCTCTTCATCTCCGTGAGAAGAAGCTCAATACGGTCTTCATTTTCAAGGCTTTTGAACTTGTCCTCAATGGATTCCGGCAACATCACCTCAGCGGTAGCGACGCTCTCGGCAGTCTTTACCCGCACGCGGCCTTTCATGCGTTCCAATGTATGCTCGTGATCCGGACCGGCCGCCTGTCGCGCCTTGGTCGCACGATCCATCATCCGGGCACGACGGTGTTCGGCCACCAGCATCTCGCACTGCGCCCGCGTCTCGCTCAGCTTCCGCTCCAGCTTGTTCAAGGCCTGGCGCAAACTGTCCGCTTCGTGCTTCTGTTCTTCTGCCTGGCTGGCGAAGCCCTGCATCAGTTGCTCGTGGCTTAGCACACGCTCCAGCGCGGCGCGAGCTAAATCATCCTGCCCCTTCTGAACTGCAAGCTCCGCCTTTCGCCGCCACTCTGCGGCTTGCTGCTCATGATCGATGCGCTTCTTGTTCAGCACATGTTCATCGGCGATGGCGATAGCCACCTGCGTTTTCACCTGCATGAGCTGGTTCTCCATGTCGAGAATGATCTGCTTCAGCAGCTTTTCAGGATCCTCCGCCTTTTCCACCAGCTCATTCAAGTTGGCCCGCAGCAGTGTGCTTACTCGCTCCAGCAACGACATATCAACCTCCGTCTGAGCTGCTAGGTTCCAGCCTCTAGCTTTTAGCTAGTCATGCTGGAACTGCAGCCTGCTTTTCTTGTGATTCGGCTCCATCGGTCCAAGCGGACAGCAAAATAGCTCAATGCAATAGCTCCTCGCTGTCCGCCATCCTGCATTCCGCCTTGCTAATCTCCGCCAACTCTTTCATCAGCTCGGCTGTTACCTCTTGCGTGCGGGTCTACACGCGATACATACTCCCGCATGATGGCCGGCTGCTGATCAGCAGATGCTGTCCGGCCCCGTCGGCGCCATCAGACTCACTCAGCGAGCCTGACGAAATACCCCGAGACACGCCACTTCCCATCCTTGTCCAGCATGGGCGTCACAGTCTCAATCGCCGTCCCCTTTCCAGAGAATCCAGTCTTGTATTGAAGGACAACGTACTCCCCCTTAGGCGCATTGGGAATGTCGGTCTGATACTCCGCTTCTGTCAGGCTCCGTTTCCCCGCAGCCCCGAGTTGCGCGCGCAGCTGTTTCATCGTGCTTTCCCAATCGGGCTTCGAGATTTGCGATTGGAAGTAAGAAGCAGCCTCTTCCCAGCTCTGCCCATAATCGTCGTGATCGACCAGCGTCAACCAAGATTGCGCAACCTGTTCCGCCGCTTTCTGTTTAGCGGCCTGATCCTGCGCAAAGCCGGCCGCGCCTAGCATGCATCCCAACACCGCAATCGATAACATCCGCTTCATGTGCTCTCTCTTTCGTGAGGGCCCGTTCGTATTCGCGAATGCGGCTGGGTGCCCCAGGTCTCGATTGCGAGACCTGAGACCACCGCCGTCGCCTCGTCACAACCAGCCAGGAGCGAACAGCTAGCTTTTATCCGCTCCATTGGCTTGGGGCCCTTGCTTGATGCTCTTCACGTTCGACATCAACTGCTTAATGTCCATCCCGCTTAGAGCCTCAAACAACGCCGGCACTTGCGCGGCGATTTTCGTCATATCGCCGGTGATCTTGTTTACCCCGGCGGCACCGTCTCCTCCGGTGGAGACCACTGTGATCCTGTCCACCTTGCTCAACGGTTCGGCCATCGCGCGCACTACGTCTGCCATGTTGGTCAACAGCTTGTCGACCACTGCGGCCTGGTTCCATTCCTGATAAGCCTCAGCCTTCACGTTCATGGCCTTGGCCTCCGCCTCGCCCTTCTGGAAGATGATCGAAGCTTCCGCCTCGCCTTCCGCACGAATCGAAGCTGCACGGCCCTCCGCTTCCGTCACCAGGCGAGCCTTCTCGGCAGCAGCCAGGGTCTCGATGCGTTGGCGATTGATCTCGGCTTCTTTCAACACGGTGGCGATGAGTTCCTTTTCGTGGCGCAGAATTTCTGCTTCCTGCACCTTGATCTGGCCTTCCTTCTCCACCTGCTGCACCTTTACCTGTTCCGCCGTCACCTGCTGTTGCATGATGTTGGTCTGGATCTCATAGGCCTTGTCGGCGGACGCCTGCTGGCGGCGGCTCTGCTCGGCGTACTCTGCCTTCTTGATGTCCAGGTCGCGTTGCGCCTCTGCCTGCCGTGTCTGCGATGCCGTCTCCGCAATCACTCGATCCTGATCCGCCTGTGCTCTGGCAACGGCCGCTTCGCGCTGCGCATTTGCACGTTGGATTGCCGTGTCGCGTTCGGCTTCTGCAGTCGCCACATCCGCATCGCGCCGGATCCGCGCCACATCGGGCCGGCCCATGTTGGCGATGTACTCGTTCTTGTCGCGGACCTCCTTGATGGTGAACGAGATGACCTCCAGCCCCATCTTGCTCATGTCGTCGGCGCAAGTGGAGCGCATGCGGTCGCCCACCATCTCCGGCTCCTTCACGATCTGCTCTACGGTGAGCTGACCGATGATGCCGCGCAGGTGGCCTTCCATTACCAGGCGAATCAAGCCTTCGCGCTGCTGCGGTGCCTTGGTCAGGAACTGCTCGGCCGCGGTGAGGATCGACGCCTGATCGCTGCGTACCTTGATCTGCGCCACGGCTTCGACCGATACGGCGACACCCTGGTTCGTGTACAGGTCCTGCTGCGGCGCGACGTCGAACGACATCAGCTCGAGCGAAAGCATGCGACAGCTCTCGAACAATGGGAATACGACAGTGCCGTGTCCGATGCGCACGCGTTTTCCTTTGAAGCCGTAGACGATCAGCGCCTCGTTCGGTCCCGCCTTGACGAAGAGCTTCGCCATCATCGCCAGGAGAAACATCACTCCCAGCACTGAAAGCCCAAC
>CBJOJD010000231.1:0-8795 GCA_966443485.1 uncultured bacterium | reverse complement strand
GCCTTCGGTGCCGAAGGTCTTGCCCAGCAGCCGCAGCAAGAGCTCTGCATGCAGGTTCTGGCTGAGCTTGTTGGTTACCTTGATGTCTTGAGCAACGGGAACCGAGACCCGCGAGGCCAGCACCTTGCGCCCCTCAAGCGGCGCGGCGATGGTGGTAAGGGCAGAGCGGGTCAGAGGCGGCTTGATGGGGGATTCGCGCTCGGCGGAAAAATCAGTGGTGACGATCGGATAGCGATGGGCTGAAGTTGCCGTGCCGGTCACGCTGATGCCGCGATGGAGCAGTGCGTCCTTGAATGCCAGGGCCGTGTACTCGGCGGGATCCTCTATGGCCAGCTGCGCGTGCATGCCGCTCTTGGGAGCCGTACCGAAGGCGCGCACCAGCCGGTTGCCGGGCCGACGGTCGAGGCCGGGATGCGGAGTTTCCCCTGGAGCCGCGATGGTCATCGTGTTGTCCAGGGTGTAGTAGTCCAGTGCTGGTGTCCACGTGGCCAGGGTGGCGCCCGGTGCGGGAGCGCTGGCATCAGCCTGAATCTCCAGCTCCGCGGTGTTCTCGTTAAATGAGAGCGCGGAGACGGGCGCGCCGTAGGCCCACTGCAGATCGTCCCAGCCCCAGGAAATGCCGTAGGGCTCGTCCAGGTAGTAGCTATCATCGCCAACCACGTTGCCGTCTACCTTGCGCACTCCGGTCTGGAGCACCTCCTGGGCGAGCAAGTCCAGAACCGCCATGGGGTCGGGCTTGGGCGCGGCTTCAGCAGGCGCCGCGGTTGGCGTTGCCGGCGGAGGCTCGTAGGGATAGTGCCGCGCGCTCAGGGTGGGATCGCCAGAACCCAGGATCACCAAGTCACCATGCAGTGTGCCTTCGGCTTCGACGGTGCCCGAAGCTGCGACATTGGTCGTCCAGGTGAGCGTGTCGACGGGTAGCAGCGCATAGGCCGTTGCGGTGGTGAAGAGCTTGCCGTTGGAGGCGGGGATAAAGAGCCGTCCCTCGTTCAGCCCGTAGAGCGATTGGCCATCGAGCGTGGCCACGCTGATTCCAAAGGTGGCGTGGCTTAGTGCGGGATCCGAGAGGATGGCATTGATGCGTTCTCCCAGAGCGCCATGAGGAGCGCTCGCGTGAGATACAGCCCTATGCTGCGCGGTCTGCGCGAAGGAGAGAGGAGCAGGCAACGACATCAAGAGTGCAGTGACGAGGATCCGCCGAAGTAGGAGCATGGCGGGAGTGTAGCAGGGTCCCGCAACGTGAGCCGATGTGTAATTTGCCTCGACCCATACAATCGAAGCAGGAAGGCTCATGGCGCGTACCTCTCGCACACTCGCTCGCTGGCAACTGCGCACACGCTCGCTGGAACTGGGCGCGCGCACGCTGGTGATGGCGGTGGTGAATATCACGCCCGATTCTTTCAGCGACGGCGGGGCGTACCTGGATACCCCTGCGGCAGTGAAGAGGTGCATCCAGTGCCTGGAGGAAGGTGCTGACATTCTGGACTTGGGCGCGGAGAGCACGCGGCCCGGTGCGCACGCCGGCTCCGCTGCACCCAGCGTTAGTGCAGAAGAGGAGCAGGCCCGCCTTCTTCCGGTCCTCGAGCGGCTGCTGCGCGAGGTCCCCGAGGCGATTGTCTCGGTGGACACCTACAAAGCATCTACGGCACTGGCGGCGCTCAAAACCGGAGCGGAGATCGTCAACGATGTGAGCGGCTTTGCGTGGGATCGCGAGATGCCGCATGTATGCGCCGAGCAGCATGCAGGCGTGGTGCTGATGCACACGCGGGGATTGCAGGAGGAGTGGCGCACCCAGCCGCGGCTTGCTCCGGACGAGGTTCTGAGCATGGTCCGGCTAGGATTGATGCGCAGCCTGGAGACGGCGCGGTCCAGCGGTATCGCGGACGAGGCCATCGTGCTCGATCCCGGATATGGCTTTGGCAAACGGTTCGGTGAGAATTATGCTCTGCTGACGCGGCAGGCGGAGTTGCTGGAGCTGGGGCGGCCGCTGCTGGCGGGGCTCTCCCGCAAGTCCTTCCTGGGGCATACGCTCGCGCAGTTCTATGGCGGCGAGCCGGCTCCTGTCGATCAGC
The DNA here is from genome assembly GCA_966443485.1 of uncultured bacterium. GTDB lineage: Bacteria > Acidobacteriota > Terriglobia > Terriglobales > Acidobacteriaceae > Telmatobacter. Next base: position 6,723 of record CBJOJD010000231.1, on the reverse strand, counting down.
GCGAATTCGCGAGTCTGGCTGCGATGGTGACGGCCATCCTTCATGGCGCTTCCATCGTGCGTGTGCACAGTGTGCGTCCCGCGGTGGAGGCAGCGCGGGTGGCAGATGCAGTGCTGGCTGCGGAATAGTATGCAGCCATTCCCCCGCCGTCATTCTGAGCGAGCGCAGCGAGTCGAAGGACCTGCATCGACGTTTCAGCCCGCTGCAATCCTATCCTCCTGTCTGCCGCAAGGGAGATTCGATCCCATCGCGCTCATCACGTTCGGCTACGCGCAGTGCGGTGTACACTTTCTCTTCACGCGCCGTGGTAGATTTGCGCGCCTTCGGAAACCACCATGCATAGACCCCGATTCATCTTCTCGCTCGCCCTCTTTTCCGCGATGAGCTTTTGCTCACTCGCATCGGCGCAGGCTGCTGCGGCCAAGCGCCCGATGACCTTCGAAGACATGATGAAGATGAAGCGGCTGGGTGAGACCGCCGTTTCACCGGACGGCAAGTGGCTGGTCTACGGCGTGACCAGCGTCGATCTCGAAAAGAACTCCAAGACCACCGAGAGTTTCATTCAGGCCATCGCTGGCGGAGAGGCGCAGAAGCTGGCTGTCTTGCAGGCGGGCGATAGCGGCGTGCAGTTTGCGGCGGACGGCAAGCGGATTCTGTTCTTGTCGAGCCGGTCGGGTGCGCAGCAGGTGTGGCTGGCGGATTTCGACACCGCGACAGGTCTGACCGCAAACCCGCGCAAGCTGACCGACATCGCCACGGAAGCGGACAACGCCAAGTGGGCGCCGGACGGAAAGTTGATCGTGTTTACGTCGGCGGTCTATCCCGACTGCCCGGTGATTACGCCTGCGGATGGCGGCGTGGGCGACAAGTGCAATGCCGAGAAGGATGCGGCGGCAGCGGCCAGCAAGGTGAAGGCGCAGATCTTCACCCAACTTCTCTACCGGCACTGGAACCACTACACCGGCGAGAAGAGGTCGCACTTGTTTGTGACGTCGACGGAGACGGGGGCCGCGCGCGATCTGAATCCCGAGGATCCGCACGATGTTCCGCCGTTTTCGCTGGAGGGCGGTGGATGCGGCTGCGACATCTCGCCCGACTCGAAGGAGCTGGCGTTTACGGAGAATCCCGATCCGGTGCCGGCCATCTCGACCAGCGCGCAAATTTACACACTGGACCTGACGAACCCCGCGGCGAAGCCGGTGAAGATGAGCACGTCGGCCGGTGGGAACTTCAATCCTGCCTACTCGCCGGATGGCAAATACCTCGCGTGGCGCAGCCAGGCACGCGCAGGGTATGAGAGCGATAAGTTCCGGCTGTGGCTCTATGATCGCGGTACAAAGACAGGCAAGGATCTGCTGCCGAAGTTCGAGAATTGGGTGGATGAGTTTGCGTGGGGCAAAAGCTCGCAACAGATCGCGTTCGCGAGTGGTAGCCGTGGTGAGGCGAACCTCTACGTTATTGGCCTGCGATATGACTTGGCCGAGCAAATCACGAAAGATGGAGAGTTCAGCGATCTCCACATTTTGTCGATACCTGATCGGCCAGGCATGGTCGAAAAGGGAGGGATCGGAGGTCTTGTTGCGGCGCAGATGAGAGTAGACCGGCCGTCTGAAGTTGCCATCGTAAGTCTCGGGGATACCCCGGCGATTGTGAAAGATGTACCTGGTGTGGGCACCTACGATGAATCCCCTCTCGGGCAACTGACCCACCTCAACGACGCCCTCCTCGCCCAACTTGACCTGCCCAAGATGCAGTCCTTCTGGTTCACGGCGCAGGATGGCACCAAAGTGCAAGGCTTCCTGATTCCGCCTCCCAACTTCGATCCGAACAAGAAATACCCGGTGAAGTTCCTGATTCACGGCGGGCCGCAGGGGGCGTGGGACGATTCCTGGTCGTATCGTTGGAACGCCGAATTGTTCGCCGCCAATGGCTACGTGGTGGTGATGATCAATCCACGCGGATCGACGGGCTACGGCCAGGCCTTTGTCGACGGCGTGAATGGCGACTGGGGCGGCAAGCCTTTTTCGGATCTCATGGAAGGTTTGGACGCCGCAGAACGCAAGTTCCCGTTCATCGACAAGAATCGCGAGTGCGCGCTGGGCGCGAGCTACGGCGCCTACATGACGAACTGGATCATCGGACACACGGATCGCTTCAAGTGTGTCGTGAGCCACGACGGCATGTTCAATCCCGAGTCGGCCTTCGGCACCACCGAGGAGGACTGGTTCAACATCTGGGAGTTCAAGGGGCACCCGTGGGACTACTACGGCAAGCCGGATGCGGAGAATCCCTTCCGCAAGTGGTCGCCGGCGCTATCGGCCACCCATTTCAAGACGCCCACGCTGGTGGTTCATGGGCAGCTTGATTACCGGCTGGATGTAAGCGAGGGCTTTCAGCTCTTTGATACGCTGCAACTGCTCGGGGTTCCCAGCAAGATGCTGTACTTTCCCGACGAGGGCCACTGGGTGATGAAGCCGCAAAACTCGCAGCTCTGGTACAAGACGGTGAACGACTGGGTGGATCAGTGGACGGGAACAGCAGCTTCTAGCCATTAGCTTCTAGCTGGTTAGCCTTAGTTCCCGTTATGCTGTCATCCTGAGCGAAACGAGACGCGCTGTTTGCGCCTCGCGTAGTCGAAGGACCTGCGGTTGCTTTTCTACCAAGCGAAAACACCCACTCCGTGCGAGGCCGCGAAGAGTACAAAAAAGCAAGCTCCCTGAGGGAGCGCAGGAGAATAGCCCAGGATGGCGTCCGCCGAGAGACGGGCAGAATCCCGGGGCAGGTTGCAGGCATTGTGAGCCCCTCGCTGCGCCTCGGGATGACAGCGTACAGGCGGGGGGGATGAACATTAGCGCAAGAACTAGGAGCTAAAAGCTGTCCTTCCGGTCCAAATCGCCGCGAGCGCCGCTCAACGAAGCCGGCCTGTACGACTACGCTATCAAGGCCCTGGGGCGGCGGATGCGCACCGAGACCGAGCTGCGTCGCCTGATGCAATCGCGCGTGGAGCCGGGGGATGCAGGCCAGTCGGTGATTGCCGCCGTGGTGGCCCGGCTGAAGGAGTACGGCTACCTGAATGACGCGGACTATGCCGAGACCTTCGCGCGTCTTCGCCAGGAAAACGAGAAGCTCGGGCAGCGATCCGTGCGGCAAAAGCTGGCCCAGAAGGGCGTCGCTCCCAGCATTGTGAACGATGCTGTGGAGGCTCGCTACGGCAACACCGACGAGGAGGCCCTGGCTCGGCAGCACCTGGAGCGCAAGCGCATTCGCAAGCCGGAGAACGAGAAGGAGACGGCCCGGGTCATGCGGCGGCTGGTGGCGGCAGGGTTTTCGACCGGGGTGATTTACAAGGTGCTTCGCCAATGGAATGTACCGGAGGAATCGCTGGGTGCGTTGGAGAATCTGGGCGACGAAGCGACACAGAACGGTGGTGAGGCATGACGGATCACCAGCGGGATTCTCAGGAACTTGTTTGGCAATGTCCCTCCCAGGTTTGGCTGCTGGTCGCGGGGTGATTTGCTCGCGCTTTCTACCTGCCAGCCAAAGACAGAAAGCCGGAGAATGACAGCTGACAGGTAGCGCCGGTCTCCTGACCGGCTGTACTGGCGGATACCCAGCCGCCCGCGTCACATCGCGCGCGGGCCGGAAGCTCCGCCCGACAGCCGCCTGGGAAGCCCGCGCCACCCAGCCGGCCCCGCTGCGATTCGCATTTACACTAAGGTAGCCATGCAATATCGCTCAGGGAACGAAATACGCGAGCTCTTTTTGCGCTTTTTTGAGACGAAGGGGCACCGCCGGGTGCACTCCTCCTCGCTGGTGCCGGCCAATGATCCGACGTTGCTGTTTACCAACGCCGGCATGAACCAGTTCAAGGACCTTTTCCTCGGTTCGGAACGGCGCGACTACTCGCGGGCCACCACCTCGCAGAAGTGCGTCCGCGCCGGCGGAAAGCACAACGATCTTGAGAACGTTGGCTTTACGCGGCGCCACCACACCTTCTTCGAGATGCTGGGCAACTTCAGCTTTGGCGACTACTTCAAGCGCGATGCCATTGCCTACGCGTGGGAGCTGGTGACCAGCCCGGAGTGGTTCGGCATCACCAAGGACCGGCTGTACGTGACCATCTTCGAGGGCGACCCGGCCAACGGCGTACCTCGCGACGACGAGGCCGAGCAGTTCTGGATCGCGGCGGGCGTTCCCAAGGAGCGCATCTTCGAATACGGCCTGAAGGATAACTTCTGGCAGATGGGCGAAACGGGCCCCTGCGGACCGTGCTCCGAGATTTTTTACGACATGGGCCTGGAGGCCAGCGAGCACGGCAAGGATCTGCCCTTCGGCCAGGACGATGCCCGCTACGTCGAGATCTGGAACCTGGTGTTCATGCAGTTCGATCGTTCCGCTATTGTGGAGAACGGCAAAACCACGGGCTACAAGCTGACGCCGTTGCCCAAGCCGTCCATCGATACCGGCATGGGGCTGGAGCGCGTCTCGGCGGTGCTACAGGGCAAGATCTCCAACTTCGAGACCGACCTGTTCACGCCGCTGATCGAACGTGCCGAAGAGCTGACGGGAAAGCGTGTCTCCGACAAGGCGCTGGAGCAGGAGACGCGCACCGCTGATGACGATGCGGCCAGCCTGCGCATCATTGCCGACCACGCCCGCGCGGCGACGTTCCTGATTCACGATGGCGTGTTGCCCTCCAACGAGGGCCGCGGCTATGTCTTGCGCAAGATCATGCGGCGAGGCATCCGTCACGGACGCTTGCTGGGGCAGGAGAAGCCGTTCCTCTACCAGATGGTCTACGCCGTGCGCGACCTGATGGCCAGCGCGTATCCCGAGCTGAAGGACTCCGCCGATCGCGTGGCCAGGGTGGTCGAAGCGGAAGAGAAGCAGTTCGATCGCGTGCTGAAGTTTGGGCTGACGCGGTTGAATGAAGAGCTTTCTCAGCTAAAGGAAAAGAAGAAGTTATTGACGGAATTTGTGGCTTTGGAGAAGGCCAGCGCGTCGTCGCAATCCAATGACGATATCCAACGGATCAATGACCTCTACGACAGCATTCAGCAAAGATATCTGGAGTTTCGCGGAGAGTACTGGGGCGACGAGTGCGGCACAAACTATCTGCTTCGTCAGGAGGTAGTTTTTCCAGGAACGGATGCTTTCCATCTGTACGAAACCTTCGGCTTGCCGCTGGACTTCATGGTGGATGCGGCTCGCGATGCGGGCGTGAAGTTCGACGACGAAGGCTTCGAGCGTGCCCGCGCCGAGGAGCAGGCCCGCGCTCGCGCCTCATGGAAGGGGGGCAGCCAGAAGACCGCCAGTCCTGCGTTTCGCGATCTGCCGCGTACGGACTTCGAGGGCTATCGCTCGCTCACTTCCAGCTACTGTTAGGTGCTGGCCATCTTCAAGGGCTGCCAAGGTGTTCCCGCGGCCGCCGCCGGTGAGGAGGTGGAGGTGGTGCTCGATCACACCAGCTTCTACGGCGACTCGGGCGGCCAGGTGGGCGATACCGGCGTCTTCCTTGCTCCGGACGGAAATTCTACGGTGGCGGAGATCGTGGGCTGCGTGCTCCCAGTGCAGGGCGTGCGCGCGCACAAGGCGATTCTGAGGCAGCCACTCGCGGTGGGAGATCGCGTCCAAACCGTCGTCAACGGCGAGCGCCGCGATGCCATTCGCCGCAACCACACCGGAACGCACCTGCTGCATGCGGCGCTGCGCCAGGTGCTCGGACCGCATGTGAAGCAGGCCGGATCGGCCGTGCATCCCGACCGCCTGCGCTTCGACTTCTCGCATTTTGCGCAGGTGGCGGACGAGGAGCTGCAGGAGATTGAGAGCATCGTCAACCGCGAAGTCCTGGCCAACACCAAAGTCGAGACGTTGGAAGACGTGCCGATCGATGTGGCGGTGAACGAGTACCACGCCATGGCGCTGTTCGGCGAAAAGTACGGGGACAAGGTACGCGTAGTGCGGCTGACCGATGGCTTCTCGACGGAGCTGTGCGGTGGCACCCATACCGCTGCGACGGGCGAGATCGGCTTGCTCAAACTCACGGGCGAAACCTCGGTGTCCTCGGGCGTGCGCCGCGTGGAGGCCATCAGCGGCTTTGGCTCGCTGGATGCCTTCCGGCGCGACTTTGCCGTGGGCAAGATGGTGGAACAGCTGGTGCCCTCGACGGAGAATCTGACGGAGGGCTTCCGCGCCAAACTGGCCTCGCAAGAGGACGAGTTGAAGCGGCTGCGTCGTGAACTGGAAGAGATGCGCATGAAGTCGGCTGCGGGTGGGTTGGACGCTGTTCTGTCCCAGGCGGTCGAGATCAAGGGCATCAAGGTGTTGCGGCATCGCGCGGACAATCTGGAGCGCGGGCAGTTGCGCACGCTGGTGGATAACCTGAAGCAGAAGGCCGGGGAGAGCGTGGTGATCTTGGCATCGGCCCAGCCCGAAGGCAAGGTGGCCATCATCGCCGGTGTCACGCCGGGTCTGGTGAAGCGCATCCAGGCAGGCAAGCTGGTGGGCGCGGTGGCCAAGCTGGTGGGCGGAGCGGGCGGCGGCAAGCCGGATATCGCCGAGGCCGGCGGCAAGGACCAGGCGCAGATCGACGCAGCCGTACGCCGCATGCTGCTCATGAAGTTCCGCGCGGGACTGTTCGAGAATCCGTATGCCGATGCCAACTACGCCGAAAAGATCACCGCCAATGCGGAAGCACGCGCCCTCTCGACCGAGGCGGCGCGC
>CBJOJD010000230.1:0-8813 GCA_966443485.1 uncultured bacterium | reverse complement strand
GTGTTGACGATCGATCGCGAGCAGAACCTGTTTCTCGACGACAAGCCAGTCAACATCAACGAACTGCCGCAACGGCTGCGCCAGGGGAACACCGACCCTTCGAAGCAGGTGATCTATCTGCGCGCGGACAAGCGGGTACCGTTTGGTGCGTTTGCGAGCGTGATGGATGTAGTGAAGCAGGCGGGGATTACGAACATTTCGATTGTGACCGAGGCGCTGGAAACCAAGGGTTCCACGGGCGGAGAATAGAGATGGGAGTGGTATCTCCTGGATTTCTTGCTGGATTTGCGATTGGTTGAAGAACGGCCGCAGATCACTGAATTTCGCTGCGCTCCGCTCAGGATGACAGTCCTGGGAACCACAGACCTGAACACCCGGGTATCAGGAATATGAGCACGCTACTGGAAGGCGACGAACAACTGGAGCGGGAGCTGGTGGGCGAGTCGGCGTTTGCGCCGGCGACGGGCTCGTTTCTGCTGCATGCGGGCATCGCCACGACGGTCATTCTCTATTTTTACCTGGGAGGATTTTTCCACTCCAACTTGTGGGGTGGGGCGACCAATGGCGGTGCAATTCGGGTGAATCTGGTGAGTTCGGCGATTCCCCTGCCCTCGGACCAGCCGCAGAATCAGAATGTGCTGGCGACAGAGACGCCCAGCCAGGCACCGGCACCTCCTACGCCCAAGGCTGCGCCGAAGGTGGACGAGGAAGCAATTCCCATCCAGGGCAAGCGGGAGAAGCCGAAGCAGCAGGTGGCTCCGCGCACGCCACCGCGGCAGCCGACTCCGCAGCCGACCAATCGGGCATACTACGGCGAACAGGCAGGCAGCAACATTCCCCGAGCGGTGACGGGGCAGACCTCCCCAGGGCCGACGTCGATTACGCAGGGAGATTTTGGCAGCCGCTTTGGGTGGTATGTAAACGCGATCAACCAAAAGATGTCGCAGAATTGGAACCGCTATCAGGTAGATCCGCGGACGCCGAAGGGGGCGCGGGCCTACATCGTGTTCACGATTCACCGGGACGGCAGTGCGAGTGGGGCGCAGCTGGACCGGTCGAGCGGGAGTCCGACGCTGGATCGCTCGTGCGTACTGGCGGCCCAGCGTGTAGACACATTTGGTCCCCTTCCGCCGGGCTATAACGGCAGCACGTTGAACGTCTCTTATTATTGTGAGTATTAAGCGCAGGGCACGCAGAGGCCCGCGGCGGAACACATGCACAATGGCCAGCCTACGCTCTCTTCTTCTTGAGGAAGGATTGCACTCAGCATGAAGTTCAACACTCCCCGATTGTTCGCAGTTTTGCTTGTCTTGGCAGGTCTCTCGATCCCGCATGCGTGGGCCCAGGATTGGGTGCATGCGGGCACGAATCTGGGCAATCAGCGGATTCGTTTGGCCGCAGCGGATTTCAAGCCGGTGGGCGGCGACCCGAGCACTCCATCATTGAAGGCGACCTTCGACTCCACGCTGTTCAACGATCTGGCGAACTCAGGCGTCTTCGACATGGTGTCGAAGAGCATGGCGCCCCCAGCGATGCCGGGATCGCCGCAGGAGATCAACCTTGGGGCATGGGCAGCAGCGCCCTCGAGTGCCGCAATGGTAGCGTTCGGCGCCCTGAAGGCGGAGAATGGCCGGCTGGTGGTCTACGGATGGCTGTTCGATGCGCAGAACCCCAACAGCGCACAGGTGCTGGCCCGACAGTATAACGAAGCTGCGTCGCAGGACATGGCTCGGACCATCGCCCACAGATTCGCGGACGAGATCATTCTGCGTTTGGGCGGAGGAATTAACGGGATCGCGGAGACGAAGATCTACTTTGTGAGCGCGCGTAGCGGGAACAAAGAGATCTGGGGCATGGACTACGACGGCCAGAACCAGCATCCGATCACCCATCTGGGCAGCACGGCGCTCTCACCGCGCATCTCACCGGACAACAGCCGAATTGCGTTCAGCGCCCTGGGCAAGGAAGGGTGGGCGATCCGCATGTATTCGCTGGATCTTGGACGCATGGTGAGTTTCCCTGGGGGGGCAGCAGGTGGCAACAACTTTTCTCCAGCCTGGTCGGGTGACGGAACTAAAATCGCCTTCTCCTCAGCGCGATCGGGAGACCCCGAAATATGGGTGGCGGACGCCAGCGGGGGAAATCTGCATCAGCTCACCGCATTCCGCAAATCCGACGTCTCACCCACCTGGAACCCACGCACCAATGCCCAATTAGCCTTTGTCAGCGGGCGGACGGGGCTGCCGCAGATCTACATCATGGACCAGGACGGCGCCAACGTGCAGCGCATGACGGATGGCGGCTATGCCATCTCCCCGTCGTGGTCGCCGGATGGGCAATTTTTGACTTTCAGCTGGAATCGCAAGTACGGTCCGGGAGCGCCGGGCGGGCAGGACATCTACATGATGGACATTGCCAGCAAGCGCTGGCTACAGCTCACCCACGATTCAGGCAGCAACGATTTTCCGACATGGTCCCCGGATGGGCGGCATATTGTGTTTGAGCGGACCATCGGCGGGCATACGCAGATCTGGTCGATGCTGGCGGATGGGACGCAGCAGCAGGAGTTGACCCATAGCGGGAACAACTTCATGCCGAACTGGAGTTGGAAGTAGCGAACTGGTTTTGCGGCGCCGGAAGCTGGATCTCCGGCGCTATGATGTTGGAGGCGTGCAGTGGAAACGATTCCCCGCCCTGCTACGCGTTTGCAGTACCTGAATGTATTGAAGAAGCGTTGCCAGTGAGATTTACCTGCGGAGCGCTCTGCCGGGATGGAAATAGACGGTCGATTGAACCGGTGGAAAAGGCTCCAATTCGATTGTGAGGAGAACCATCTTGAAACGAATCTATCGCGTTTTGGTACCTGTTTTGCTGCTTGTTGCCCTGGTTGCCGTTGGCGGTTGTAAGAAGAAGCCGAAGCCGACTCCTCCCGCTGCCACGGCTCCGCCGCCGGCGCCCGCCCCGACCGCACAGCTGACCGCGACCCCGACCTCGGTATCGGCGGGCGATCAGGTGGTGTTGACTTGGCGCACGACGGACGCGACCAGCGTGTCGATTGAAGGACTAGGCGATCTGCCGACCTCCGGCGTGAAGACGGTTACGCCTTCGACCACCACCACGTATCACCTGGTGGCGCGTGGAGACGGTGGGACCGCCGACGCGACCGCGACGGTTACGGTGACGCCGCCGCCCGCAGCAGTTCCGGTGCCAAGCAATACCATGAGTGCGGAAGAAGAGTTCAAAGCCAACGTGCAGGACATCTTCTACGACTACGACACTGCCGACATCCGCAGCGACGCGCAGGCGACGCTCTCGAAGGACGCCGCTTACCTGAGCAGCCATCCCGACATCAAGGTGGTAATCGGTGGCTACTGCGACGAGCGCGGCTCCAACGAGTACAACCTAGCGCTGGGCCAGAACCGTGCAGAAGCAGCCAAGAACGCTTTGGTGAACGCCGGGGTAGCGGCCAGCCGCATTCGGGTGATCAGCTACGGCAAGGAAAAGCCGTTCTGCACGGAGTCCACCGAGGATTGCTGGCAGCAGAACCGCCGTGCCGGGTTCTCGATGGATCGGTAGGGACGAGTGAAGGGAAAGAGTGAAGAAGTGAAGAAGTGAAAAGGTGAAGAAGTGAAAAAGTGAATGAGTGAAACAGAGAATCAGTGAAAAGGGTGAAGAAGTGAAAGAGTGAAAGAGTGAATCAGAGAAACAGAGAAGTAGACAGAGAAGACCAACATGCATGCTGCTTTTCTCCTCTGTTTCTCACCGGTTCCTGCTTCACTGATTCACTGTTTCACTAGTTCACTTTTTCACTGTTTCTCAAATTCACTGCTTCACTGTTTCACTAGTTCACTTTTTCACTGCTTCACTCATTCACTGTTTCTGTGCTTTCCGTCTGCTGTAAGCTGTTAGCTGTCAGCTTTTCCAGTTGTTCGCATTCGTGGTGATCATGATGAAGAACGTACGCACAATTCGCTTTTCGCTGATGGCTGCTGTTCTATTCGGAAGCCTGAGTCTCTCTGCACCGCCGCGAGCCCATGCGGCTTCAAAGGAGATCATTCAGCTGCAGACCCAGGTGCAGCAGCTGATGGACATGGTGCAGCGGCTCCAGTCCACGATGGACACCCGCTTTGGTGCTCTGCAGGGGCTGGTGCAGCAGGCGGTGGACAACAGCAACCGGGTTTCCTCGTCCATGGATGCGCTGCAACAGAAGGTGGGCGCGCAGAACGAGGCGCTGAGCGGCAAGCTGGATAGCACATCGGGCCAGGTGCAATCGGTCAACGATTCGCTGGATGAGCTAAAGGCTCGCATCAGCAAGCTGGATAAGTCGCTGCAGGATTTGCAAACTCAGTTGCAGAACGCGCAGGCTCCGCCAGCCGGCCAACAGCCGGGCGTGGGCGGCGCACCTACGACGCCGGGAGCTGCTGGCGCGCCTGGGGCAGCACAGGGACCCGCGGCCAATGCGGCTCCTCCGCTGCAGGATACCTACCAGTCCGGCGTCCGGGATTTCAACAGCGGCCATTACGACGTGGCCACGGGAGAGTTTCAGGAGATTTTGCAGTTCTATCCGCAGGACGAGCTGGCCGGCAACGCGCAGTTCTACCTGGGAGAGATCGCCTACCGGCAGCAGAACTATAGCGATGCGGTGAAAGCGTACAACACGGTTCTGGAGAACTTCAGCAACAGCTCGAAGGCAGCAGCGGCGCAACTGCATAAGGGCTTCTCGCTACTGCAACTGAGCAAGCGCGAGGCAGGTATCCACGAACTGCGATCGCTGATTCAGCGGCATCCGCAGACGCCGGAGGCGCAGCAGGCGCGGAGCAAGCTCAATGCCCTGGGCGTGCGGGTGACGAGCTCAGCACGATAAGTATGGAAAATCTCGAAAGGCCCCGTCTCAGGCGGGGCTTTTTTGTTGGTAACCTACTCATTGATGCGAGTTGATCATCCCTCGGCGGCTAAGTAGGTACGTGTTCCTGCGATGCGGACCTTCCCTCACCAGCAAAGCCCCGCCGGAGCGGGGCTTTTGTGCTGCTGGTTGCTGACTACGCTACTGCAGATTGGTCATGAGCTGATCGAGTGCGGACTTGGGCGGACGGGTCTGCGACTCGGGCAGCGTACCCAGAGGTTCATCGACCACATTGAGCAGATCGATGAAGGTGGGCTTCTGCGTGTCCACGTAGAAGACGCCGGTGAGGACTTCGCCGTTCTCCGCGCTCTCCATGAGCGTGCGCACGGCATTGGCCTTGTTGGTGGGATCGTAGTCTTCCTTCAGCTTGCGCAGGCGCAGGCTGGAGCCGTCATGCATCTGCACGTCGTAGACCTGGCCGGAGTCGTAGTCGACTTCGATGTCCTCGAAGCTGGCGACGAAACCAACTTCGTTGACCGGCTCGTCGTGGTCCTGCATGAACTTGTAGCTCTTGGTGGAGCCCTCGTGATCGTTGAAGGTCACGCAGGGGCTGATCACGTCGAGCATGACCGTTCCCTTGTGCGCAATGGCAGCCTTGAGCATAACGCTGAGCTGCTTCTTGTCGCCAGAGAACGAGCGGCCCACGAAGGTGGCGCCAAGCTGGATGGCCAAAGCGCACGTATCGATGGCGGGCAGGTCATTGATGACGCCGGTCTTCAGCTTGGAGCCAATGTCGGCGGTGGCCGAGAACTGCCCCTTCGTCAAACCGTAGACGCCGTTGTCTTCGATGATGTAGATCATCGGGAGATTGCGGCGCAGCAGGTGCACGAACTGACCCATGCCGATGGAGGCAGTGTCGCCGTCACCGGAGACACCCAGGGTGGTCATGGTGTGGTTGGCGAGGATGGCGCCAGTAGAGACCGAGGGCATACGGCCGTGCACGCTGTTGAAGCTGTGCGAGCGGCTCATGAAGTAGGCCGGGCTCTTCGAGGAGCAGCCGATGCCGCTCATCTTCATCACGCGTTCCGGCTCGACGCCCATTTCGAACATAGCGTCGATGATGCGCTCCGAGATCGCGTTGTGGCCGCAGCCCGCGCACAGGGTGGACTTGCCACCGCGGTAGTCCACGATGGGCAGGCCGATGTGATTGACTTTCGGACTAGGGGTTGCCGTTGCCATGACTTAGAGGCCCTCCTTCGTGGCGAACTCTTCGGTGATGCTGCGTGCATCGATAGGCAGGCCGTTGTAGTGCAGGATGCTGCGCAGCTTGGTCGCCTGGTCGGCGGGCAGATCGAGCTTGAGCAAGCTGGCGAGCTGGGCATCGCGATCCTGTTCGACGACGTAGACGCGCTCGTGCGAGGCGACGAAGTCGTGGATCTCGTGCGCGAACGGATAGGCACGGATGCGCATGTAGTCGACATCCTTGCCGTACTGCTTCTTGATCTGGTCCATGCTTTCGCGGAGCGCGAAGTCGGTGCTGCCGTAGGCCAGGAAGCCGATCTTGGAGGTGCCGTCCTTGACCGCGATGGGCGCGGGAACGAGCTTGCGCGCGTTCTCGAACTTGCGAGTGAGGCGATCCATGATGGCCAGGTATTCGTCGGGCTTCTCGGTGTAGGCAGCCGAGTCATTGTGGCCGGAGCCGCGGGTAAAGTAGGCAGCCTTGGGATGACGCGTGCCAGGCAGTGTGCGCCAGCCGATGCCATCGCCGTCGACATCGCGGTAGCGGGCGAATCCGCCCAGGCGCTGCAGATCTTCGGCGGTGAGCACCTTGCCGCGATCAAGAGGCTTCTGGGGATATTCGAACTGATCGGACATCCAGTTGTTCATGCCCAGATCGAGGTCGGTGAGCACAAAGACGGGAGTCTGCAGGCGTTCAGAGAGATCGAAGGCATCGCCACCGAGCTCAAAACACTCCTTCACGGAACCAGGAAGCAGAACAACGTGCTTGGTGTCGCCGTGAGAGAGGAACGCGGTGGAGAGCAGGTCGGCCTGCGAGGTGCGCGTGGGCATGCCCGTGGAGGGGCCGGTACGCTGCACGTCGAAGATGACGCCGGGAAGCTCTGCGAAGTAGCCGAGGCCGGCGAACTCCGCCATGAGCGAGATGCCAGGTCCGGAGGTCGAGGTCATGGAACGAGCACCGGCCCAGCCAGCACCGAGCACCATGCCGATGGCAGCCAACTCGTCTTCTGCCTGCACAACGGCGAAGGTGGCCTTGCCTTCAGGGGTGACGCGGTACTTTTTGAGGAGGTCGGTCGTCGCTTCAATCAGCGAAGTGGAGGGCGTAATGGGATACCAGGCCACCACGGTAACGCCAGCGAATACGGCACCCATGCCGCAGGCCGCGTTGCCATCGATGATGATCTTGCCCTTGGTCTCGTTCATGGCTTCGATGACGAAGGGGTCCTGCTTGACCAGCTTCTCCGCTGCGAAGTCGTATCCGGCTTTAACGGCGCCGAAGTTGAGATCGAATACCTTCTGCTTTTTGGCGAACTGCTTCTTCACACTCTGCTCAACCACTTGGAGGTCGAGGGAGATGAGCTGGGCTACGACGCCGACGTAGACCATGTTCTTCACGAGCTTGCGAAGGCGAGCCTCGGGACAAACGGAGGCGGTGATCTTATCGAAAGGAACCGGATAGCAGACCACATCGTTGCGGTACTGCTTGAGGTTGAGGTTTTCCTCGTAGATGGCGACTGCGCCTGCGGGCAGGCCGAGGATATCTTCCCGAGCGGTTTCAGGGTTCAACGCCACCAGGATCTCGGAATCGCGCTTGCGGGCAACATAACCGTCTTTGCTGGCGCGGATGGTATACCAGGTGGGAAGTCCGGCGATATTCGACGGGAAGAGGTTCTTACCGCTAACGGGAACCCCCATACCGAAGATGCTCTTCAGCAGCACGCTATTGGCGGATTGCGAGCCGGACCCGTTCACCGTTGCTACGTTGATGCTGAAGTCGTTTACCACGCGCTGGCGCGCGCTTAATGCGCCCTGTTCTTGACCGAGGGCTAGGTCTCCAGTCGCCATTTGGCGGGATTCCTTCCGATGGATTTCTAGGGAGTGTTAGTCTTTCGCTCCGTTGTGATTATAGTCACTTAGCAGCAGCCGCGTCTTTCCATGTGGCCGTGGTGTAACTGTCTTGAGTCTCGCTAGTCTCAGAAAGGGAAGAGATTATGCGTCAAGAACAGGAGTAGAGAAGAGGGTCTGAGATTGAGATGAATCAAAGCCGGGCGACTTCCCCGTCTTGGGCAGGCCGCGCGTCGAGGGCTGACGGAAGAGGAAGGTCGGGACGCGCCGAATCGCGGTGCCAGCGGCGCAACAAAGTGGAAGCGATCACGACGAGGGCGAGGGTGAGCCCGGTCCAGAGACCGAAGATGCCCCAGTGCAAGAGGAAGCACAGACCGAGTCCCAGGGGCAGGCCGAGCACCCAATAGCCGATGAGGTTCGCAAACATGGGCACGCGGGTCTCGCCCAGGCCGCGGAGGGCCCCGGTGGAGATGGTCTGCACGCCATCGAAGATTTGGAAGGCGGCAGCCAGCCAAAGAAGCTGCGGTCCTACGCTCATCACCTGCGGATCCCGAGTATAGAGGGCGATCAGCGGGCCTGGAACCACCAGGAAGACGATGGCGGCCAGGAGCATAAAAGCAGTGCCGATGGACATCGCCATCCAACCCGCTCGCCGGGCACGGGGGCGGTCGTGAGCACCCACGGCGTGACCCACACTGACAGCGGCCGCTGCCGAGACACCGAGCGGGACCATGTAGGTGATGCTGGCGTAGTTGAGTGCGATCTGGTGAGTGGCCAGTTCAACCGGGGTAAGCCAACCCGCAGATAGGGTGGCGAGGTTCCAGGCGCCAACTTCGAGAACGATTTGGCCCGCGGCGGGGGCTCCCAGGCGAACCAGCTGCTGGAC
>CBJOJD010000229.1:0-8840 GCA_966443485.1 uncultured bacterium | reverse complement strand
GTGTGGCGTCAGCGGCTGCTGCTGCCGGGGTTGAGATTCGGCAGCTGGATAACCGATACGATCCGGATGTTGCGATTCACAATGCCGAAGAGTTTGTGCGTGAACGCGTGGATCTGGTCTTGGAGTTCCAGGTGGAAGAGCACGTGGCTCCGCACGTCGCGCACATTCTGAAGAAGGCAGAGATACCACTGGTAGCCATCGATGTGCCGCATCCGAATGCCACTTACTTTGGGGTGGACAACTTCGAGGTGGGGTACGAGGCCGGGACGGTGCTGGCCCAGCATGCGCGGGGCAAGTGGCGGGGCAAGGCGGACTGGGTTCTGGGAATTGGCTTTTCAGAGGCCGGCAGCTTTGTGCAGAGCCGCATTACGGGCGCTTTCGAAGGGATACGAGAGCGGCTGGAGCAGATTCCTCCCGACCGCTATCTGCGGCTCGAGGGACGCGGGATGCGGCAGGCCAGCGCCTTGGCGGTTTCGGAGTTTCTCCGCACGCATCATCGCAAAGGGCAGCGGGTGCTGGTGGCGGCCTCGACCGATTCGAGCGCATTGGGAATTCTGGATGCGGCGCGCCAGGCGGGGCGGGAGCAGGATTTCGCCATTGTGGGGCAGGACTGCATCCCCGAAGTTCTGGACGAGATGCGCAAGAAGGAAAGCGCCATCATCGGCTCGATCTCCCACGGCGCCGATTCCTACGGTCCTCGGCTCATTCAGCTGGGGATAGCGTTGTTGCGCGGGCACATCGTGCCGCCCTATAACTACGTGCGCCATCATGTGGTGACTCCGGAGAGCCTGGCAGAGCACGGCAACGCAAACTAGGTGCTTCAGGCGGGTGCAGGGCACTGCCGATTCGTTTAAAATTCTTTTGAGAAACAGATTCCCTATTGCTATTGACGTGTGATAACGTCGCTTTGGATATCCGGATCAGGTGAATTCCATGACAACTTCTTCTGTCGCTTCCCCCTCGTTGCAATTTCTTAAAGACCGCTGGGATCCAGCTGTAGCCGGCACGCTGGATGAACCTGAGTTGCTGCGCTACCGGTCGAATCTGCTGGGTTCTGACCTGCGCATCACCAACTTTGCGGGAGGCAACACCAGCTCCAAGATCGACGAGGTCGATCCACTCACGGGCGCGACGGTGAAGGTGCTTTGGGTGAAGGGCAGCGGCGGGGATCTGGGCAGCATCAAGCGAACGGGTTTCGCGACCCTTTATCAGGAGAAGCTGCTAGCGCTGGAGAAGCTATATCGTGGGCAACATGCGGAAGACGAGATGGTGGAGATGTACGCGCTGTGCGCCTTCCGCAACAATCCGGTGGCAGCTTCGATTGATACGCCACTGCACGGCTTTTTGCCGTTTCCGCATGTGGACCATCTGCATCCGGACTGGGCGATTGCGCTGGCGGCCTCGGCCAATGGCAAGGCCAAGATGGAGCAATTTAATCGCGAGTTCAACCACAAGCTGGTCTGGGTGCCGTGGCAGCGTCCGGGATTTGAGTTGGCCATGATGCTGAAGCGCGCCGTGGCGGAGAATCCGAACTGTGATGGAATCGTCCTCGGTGGACATGGCTTGTTCACCTGGGGCGAGACGCAGCGGGAGTGCTATGTGAACACCCTGACGATGATCGATCATCTGGGGCAGTTCATTGCACAGCATGGGCAGCGCAAGGGCGTGACACGGTTTGGGGGCGAGACGACGTCAGCGCGTGAAGGGCGCAGCGAGTTGGCAGTGGAGATCCTGCCATTTCTGCGCGGACGTGTGAGCGCAAATCGGCGTTGGATTGCCAGTTTCAGCGACGCGCCGGACGTGCTGCAATTTGTGAACTCGGCGCATGCCAAAGATCTGGCGTTTTTGGGTACAAGCTGTCCAGACCACTTCATCCGTACCAAGATCCGTCCTTTGTTTGTGCCCTGGGCACAAGGGGAGGACGTGGCGGCACTCAAGGCGCATATCGATTCGGCCTTGGATGAGTATCGCGAGCAGTACGGCGCCTACTATCGAAAGCACGCGGTGCCCGATTCTCCTGCATTGCGCGATGCCAATCCGACTATTGTGCTGATTCCGGGATTGGGGATGTTCAGCTTCGGCAAGAACAAGACGGAGGCACGCATCACGGGCGAGTTTTACACCAACGCCATTCACGTGATGGAAGGCGCAAGCCTGCTGGAAGAGGGCGAGGTTGCGGGAAAGCTGAGCGAGGCCGTCCCGCAGTGCGGCCAGGGCATGGATCCTGCCGGGTTCAAGGTCTTCACAAATTACGTGGCCATGCCGTTGAGTGAGGCATTCCGGATTGAATATTGGGCTCTGGAAGAGGCAAAGATTCGGCGGCAGCCGCCTGAGAAGGAGCTGAGCCGCAAGATCGCTCTGATTGTGGGCGGGGGCAGCGGGATTGGGCGCGAGGCGGCACTGCTGGCGGCAGCCCGCGGAGCGCATGTCATGATTGCCGACCGTGACCTGGCGGCAGCGCAGAGCGTAGCCGATGAGCTGAGCAAGATGGCATCGAAGGAGCTGGTTGCGGCGACGGCAGTGGACATTCGCAAGCGGGAGGCCATCTCGACGGCGTTGAAGGCAACGGTCGCAGCGTTCGGCGGAGCGGATATTCTGATCAACACAGCCGCAATGTTTCCTTCATCGCCGGACGGAGTGATTACCGAAGCGCAGTGGGCGGCGACGCTGGACGTGAATGTGACGGCGAACTTCCTGCTCTGCGATGAGGCAGCCAAGCTCTTTGCCGAGCAGGGGCTGGAGTGTTCGGTGGTGCTGACCAGTTCAGCCAACGCTGTGGTGCCAAAGCGTGGCAGTGAAGCCTACGATGTGAGCAAGGCGGCTTTGAGTCACCTGGTGCGTGAATTGGCAGTGGGCCTGGCGCCTAAGGTGCGCGTGAATGGGGTTGCACCCGCTACGGTGGTGAAGGGATCGACGATGTTCCCGCGAGACCGGGTGCGTGCTTCGTTGAGCAAATACAAGATCGCCTTTGAAGAGTCAATGAGCGATGATGAGCTGCGCAATTTGCTGGCGGGTTTCTACGCCAAGCGGACGCTAACGCACCAGCCAATCGATCCCTCTGACTGCGCCGAGGCCATCCTGTTTTTGGCGGGTCCGAAGTCGCGCTGCACTTCCGGACACATGATTCCGGTGGACGGTGGACTGCCGGAGGCGTTTCTGCGGTGAGCAGCGCGGCGCAATCAGAAGCGCAGAGTGAGCCGGTCCAACCGGCCGACCGGCGCGCGCGGGTGGCGATTGACCTTGGCGCCGAAAGCTGCCGGGTTTCGCTGCTGCGTTGGACGAACGGAGTTCCCCGGATCGACTTGATTCATCGCATCCCCAATGGGCCGGTACACGTAGACGGAGCGCTGCAGTGGCGCTTCGATCTGATTGCCGAGGGGATCGAAGAGGGGCTGCGGAAGGCGGCAGCGCAGGCGCCAGAAGGCATTGCGTCAGTGGCTGCGGACGGGTGGGCGGTGGACTACGTTCGCCTGGGGCCGGATGGACAGCCGCTGGGAAATCCCTACTGCTATCGCGACGAGCGCAGCGTCCTCAGTAAAGAGAATGCGGACAAGGCGGCACCACCGGAGTGGATGTTCACCCACACTGGTGCGCAACCGCTGCGCATCAACACTGCCTATCAGCTCATGGCAGATTCCGCTGGCGGCATCGATCGCGCTGCGCCGTGGGTCAACTTGCCTGAATATCTGCTGCATCGGCTGGGCGGGCGGCGAGTCGCGGAGTACACCAACGCGACGCATACGGCGCTGGTGGACGTGGAAACCGGAGACTGGTCCAACGACGTTTTGCAGCGTCTGAATTTAGCGCCTGAAGCTTGTCCGCCACTGGTTCCGACAGGGACCGTCGTGGGCAAATTAACTGGGCCATTGGCGGAGTTGCCGGCATTCCGGGATACGAACCTCATCGTGCCGGCATGCCATGACACTGCGTCAGCCATCGCCGGCATCTGCACTTCATTAGATGGGGCTGCCTACATCTGCTCTGGGACCTGGTCGCTGGTGGGCACGTTGATTGATCGTCCGATCACCACGGCGGAGGCTCTGGCAGGAGGCTTTACAAACCAGGGAGCTGCCGCGGGCGGATTCTGCTTCCATACAAACGTGAACGGGATGTGGGTGCTGAAGCAGTGCCTGGAGAAATGGCGCAAGGATGGACGTGTCTGGGAGCTGACGGAACTCATTGCCCGGGCGGAGAGCTGCGGTGAGTTTCCGGGTATCGTCGCGGTGGACGCGCCGAGTCTGCTGCTGGATGGAGACATGCCTGCACTGCTGAATGAGCAGCTCAGAGCCTGTGGCTGTGCCGAGATCGAAGATTGTGCAGGAAATGAGCCGGTATTTGCGCGCGTGATCTTTGAGAGCCTGGCCAGTCGATACGCCACGATCGTGGGAGATTTGGGGAAGATCCTGGGCAGAGAGATCGAGCGCATTCACGTGCTGGGGGGAGGAAGCCGCAATCGATTGTTGACGCGGCTCACCGCCGAGGATACCGGGCTGGACGTAGCCGTGGGCAACGCGGAGGGCTCTACGATTGGCAACTTCGCCGTGCAACTGGCCGCCAGTGAGGGGCAATTGAGCAGAAATGGAATTCGCGGCTGGGCAGCACGCCTCTGCGTTCCGGATGATTAAGTGTTGATCGCGGATAAGAGGCGCGAGAGAGAAGAGGCGGCTTCCGCCATCAGCGTGGGTCTGATAGCAATCGGAATTGAAGACAGGAGCAAAGCGTGGGGCCCAATCCATTTTTAGGGGTTGTCTATCACTGGATCGGAGGGTTGGCGTCGGCCAGCAACTTCATTCCGTTCCGTCCCATCAAGCGTTGGTCGTGGGAGATCTACTGGATCATTCAGGGCTTCGCGGCCTGGATTGTGGCTCCTGCGTTGATGGCCTGGCTTCTGGTGCCGCACATCGGGCAGATTTTGCATCAGACGCCCGCTACGGTATTGCACGCGGCATTCTTCTGGGGAGCGATGTGGGGCTTTGGAGGCCTCACGTTTGGCCTGGCCATTCGCTACCTAGGAATCGGCCTGGGCTACGCGATCGCGCTGGGCTTCTGCACGGCGTTCGGCACGTTGATGCCGCCTATCTTCAGCGGGCAGATTGTAGCCATCCTGCATCGCAGCGGCGGGCAGGTGATTCTGGCTGGTGTGGGAGTCTGCCTTGCCGCTATCGCCGTGAACGGCTGCGCTGGCTATCTGAAAGAGATGGAAGTTCCAAGCGAGGAGAAGGCCGCGCTGGGAGAGCGTGACTACTCCTTTGGGAAGGGACTTGCAGTTGCGGTGTTTGCCGGCATCATGAGTTCCTGCTTCGCGTACGGACTTGCGGCGGGAAAGCCCCTGGCCGAGCTGGCACGTGTGGAACTGGTATCACAGGGCAGGGCAGAGCTGTGGCAGAACCTGCCCGTGTTGATCGTGGTCCTGTGGGGAGGGTTTCTCACTAACCTGGTGTGGTCCGTGGTGCTGATTGTGAAGAACGGTTCCGTCATGCAGTTTTTTGGTGCGCCGGGTTCGAATCCCATGGGCACTTCCCCCACCACCGGGGACACGTTAATGGACTTCGATCCTTTGCACGCGGAAGAGACGTTTCGCATTCGCGGAGCGGCGTTGCTTAAGAATTATGTCCTGGCAGCACTGGCGGGGGTGATCTGGTATTTCCAGTTCTTCTTCTATTCGATGGGGCAGACGAAGATGGGGAAGTACGACTTCTCCAGTTGGACGCTGCATATGGCCAGCATCATCATCTTTGCAACGCTGTGGGGCATCGCGCTGCATGAGTGGCAGGACACGAGCCGGCGTACCAAGCTGTTTGTGGCGCTTGGGCTCTTTCTCCTGATTGGATCGACGGTGGTGGTGGGCTTCGGCAACTATCTTGAAGCGCGCTGAGCAGTGCCTGATCAGCGCGTGGCAGCGTACAAACGCAGACGGTAGATGCGGAAACGATGAGGATCCAGCATGAAGCGCCGCCCCTGGTCGCTCTGGTCACCGTTTAAACGGACGATGGTTTGCCACGTATCACCGGATCGCTCGACCTCTTCGATGCTGGCGATGCCGGCGATCTTGGCATCCACATCCGGATCTCGGGTGATGTTGACGCTGAGCCCACTACCGACCGCATAGAACTCATCGGGAGCAGACTGGAGCAGCAGCAGTGCTCCGTCGTTCGACGCAAGCGCGTTGCTGGGCCAGGTGCGCGACAGGGCGGCTTGGAAGAGGTATCCACCCAGGGCAATGGTTTGCGCCGGCCGCGGGCTGGTTGCGTGCAGGACTAAGCCGCGGGTGTGGTTGGTAGCTTGCGCCTGGGGAAGCATGGTGCCCAGCGACTGAAGGGCAGCATAGGCTTGCAGGATGAGAGGCGGCTGCTCATCATCTTTGGAAGCGTGCACGCTGTCGATACCGAAGGGACAATAACCGAACGCCCTGCCGCTGCCGTAGGCATAAAGCGCGTTGTAGGGAGCTGTGTCGAGGCGGGCTTCGGGCACGAAGATGGGGTTGCCGGGGATCTGGTAGCGCTGCACCCAATGCTCGAAGTCGGGCCAGTAGATGTCCGGCGAGAAGAAATCAATGTGGCTGGCGATAGCGCGATACGCGGCGAGGTAATAGGGATGAGGGCCGCCACTGGGGTATTCACCGGCGCGTTCCGACGGCGAAGGAAGCTGAGCGTTCATGTACATGGGAAGGGGATACTGCTTCTTTCCAGCTTCAGCTACTCCATCGATGTATGTGGCGTAGCGCCACGCCATGAACACTTCGTCGGCGGCATCCCCAAAGACTTCGCGCCAGGTGTGGCCCTGCGGGTTGAAGTGGGCTGCCAGTTCCGGTGAAAGCGCGGCATCTCTATCGCTCAGCTTTTGCAGGAGTGTTTGAGGGACAGGCTGTTCAAATTGACGGTTAGCTTCGGTTGAGCGATCACGTCCTGACCCGAGGTAGCCTACCTCGTTTTCGACTTGAATGAGCAGCACTGTCTGCTCCGCAGCATCTTTCTCGCGGAGATGCTTCATCAGCGCAGCAAAGGCGCGTGCATCACAGCGCTGGGTCTCGGTGCCGAAGGTGGAGAGGATCTCGAGAGGACTGCCGTCGACGGCGCGAGCGCGCGGGAAACGAGTGGTGTCGGACTTGACCCAGGCCGGGGCGTACTCAGAGAAGGCGTTCTTCCAGCTGCCGAACCACAGCAATCCCAGATGCAGGTTCTGCTGGCGGGCGACATCGATCCAGTGGTCGAGGATGCTGAAGTCGAAGCTGCCTTCGCGAGGCTCGATCTGCTCCCAGGCGACCGGCACGAGGACCATGTTGAGGTGCATGTGCTCGAGCGCAGGGAGAATGGTATCGGCTTGGGCGGCAGTTCCGGCAGAGGAGTTGCCCAGCTCACCTCCGAAGAGGACCAGCGGCTGGCCATGCACGAGGAGCTGGCCGGCGCCGTTCTCGTATCGAACGCGGGGAAGGTCCGAGATCTGTGCAGGAACAGCAACACTGGCCAATACCAACAGCGTTGCGGCCCAGGTAAACGTGACCATCTTTGGGGAGGGCATCGGTGTCGTTCCTGCGGGCTAGGGCTGGGTGGTGCGGCCAATGAACTTGTCCGCCCAAGAGATGAAGTACTTCATGTTGGGCGCGTCGGTGTGGCCGCCGTCGTGTTGACGCCATGCGAGCTGGCCATCGAGATGGCCTTCGTTGACGGGCGGCATCTTCGCGGTGCGGTAATCGCCAGGGATGTCGAGGCCTTTGGCACCGAGCAATGTGAATACACGACTGGCGTCGATGGTGGCCATAAAGCTGCCTTGCTGGTCGAGCCACTTGGCGTCGCCTTTGGCGGGAATTCCGTAGCTGATGAAAGTGAGCCGGGGAGCGCAGAGGGCGATGAGTTCGTTTGAGTCGACAGGGATATCGTTCGGCGTCATTGCGCCGAAGGAAGCCTGCGATGCGCCGTACTTCATGAAGTTGCCGGCCATCCAGTAGTATTCGCCCGCGGTGAGGCTCTCCACGGCTTCGCCGAAGTTGCGGCGCAGCAAGGTGGCTCCGCCTTTTCCGGACGAGCCGACCAGCGCCATGGCAAAGCGCGGATCGAAGGCCATGGTGACGAGCGCAGCTTTGCCGTAGCGGGAGACGCCTTCAATGCCGACGTGCTTGGCGTCGACTGAAGAATCGGTCTCAAGATAGTCGAGGCCGCGACCCGCGCCCCAGGCCCAGGCGCGGAGAGCTCCCCAATCTTCAGGCGAGCGGGGCTGACTTTTGTTGACCAGGCCGATGATTCCGCGGGTCATGCCGGCTCCGTCATCCGCTTGCACGCTGGCGGGATCGAACAGCACAAATCCCCATCCGTCTGCGATCAGCTGCCAGGTGTTGGGTAGATCTCCGTCTTCATTCAATTGCGGAAATTGAAATGGAGTGGCTTTAACAGGCTGCCATGCAGGGTGATCCTGGAACACCTTCTGGAGCGAAGGATCTTGCTGCACAAGGAGGGTCTTCCAGGCTTTGTTCACCTTGTCGAGATCTTCCTGGGCGGGCTCGTTGGGATTGGGAAAGCCGGCTTTCGAAAACATCATCAACACGGGCACCGGACCCTTGGCAGTCGCCGGGGTGACGAGCGTCATGTGGATCTTCACGCTGATGGAGGGGAATTCGGAGTTGTCCACCTCACCGATGAGGTCTTTGGCGATGAAGGGGTGAAATCCGATCATCTCGTGATCCACTGCAGAGACGGTCCACCTGACCTTGGGCACATCTTGGGGAACGCGTCCGTAGACGTACTTCGAGAACATCTCCAACAACTCCGGGCGGCGCTGGTCCCACCACATTTGTGGAGTCGTGACCTTCTGTCCATTGTTGAGGGTTAGCGGGTCGGGAATCGAGG
>CBJOJD010000228.1:0-8867 GCA_966443485.1 uncultured bacterium | reverse complement strand
CACCTCGAGTGGACCATCCGCGCAGCCCAGGCCGGTAAACACATCCTTTGCGAGAAACCACTCGCCATGAGCGCCGCCGAGTGTGACGATATGATCCATGCCTGCCAGCAAGCGAAGGTACTACTCATGGAAGCAGTGACAAAGCGGGCCCTAATAGCAGCAGGAGGGATGGCATGAGTGCATCGCAGCCGCGCTGGCGTAAGGATGGCGTTGCCAAGGTAACCGGAACCGCACGATTCGGCGCCGACTTCCCCATCGCTCGAATGGTGTATGGAGTTCCGGTACTGAGCACGATTCAGAAGGGACAGGTGCGTCGATTGGAAATTCGTGAAGCCCGGCAGACCGCTGGGGTAATTGAGATCATCACTCCTTCAAATGCGTTGCAGTTGCCGAACAAGGGCATTCATCCGGAACTCAAGGATGCACCGGAGATTGCGATGCTCCAGGACAATCTCGTGCATTACAACGGCCAAATCATCGCCCTTGTAGCAGCGGAGTCGCTTGAAGCGGCACAGCATGCGGCCTCACTCGTCAGCGTTGAATATCAGACCGAGCCAGCGCACTGCGACTTTGAGTCCCAGATCACTTCGGCGGTTCCACCGAAGAGTCGCGGTGAGGCGGCAAACTATCGCCGCGGAGAAGTAGAAACCGCGTTCAATCGTTCCGGAATACGCGTTGAGGAGACATATTCCACTCCTGTCCAGCATCACAATCCCATGGAACCGTACGCCACGGTCGCTCATTGGGAAGATGATCGGCTGACGCTGTACGAGCCCTCCCAGTGGATTGTTTTTGTTCGAACCTGCATCGCTACCTGGTTTGGGATTTCCGAGGAAAAGGTTCGGGTTCTCGGCCCCTACGTGGGTGGGGGATTTGGTGGAAAGGGCGCTCTGTGGTCGCATTGTCCGCTCGCGGTAATGGCGGCAAAGATGCTGCACCGGCCAGTAAAGATCGTTCTGGACCGGCGTCAGATGTTTACGATCACCGCCAGCCGGCCCAGAACGCAGCAGAAACTGGCAATCGGTGCGAGCCGATCCGGAAATCTGATGGCAGTGCAGAATAATGTGATCTTTCATGCATCGCCTCAGATTGAGCTCGTGGAGGACGCGGGATCGGTTTCACACTACCTTTACAAGGCCGACGCGAACGCCACCAGTCACCGTGTGGCGATTCTCGATACCAGCCCAACGTGGGTTATGCGGGCGCCTGGTGAGGCAACGGGAAGCTATGCCCTTGAGACAGCGATGGATGAACTCGCTTATCGGCTCGACATCGACCCCTTCAAGCTTCGCATTCTCAATTATGCAGAGCAGGATGCGGCGACAGGAAAGCCGTACTCGCAGAAGTTGTTGCGCGACTGCTATGAAGAAGGTGCCCGCCGTTTCGGATGGAATCACCGCAGCTCTGCGCCGGGAAGTATGAGAGAGAAGGACAAGTGGATTGGATGGGGTATGGCGACCGCCACATATCCTGCCTACCGAGCTGCTTCGTCAGCTGTGGTCCGCGTTTATCCAAATGGACACGTCTTTGTCGGATCGGCAACGCACGAGATTGGGACGGGTACCTACACCGTGTTGGGACAGATTGCTTCGGAGACTCTGGGCATCGATTTTGATGCGATTGATGTAAAGACCGGTGACACAAATCTCCCTCCCGCCATCTACTCGGGCGGATCATTGACCGTGGCTACCGTCGGTTCGGCGGTACAGAAGGCCGCCGAGCAAGTTCGGCAGCAGGTTATCGCTATCGCGATTGCGGATCCACATTCCCCGCTGTATCAGGCTTCGCCTGACGAGGTGCGGGGTTCCGACGGCGAACTACATTGCGCTCGGACGGGGGTGCACGAATCGTATTCAGCCATACTGCAAAGACATGGGACGACGATTGAGGCGACTGCCGAATCAAAACCGGACAAAGCGGTCGAACAATATGCAACCCACTCTTTTGGTGCGGTTTTTGCTGAGGTCGTGGTCGATTCTGAACTGCTCTCCGTTGGTGTCCGCAAAATCGTGGGCGTGTATGATGTCGGTCGCATGATGAATAAGAAGGCGGGGCTTAATCAGCTTGCCGGTGGCACGATTTGGGGCGTGAGCATGGCCCTGTTCGAGGGAGCGATAATGGATGTGCGCTATGGGCGGCCTGTAAACACTGATTTGTCGGAGTACCACATCCCATCCAATGCAGACATCGGCGAACTCGATATCAATGTTCTCGATGTTCCCGATTTTAGGTTCAACCCCCTTGGGGCACGAGGAATTGGGGAGTTGGGAATTACGGGATCTGCTGCCGCCGTGGCGAATGCCGTGTTTCATGCTACCGGTAAGCGCGTCAGGAATTTGCCAATCACGATCGACAAGCTGTTCGCAGCCGCCGTACCCCCATGCACTTCCAGCAGGGCGCAAACGGCGGAACGAGTATCCCGCTCCGATATCCAGCCACCGCGCAACTTTTTCATGGAATAGGGCTTCTACACCTGCGTTTGGCAGAACCAAATCTACTGACGTTCGATGTCGCTCCCTAAGCGATCCTACCCTCGGTACTAACCCCACCCTCAGCGAGCGTCTGAGAACCAATCGCCCATCGCGCAGTCGATAGAGGTCGCGCAGCTTCACGTCCGTGGCAAGTTCGATGATGCTCCTCGCAAGGTGTTCGCGCTCTCCTTCGTTGGCGGCGGTGCGAAGAACGACCGCCGGTCTGCCGAAGATCGAGCAGGGGACGACATTTACAGTGACCGTTCCTCTGTATTATGCCGCCCCCAGGCGCAGGAAGCCGGCAGGCACTCGCCAGGGTTGCTCTGTTCCAGGTTGAGGGTGCCAGGGAAGTGTAGCGTTCCGGTCTTACGCAGGTGAGGCTCGCGGAGTCTGTCAATCCAGGGTGAGAAGTTGCCATCCCCAAACCACCCTTCCACGCATCAAACTTGTGCCTCCGTGCCGATTCTAAGGATAGATCATTGCGAGAGTCTCATCACGGAACGAACGGATTTGTCCATGGCTAGCGAAAATGCCGCGAACTGGACGACGAATCGGGTTTGAGCTTGGCAGCTTTCTAAGGCGGTGAAATGCCGCCATTTAGCCGGCAGGCGGCGCACCATAAGAACTTGGCGGCGGAGCCGTAGAATGGCGGGCCTACTCCGCTCGGACAACTCGCAGAACGCCACTTGTCAACATCTGAACACGGTTCATGCCAAGTTCGCGAAGAATGCGGGAGGCGATGGCCGTAGCGGGAAACAAGTCATACAGGAGGATCACGCCACCTGGTCTGAGAACTCGCTTCATCTCACGAACGACTTGTTCGATCCCGCGTTTACCGCCGGCATGATGAAGAGACAGGCTTGCAAAAACTACATCGAACGAGCCGTTGCCGAATGGCATCTTGCGGGCATCGGCTTCCTGGAACTCGATCAGGTCGACAACACCTTCGATCTCCGCATTCCGGTTCAGAGCGTCGGCGTTCTGGCGCCCTGCCATTTCGTTCCAGATGTCAATTCCGATCGCTCTACCGCGCGAAAGATGCTTGGCGGCGGCTAAGAGAACCAGCCCATTGCCGCAACCGACGTCGAGTACCTGTTCGTCACCAGACCAGCGGATCGAGCTGATCATGCGATTGCGGGCGGCGGCGCGGCGCTTCGGATCAGTAATCAGGAACAGTATTAGCCGGAACGCGCCAACCAGAACAGCCGGAACAACGAGGATCGTCCCAAGAAGGAACAGACGTTCGTAGAGGAAGTAGATGGCAAAAATTGCGCAAATCAAACCTGTCACGAGTGCGACGGCAACCTGCGACGGGATATTGAATCGGTAATCGGGTGTAGGATTCGCAAGAACGTTTTGCATAGATTCTCCTTTCACATCTGGTGTGAATTAGACGACTGAGATGTTCTGCACCTTGGACCCTACGCTGAATGTTGCGCAGCAACTGCAGCGACGGTGCCATGGATTGCCTGCCTGCCGCTCCCCAATTTCAGCAAGCACGTGATGTGAAGGATGAGCACCAGGGGAACGGCGAACGTCGGCACCATACTGAGGGGTAGAATCGTCAGCGCTGCGGTTGTCATGCCGCCTCCGATCACGCGCATCAGCGGAGAAGCAAGAACGCCGAGCGTTACCGCCATGAGCACGTCGAGTACGCCCAAAGCTTGCCAGGCGACGAGAGCCATTTTTCTCTCTGGTTTGCTGAGGAAGGTCGCAACGAATGGCGCCGTCAGACCAATGAAGAGATCTCCGTACCCGGCAGGGAGCGCAAACACATTTGGCAGAATTTTGTAAACGCCAGCCACAACCAAAGCGAAGCCGGCTACTCTCCAAGCTTGAAGGAATGTCAGGGTGCGAGGATCGGCAGCCAAGAGGAATTGCCGGAATCGTGATGATACTGATGCCCAAACGCCGAACGCAAGAAGGGCCGCGAGAGCCACAAATGCGGCTGGGAGCCGGCCGTTCTTAAAGACCAGAAACGCAGAGGCGATCGCAGCTCCGGAGAACCAGAATCCGAGCAAGGTTGAGACGAGAATCCTGTAGTGACGGAATTCAGATTTCATGGCAGGCTCCTCTTCACAATATGACGCGCATCATCTTTCCATGAGAGATACAATATGACGAGTGTAATTGGGTGTCAAGAGGCAGCTCGATCAGCGAGACACCCGAAAATCCCGAAAGTGGAGTATCGACCGTGCCATGGTCGGAAGAGCATAAGCAAAAGACTCGCGAGCGCATTCTGGATGCCGCTTCGCTGGCCTTTCGCGAGCAAGGAATCGAGCAGACGAGTGTCGCCGACGTGATGCGGAGGGCTGGTCTCACGCATGGTGGCTTCTATGCCCATTTCAAGTCGAAAGAGGAATTGGTAGCCGAGTCGGTGCGGCACGCATCCCAGCAGGTCAGCAAGATCTTTGACACACCGGCGGGAAATAATTCCGCTCAGCCCGACTTGCTCAAGATCTCAGCGGCCTATATGAGCTTGCCCCATATGATGCATCCGGAGCGTGGGTGTCCCGTCGCTGCGTTGGGACCGGAACTACTCCGAGCGGGAGCAAAGGTAACGAAGGCGGTCTCCAAAGAAATCTCGGCCCGCCTTGAGAGGCTTTACGAGAAAACGGACCCCGGGTTGGCGCCCGAAATTCGCAAACGCCAGGCTACAGGTGCATTGGCGTGCATGGTAGGAGCTCAAATCCTTGCGCGCGCGCTAGATGACCAGGCCGGTGAAAAATTCCTGGAAGCTTGCCAGGCTTTCTTGTGTGACGCACTCACAGCAGACGCTAGAGCCAGCCGCGGTCGTATCAAAAAGTGAGGAAAGCTTTGCTGCTCGCACCGGTTCAATCTCGGATCAGTTCAGATTCGATGTGGACCTTACTTCTGCATCTGTCGGGTCGAGGTCTGGCGCCACACTCCGTAGGTCCGGCCTATCTGTTGCTTCCCGTTTCCTCTAGGAGTGCCTCATTAGCCGTACCGTAAGCAGAGTTCCAACCCCCGCCTCCTCAAACCTATCGTGCCAATTTCTGGCGATGGGCTTGCCTGTTCGCCTGTTCGCTTCCGGTCAAGGCTAAGCGGCTCCTTAAGCTAGACCGACTTTTGGGAGTTGGGACGGCCGTCGGGTCGCGTATTCATCAAAGAACGCCCAGGGTACTGTGTATCCATTTCCTACTCCATCGATTCCAGCCAAAGCCGCGTCGTTGCCGGGCACGCATAAGGTATTCAGCGACTTCGATCATTCGCTGCCAACAATCACAGCTTGGGAGGGGCAATTTGCGCCTCTAATGCCTCGATCCAGAACTCAAGAGCTTGTTCCACGCGCGCGCGATTACGGGTCGCGCAGTAATCGAGGGCGAAGCCGCGAAGGCCGGAGAGCAATATCGTTGCGATGGCCTGCGCTCGATGCCTGTCGGTTCCGGCGTCAAGAAATACTCTGATAAGACGATCAATCCAATCTTCGAAACAGCCGTGAAGAAAATCCTTGTACTCCTTACGATGCCGGACTGCTTGGCTGTAGCACTCATAAAAGAACTCGAGTCCGTGAATGTTACCGGGGCGCACGATCTCGCTCCACGCTCGCCGGGAAATATCGGCGAAGGTGTTGTTTCCGCCGGACGTAATGAGCACTCTCTGCTGCCATTCGCGGACCTTTACGAAGACCGCGGCCACCAATTCCTCTTTGGAGCCGAAATAATAGAGCAAGACCCGCGGGCTCGACCCCACAGCTTTGGCAAGAGGTCTGAGCGAAAGGTCGGAAAGACCGTGCTTCACAACGTAGACAGTGATCGCCTGAAGCAATTCTTCAGGTCGCTGATCATTTCGTGTTCGTGCCACACTTTGACTCTATCAACCCGACCGTTCTCGTGCACAAGGATGATCCCGAAATCCTCGAGAGATTTTTATTGATGAAACAGTCGTTTCATTTATATAATTGGCGCGGTAGGACAAGTCTGAGAGACCGGAGCGATATATGTGTTTGTCTGTTGACTTTCGAATCGCGCGTCACGGCGCAATCGTGCTCCTGCTGGGCATGTTGACAGGATTTTTCATCGGAAGATTTCACAACCATAGCATTGGAAATGCAGCCCATCTCACCGGATTGCTTGGTGGGTATGGGTTGATCACACTCGGCCTGCTGTGGCCGCGGCTCAACCTGCGACCGGAATGGTCCACTGCGGGAGCATGGATCACTATCGTGTCAATGTACCTGAACTGGGGCGGGTTGATACTGCAGGACGCATTCGCAAGGAGTGGCGATCCGCTGGCACGCTGCGGCCCAACGGCGTTGGTTATTGCAATTGTGCTATCCCTGCTGTCCATCGCCATCACACTGGCGGGACTTACCGGACCAGCCGTGATCCGCTCCGGCATTTGAATGTGGGATAGCCGCACATTTTGAGCACTATTCGCCCTCGCTTCACTACACCGTTACCCTACACGGCAGATTTTCCTGATCGAGTGTGACAGACTTCAAACATTTCCACCCACGAATGAAAGAAAGACACCCCATGCAACTGAAACACATGTTTCTGGAGCAGTTGGAGCGCGAGGCGACCATCGCCCGCAAGACCGTCGAGCGCGTGCCCGAAGGCCAGAATGATTGGAGGCCTCACCCGAAATCGATGTCGCTCGGCTACCTAGCGGCCCTTGTTGCAACAATGCCCGGTTGGGCAGAGTTCATTATTGAGCGTGATGGGATCGATTTGGACGATCCGGCATTCGAGCAGTTCAGGACTAAGCCCTGCAACTCGAGGAGTGAACTAATCGCCAAGTTCGAGAATGGACTGCGCCGGTCCCGTGTGGCATTCGAAAATACGACCGACGAGCACTTGCTGCTGCCTTGGCGCTTCGCAACAGGCGGACATGCCGTATTCGAGGCCCCGCGCTTCCAAGCACTTAGTGAGTCTTTGTTCTGCCACCTCGCTCATCATCGCGGCCAGTTGACCGTATATCTCCGCCTTAATGAGATTACGGTTCCTGCCATTTACGGCCCATCCGCCGACGAGATGTATTGATCGGCCAAGAACTGCTTATGGGCTTAGGGGCAGCGCACTTTGCGCGCCAATGGCGCCTGAGACCAAACAGCTCCTGGCTGCGCGCCTCCGGGAGTTCCTCCTTGCAACAGGCCGGCGTATGAGCGCCGGGGAAAAAACAGGCCACATTACGGCGCGGAAGCGCGGTGATGCGGCGGGATTTCCCCGATCGCGACCGCCAGCCAGGATGCCGAAGAAGTCTCCAGAAGCGAGAAGAGTAACTGCAGCCTCTTTGCCGCTCTTGGAAACAATGGTGAGTTTCGCCCGGCCCATCCGAAGGTAGAAAAGAGGGTCGGCAGGATCTCCCTGAGAAGAGAGAATCTGCTTCGCCCTGAGATGAATGATTTTTCGTCCCGGCCCTTCCGTTGCAAGGTATGCATCCGTGTTGAAGGGCCTTGCGCGTTTTTGGGCCATTCTCAGCGTTGCACCTGGAGGGCCGAGGGTCTGTGCGATATAGCTCAGCGGATCGGCCGATGCATGAACCGAAACATAACGATCACCGCAGCGCAAGATGAGGGTACGTGTGCAAATGAGAAGTCCACTTCTGCCATTGAATTCCTTTATGGCACTCAGCGCAAAGCCATTAAGCAACGAAACAGCAGCGGCCGGGGCGTCCTTTGCTCTGCAAATACGCCGGGATTCCTCCCGACTTTGCCAGCTGTTTCGTAGGTTTATTTGATTTGCTTGTGGGATTACAGGAAGGTATTTGTGGTGCAGCTCGAGTGAAGGAATCTGGCAGTTGCCCCTAATGGTAGAGACTATCAACCAGCGATTCTGGTCAATTCTGAACATCATGGACGGGAGCACATCGATGTGCATCCATCAATACCCGCACGACCCGGACACTGCTACGTCTTGAAGCAAATGCTCCGACTGTCTTCTAATTGAAGAACCATTTCATACGTCACCCGCACCAGCCGTGCAGGAAACTGCCGGATGAATCATTTCGAACGCACGGGTGTGAGCAGAATTCATACATATTCGGCTCCGTTCTGCTCAATGTGGGAATCGTGATGTCCATTGTCCAAAGTCCCCAAATTAGTGGGGAGCAGATCAAAGTATTCATCATCGTCTTCATTGATGCCGCCCTCCCTGAAGCCAACTGACTTTTCTGACGCGATGATTTCGATTCGCTCAATCCACTTGACCATCTTGTAGCCAAGCTGGTTTTCAACGCGGAGGCGCAGTGACGCCCCAGAGACTTCGGTAAAGTTGTTTCCCATTAATCTTTGTAGTAAGAAGGCGTTGAGCCTTGAGCACATCTTCAATGCTTTGAGTGTTGCAGTACGCGCTTCTATAGAGCGAGTCGCCAAAAGAGAAGTATGCGACAACTTTGGCGCTCGGCCTGGGCCGGACAAGTTCCACCGAAGAT
>CBJOJD010000227.1:0-8874 GCA_966443485.1 uncultured bacterium | reverse complement strand
GATTACAATCCCCTCTCGCACCGGAGTTTCAGCGAACACGAAGACCTCATGTCGACTCTTGATTCGAAATATTGCGCCGTGCGATCGATGACGCGTTCCCTAGCGGCACACTTGTCCGCAGAGGATCAGATGGTGCAATCGTGCCCCGACGCCAGTCCGGTGAAATGGCATCAGGCCCATACAACATGGTTCTTCGAGACGTTCGTGTTGCGGCCATTTCTCGCGGACTACAAGCCATTTCGCGAAGAGTTCCGTCCCCTGTTCAATAGCTACTACGTGTCGCTAGGAGAGGAGATTCATGAAAAGACGTTGCGCTCGTCGTTTTCTCGTCCGTCACTCGATGACGTTATGGCTTTCCGCGCCCACGTCGATCGAGAAATGGAGAGACTCTTAGCGCATTCGACTGAAGGCGAAGTATCTCGGCGCATCATGCTGGGGCTATGTCATGAACAGCAACACCAAGAACTCCTGCTCACCGACATCAAACACGCATTCTTCTCGAATCCTCTCCACCCAGCGTATCGATCAGGATCGCTACCCAAGATGCGTTCTCACTCGCTACCGAAGCTCCGATGGCTTAGAGTCGAAGGCGGGCTGATGGAGATTGGGCATTCGCCAAATGCTGACAACCCACTCGATTTCTGTTTTGATAATGAAACTCCTCGTCATCGCGTTTACCTGGAGCCGTTCCAGATTGCAAGCCGAAACGTGACGTGTCGAGAGTATCTGGAGTTTATGTCAGATGACGGGTATACACGTCCCGCCCTATGGCTTTCCGATGGATGGGAGCTTGTAAGGCAAACAGCGTGGGAGGCCCCACTCTACTGGCAGCGTGATTCTGCGGATGAAACCGGCTGGCGGGTTTTTACGTTGAGGGGATGGCATGGCCTCTCAGACCTGCTGGATACGGCCGTGTGCCACATCAGCTTCTTTGAAGCAGACGCATTTGCCCGCTGGCGCGCATGTCGGCTGCCGACCGAAGCTGAGTGGGAATTGGTCGCAAGCCAGGAGCCTCCGCACGGAAATCTGCTCGAATCAGGAAGACTGCACCCCGCAATTGCCGATGGTGGCGGAGCGATCGAGCAGATGTTCGGAGATTGTTGGGAATGGACTGCCAGCGCGTACACCGGCTATCCAGGATACAAAGCCCTTCCCGGAACGTTGGGCGAATACAATGGCAAATTTATGTCAGGGCAGATGATTCTGCGCGGAGGATCGTGTGTCACGCCGGCGGATCACGTGCGCGCGAGTTATCGGAATTTCTTTGCGCCGGCAACGCGATGGCAATTTTCTGGAATTCGGTTGGCGAACTGAAGGCCTTTATGATTGCTGCCAATCGCAGCGCTTCTCCCATCTCACATCATCCGAATCATTGATGCTTCCGCTGTAACCTCCTGCAAATCTCCAGCCTCTAACTGACGCGCATCTTCACCTATGCGTCACACACCTCCGGCGTGTGTCCATTCTTCTCTTGAACGCGCGTCCTGGATTCAACCCAAAGGAGCATTGAATGATCTTCGGCAAATCTCCCTCGTCAACGACAGATCGCCTTAGCAGCAATCGCGCGCTATCGTTCTGCTTGAACACTCTCCTCGCGTTAAGCACGATGGCACCATTTGCGCTTGCACAACAAGCCACGTCGCCCCGACCGCATCTATCGCGAGAAATGATGTCTCTCCACGCTCTTGCAAAGCGCCCAACCGCTCAAGCAGTAACGACGCCCGATATCGGCGCGGCCGCACAAGTCATTGACTCTTCTTTCAATACAGCGCAAGGTCCTGGTCCCGGAGCCATTGGACCGGGGCCAGGTTGTGATCTGTTCCCGGCGCCGCCGTCGGTTGGTGCATCTGTTCCGTTGTCCTATTTCGGTCCCTCTCCATCCACCGTTGACCCAAGCCTCGTCGGCCCAGTTCAACTGCTTCGATCGGGCACCGTGGACGCAGCTCACGGCACGATCACATTGCCGCTGTACAAAGGCACCCTCAAGGGGAGCGGCAAGAATGTCTGGTACATCCTTACTGATGTGAGTGACCAGGGTGTTGCCGATGAGCTTGGGCTGAACTTCTCTTCCAAACTCGCATTCGCTGCAAATGCTGCGAGGACCGGGACTCTCGATGCGAATGGCAATATTGTGTTTGATAAGGGAGCGGTAAATTTTGCACCCCAGCGCAGTATTGTGCCTGGTCCTCAAGGTGCCGAATTTCCGCCCAAATCATTTGCCCCCGGCGCAATTGGCGACTCCGCATACAGTCCTTTTGTGCAGATCACAAATGCTGGAGGAGTCATCTACAACGCCCCGATGGTCGCCTTCGGCATCGATGCTAGTCAGATCAATTTCCCGGATGGCAACGTCGATTATTCAAAAGTGCACGATCAGGTTGTGGCGATCGATCCCTACAACATGACCGTCACTCTTAACCTGATCAATGGTTTCAGCTTCGGCCGGCCGGTCTGGTATATCTCCCTGGACGCCAGCATTCCTCTCGCAGCGGCCATTGAGCACAATACTTATGCTCCGCTCATGAGCCAACTGGTGCTGGGGCATGACGACAGCTTCGCGAGCCCCGTCGAGCGCATCTTCATCGCAACTAATGGGCCGGAAACAGGAGAGTGCAACAATCCACTCCGGCAAGGGCTGTCCGCAGATCTGGCCGATGGCTTCAGACCCAATAACGTGCTTGGCGGAATTCCTACTATCGCTCTCGATTACAGTCCGGCATGGGACGCGCAGTTATATCAATGGACCGATGACGCCATCAACCGGGGCTATCGCGGTCAGCTGCGCGAGGAGTTCCAAATTCTAACGTTTGTACAAGATGGGCTGATCACGGGCCCCGGTGGGGCAAGCTTCGGAAGTTCGGGGTTCTCCATCAACTGTCCGATCGTTCAACGCCTTGACTAACCTCCTAACACCACAAGGAAGCTTGGCTGCAGGTCGGACCTCGAACTGCGGCCAAGCCGGTTTCCGCAGTTGCCGACCCAATCGATCGGTGCCGTCCGGCAGAGTCCGCGACCGATGTCCGTCAGTGTCGGAGATCAGTCGCAACTTGGTCACAGAGGCATTGCCTCCAGCGGCGCGTTGCAGATATCTAAATCTAGCCATGTCAACTAGCTCGCACAAACATAGCAACTCTCCGTCCATACTTCTACTAAGTGGTAATGCAATTGCAAGATGAACTTGATATGAAGAGCCAAACATCCCCTTCGCTCTCGACGCCTCCTGCTCTCGAAGAATATGACCTGGTCATTCTTGGCGGAGGCACGGGATCAACGCTGGCCGCCTGGACATTCGCCAATGAAGGTCAGCGGGTCGCAGTGATTGATCGCAAATACATTGGCGGATCGTGCCCCAATATCGCGTGCCTGCCCAGCAAGAATGTCATTCACAGTGCCAAAGTGGCCTCGTACTTTCGCCGGAGCGCGGAGTATGGCATCACGCACAGCGGATTCACTATCGATATGGCTGGGGTCCGCGAGCGCAAGCGCGCGATGGTGCGCGGCCTGAACGATATGTATCTCAGCAACTATCAGAAGACGGGCGCCGAGTTCATCTTGGGGACAGGAACGTTCGTGGGTCCGAAGACTATTCAGGTCACTCTCGAGGACGGAACGAAACGACGCCTGCGTGGGGCCAATGTGATCGTCAGCACGGGCACACGGGCAACTTTTGATCCCATTCCCGGTCTGGCAGATGCACAGCCTCTTACACACATTTAGGCTCTGGACCTAAATGAAGTTCCCGAGCACTTGATCGTCCTGGGTAGCGGCTATGTGGGAGCAGAGTTCGCGCAGGCCATGCGGCGATTCGGCAGCAAAGTGTCAGTGATCGGGCGGCGAGAGAGATTGATGCCTCAAGAGGATGAAGACGTGAGCGAGGCTCTTCGCAACCTGCTTGAAGAGGAAGGCATTGAGGTTCATCTCAAGGCGCGTATACGACGTGTTTCTGGCAAATCTGGCCACTCGGTCGGCATTGTGATCGAACAAGACGGAACGGACACAATCATCGAGGGAAGTCACCTTTTGGTGGCAACTGGTCGCACTCCGAATACGGAAGGACTTGGCCTGGAATTGGCCGGCGTGGGTCTTACTGATCGCGGATACGTAAGGGTCAATGATCGGCTGCAGACAACCGCACCCGGAGTTTGGGCGATTGGCGAAATCGCAGGCAGCCCTCAGTTCACCCACATCAGCGTAGACGATTTCCGCGTCGTACACGATAACTTCAACGGAATTCATCACGTGACCACGGACAGACAAGTCCCCTATTGCCTGTTCACCGATCCGGAGCTGGCGCGCATTGGACTCAATGAGACCGAGGCCAAAGTGCGGGGTATTCCATACCGCCTATTCAAAGTTCCGATGGAAGCGAATCTTCGCGCGCGCACACTTTCCGAAACACGCGGATTCCTGAAAGCGTTGGTCGAAAGTACCAGCGATCGTATCCTCGGCTTTACCGCGTTTGGCGTAGGTGCGGCGGAAATCATGTCCGGGGTCCAGATTGCAATGATCGCGCAATTGCCTTATCCAAAGCTTCGCGATGCCATTCTGACCCACCCAACATTGGTTGAGGGGCTCATACCACTCTTCTCATCCGCACCCGTCAGCGTAAGCATGAACAGGCAAGCGATAGAATCTCCGGAACCATCGCATATTTAGCAAATCCCCCGGTCCACTTGTCAACGTCAGCAGGTCACAACATAAATACCCGGTCGCAACACAATCACCCTCACACCAGGTTTCATTCAAGGAGTCGATTTCATGAACGGTGCGGATCATAACGCTCGATTGAACGTTGAATGCAGCGAGCGAGTGGTTGCACAAGGCACTGCAACTCCGGCCGCATCCCCCGAAGCGCTTGCAGAATTCTATACGCTCTATTCTCGGCGGCTTTACAGAACCATCATCGCCATCACCAAGCATGCCCAGGACGCCGAAGATGCACTGCAGGAGACGTTCCTGCGTGCCTATCTGTCTTTTCACACTTTCGAGGGCAGGTCGAACGTGTATAGCTGGTTGACCCGAATCGCCATAAACTCCGCATTATTGGTCCTTCGGAAAAGGCGCGCGCGCCCGGAAATATTGTTTGACCCCCAACCAGATATTCACTCGGATGCATTCTGTCTTGAAATCGAGGATCCCGCTCCTTCTCCTGAGAAGATCTGCGATTTGCAACATCAGCGTGCAGCACTGATTCGGGCCATTCACAACCTGGATGCCAAGTTACAAGGGCCGCTTCAGATGCGCATGACAAAGGAATCTTCAATGAAAGAGATCAGCCACGCGCTAAACATCTCCGAAGCCGCTGTTAAAACGCGGCTCCATCGCGCACGTCTGCGACTGTTCACCGTCTGGGGTGAGTCTTGAAAGCCGACGAAAGCGGCTTCTTCCAATTGCCCTGCGCGCGGCCCACTGCCAGAAAGGACGTCGATTCATGAATTGGCTCATAAAATCGTTCGCACAAATACCCATCCTGAAAGGCGACTGCGATCATCACCTGATCAGGGCATCGATGGTGTTCATTTATCTCATCTTCGGTATCAGAAGTGGTTTGAATACGAGGCGCAGGGACTGATCCCATTCTTCACTCACGGTCCCTTGATCTTCTGGATGTATCCAGTCTTCGGGATCAGAGGATCGTCTTATTTCCTCGGTATTTCAGAGTGGCTGTTTGGGACACTCTTGCTTGCAGGCTTCTGGAATAAGAAGCTTGGATTGCTGGGTGCTCTCGGATCGGTGATGACGTTTCTCTGTACGGTGACGATCATCCCATTTTTTCCAGAGGGTTGGGTGGCCTCGGCTGGCGGATTTCCCGCCATGACCCCGCCGGTCGGCTTCCTGATGAAAGATGTGGTCCTGCTCGCCGTATCTTTCTATCTACTGAAGCATGATCTATCGGCTATCGTCATGACTCAATCGAGGGTGCTGGAATCGGCAACTGTGGCGCAAGGACATCATTGATTCGAACCAGCGCAAAGGTTCCGGCAGTATTCCGACACTGTTAGATTCGTTGCCACAGTTCCGTCACCTGATAGCTGCCACGGGGCAGCTTTGCTGAGACGATCTCGCGGCAATACAACACTTTAACCGGTCCCCCAATTCTGAACACGTTCCATTCGTATTGGCATTGCGAGTGCAATCACATCTGTAGATACATCGCCTGCCGCAGTGAAGGCGCGCGGGTGAGGAGGATTTATCATGAGTCAGGTCTTGTCAGCAGCAGTTGCAGGCAGTTCGGCACAGAGATCGTCCACTTCTGAGATCTCCATTCACAGGGTCGACGCGGATGGCGTCCAGGTCTTCTATCGGTCGGCCGGCGAACCAACCGCTCCTCCGCTTCTTTTGCTCCACGGATTTCCAAGCTCTTCTTTCATGTTCCGTGATCTGATGCCGAGACTCGCGGACGAGTACCACGTCATTGCTCCCGATCTGCCTGGGTTTGGATTCACCGAAGTTCCAGAGAAACGAAGATACAGTTACTCGTTCGATGCCTTGGCTCGTACGATTGAGGCTTTCACCGATGCCATCGGCCTCGTTCGCTATGCAATTTATGTGTTCGACTACGGAGCCCCAACGGGTTTGCGACTGGCGCTGGCTCATCCAGAACGAGTGACTGCGATCATCTCGCAAAACGGCAACGCCTACGAAGAAGGGCTCGGCGATGCATGGGGTCCGATACGAACATATTGGGCCAAGCCAACACCTGAAAACCGCGAAGTGCTGCGGCAGAATATCTTGACTTTCGAAGGAACGCGCTGGCAGTACACGCATGGCGTTGCGAATCCGGACTCGGTGGCGCCTGAGTCGTACACCTTGGATGCAGCGCTGCTGGAGCGCCCGGGAAACAAGGAGAGTCAGCTCGACCTTTTTCTGGACTACGCCTCAAATGTGAAGCTTTATCCGAAATTTCAGGAGTACTTTCGAACAGCGAAGCCACCCTTGCTGGCAATCTGGGGAAAGAACGATCCGTTCTTCATCCCTGCTGGGGCTGAAGCGTTCCGCAGGGACGTTCCCAATGCGGAGGTTCGGTTTCTGGACACAGGCCATTTTGCAATTGAGACCCATGCGGCGGAAATCGCTGCGGCCATCAGACAGTTCCTGGCAGCGAATGCCCTTGGCGGCAATCGGGGAAAGGTGCCGACGCGATGAATCCCTCTTCCAATCCGGGATCAATCATCTTGGTCCATGGCGCATGGGCGGACGGATCATGTTGGAGCAATATCATCCTCCCTTTGCGAAGCCAAGGTTTCAACGTGACGGCTGCACCGATTCCGCTCACATCGCTCTCTGATGACACGGCTGCGCTTCAACGTGTTATCGAACGAATGCCCGGCCCAATCACCCTGGTAGCTCACGCCTACGCAGGCGCCGTTATCGCCGCAGCCAATTCTGACACTGTGAAGTCGCTCGTCTACGTGGCGGCCTTGGCTCCTGACGAGGGTGAAACCGTAGCCGATGTCTTCTACCGGGCCGCGCCGCATCCGGAGGCTCCTGAGCTCGCCCCGGATGCGAATGGTTTGATTTGGATGCCGGAATCCGGATTCGCTCAGGCGGTAGCGCACACAGCTTCTTCCGATCAGGTAGCCATCATGACGGCAGCACAGCGGCCAATCTCAGTGAAGTGCATCCAGGAGAAGGCTCCAGCTCCTGCATGGAGAACGAAACCGTCCTGGTTTTTGATCGCGGAGGAGGATCGCATGATTGCTCCGGAGACGCAGCACTTTATGGCAGGGAGAATGCGCGCCACGGCCCGTTCCCTCTCAGTGGACCATTCTCCGATGTATACCGCGCCAGATGTCGTAGTCGACGTCATTCTGGAAGCCGCACAAGAAGCAACTCGAAACTGAGGTGAGGCTTTAGTGAAGAACGGCTGAGTTGCGTTCATGACCGGCGCAAGTCAGGGAATCGGCCGCGCTACCGCTGTACGGCCGTCGGTATGTCGGATTTGACCAAGACACGCATAATGGCATCCATCACATCGAGCGCTTAAGGCCCCCGGTATGCTCCAAAACACGATCGTCCAATTTATCCTCCACTCGGTTGGTGCGTGTGCACTCGGCGCACTGGTTGGGCTTGAACGTCAATTGCATCAGCGCACGGCTGGCAGCAGGACCAATGCTCTCGCAGCTGCAGGTGCATCTGCCTTCGTAATGGCGGGCCCGCTCATTGGCGGAGATCCCTCAGCTCCTAGTCGTATGGCTTCACTCGTCGTTTCCGGCGTCGGTTTCCTCGGGGCCGGAGTGATATTCAAGGACGGTCCCAGCGTGCATGGTCTGAACACAGCAGCGACAATCTGGTGTTCTGCTGCAATGGGAGTCTTAGCCGGCATGAATGCACTGCTCATGGCGCCGATCCTGGGCGTGATCGTGATTCTGACCAACATCGCGCTTCGACCATTGCTTGGCCTGCTACATCTTGCAAGCCCCGCATCCGAACCCGTCGCGGCACGATACAAAATCATGATCACCTGCCGAACGGTCGACGAGATGCATTTACGCTCACTGTTACTCACTGTGATTGCCCGCACGCCGGTAACGCTGCAAGCGATCGATAGAACTGACGAACGAGGAACCGATCAGGTTCGGTTGCGAACTGAAATCAGCACGCTGGGGCGGCAAGACGGCGTGGTTGAAGAGGTCGTCTTGCGACTTTCAATTGAACCCGGTGTGACCTCGCTAAACTGGTCCGCGGCATGATTTATCGCCGGGTAGCAAGGCGGAGCCGCTCGATCGAGTCGCCGCGCCCCCATCTCTGAAGAGAGACCCGATAGGACCATTGGGCTCTGCAGCAATTCTTCAGTATCTATTCCTCCTGGCGATTCATTCCGTGGCCCACAATGCGTAGCTTCATCTATTCAGAACTCTGCCGTCGGATAGC
>CBJOJD010000226.1:0-8904 GCA_966443485.1 uncultured bacterium | reverse complement strand
GGCTCCAGCTCGGGATCCGCGGTGGCGGTAGCGCAAGGCTTAGTGAGCTTTTCGCTTGGGACCGATACGGCTGGTTCAGGTCGTATTCCAGCAGCGTTCAATCAACTCATCGGGCTGAAGCCTACACGCGGCCTCATCAGCACTCGCGGTCTGCTACCTGCATGCCGCACACTGGATTGCGTCTCAGTCTTTGCAGAGACCTGCGCAGATTCCGCCAAAGTGTTGGCTGTGATTCGCGGGTTTGATGCGAAGGATCCGTATTCGCGTACGGCAAGCACGGGCCAAAATGCGACGCCTTGGAGCTCGGCACCCAAGTTCATCTTCGGCGTTCCCCGGAGGGATCAGCTCGAGTTCTACGATGATGATGCTGCCGACGCAGCGTATCGTCGCGCGATAGCGGGGATGCTTGAGCTGGGAGGCGAGGCGGTCGAGTTCGATTATGAGCCGTTTCGGAAGGCAGCGAACCTGCTGTACAAGGGGCCGTGGGTAGCAGAGCGGCTCGCCGCAATCGGAGACTTCCTCGCGAGTGAACCCGAGACCGTAGACCCGACCGTCGGTGCGATCATCACAGGTGCCGCGAAGTATAGCGCAGTGGAGACGTATGAGGCCTGCTACGCGCTTGAAGAGTTGCGACGCAAAACAGAACAAACCTGGGGTCAGGTTGACTTTCTATTTCTGCCCACCGCTCCGACGCACTACAGCATCGAACAGGTGCAAGCTGCGCCCGTGGCGTTAAATACGAACCTCGGCTACTACACCAACTTCTTCAACCTTCTGGATTTGGCAGCTGTGGCAGTTCCTGCCGGCTTCAAGACTGACGGCTTGCCATTTAGCACCTCGCTCATCGGCCCAGCCTTCTCTGACGAAGGTCTGCTTCAGATCGCGGACCGCCTGCATCGCAGAATGGCAATTTCCCTGGGAGGTTCGCAGCGCCCACTGAACTCCACAGCGCCGCTCGAGTGTCCGGCGGTGCCGCCTGGATGCATTCCGATCGCAGTGGTCGGCGCTCACCTCACCGGACAACCGTTGAACTGGCAGTTGATGCAGCGGAGAGCGCGCCTACTCGGGACGACTCGTACCAGCGGCAACTATCGCCTATACGCTCTAGCAAATACAACACCTGCAAAGCCGGGTCTCGTGTATGAACCGGGTTATCAGGGTAGCGGCATTGAGGTGGAAGTGTGGGCCATGCCAGAGGACGCCGTTGGCGGATTCTTAGCTCTCATCCCTACGCCTCTTGGTCTAGGAACGGCTCATCTAGCCGACGGCTCACACGTGAAGGGATTCATCTGCGAACCAGCCGGCGTGTATGGCGCTGAAGAGATTACCCATCTGGGAGGATGGCGCAAGTATCTGCAATCTCTGCAGGAACGGCAGACGGTTGAAACTCATTGAGCATCCTCATCGGAGTCGGCCTGGGCCTGCTCTTTTTCCTGAGCGGCCTGCTTTTTAAGCTTTCCGTCCAGCGCGGATTCGATGAGAACCTTGAAGTCAACGTCGCCCGGATCATCAGAGAATTCATAACGGGCCAGGGGGTGCCCCTGGCGATCGATCAGGAACTTCGTGAAGTTCCAGTGGATGTCGCCACCGGGCACGCTCTCTTTGGGATCGCACAGGTAGTTATACAGGGGAATGGCATGCACACCGCGAAGGATGGAAGGCGCAAATACCGGAAATGAGATGCCCAGGACATCCATGTAATAGTGCCGAATGGCACTGATGTCCTTCTGCTCCTCACCACCGAAGTCGGAGGAGGGTATGCCAAGCACCACCAATCCTTGTGATTGATAGGTCTTCTGAAGTTCGTTGAGCGATTCAATCTGATCGTGATAAGCGGAAAGACTAGCCAGGTTGACGACGAGGAGGACTTTCCCTTTGAAGCTGGATAGGGGAACTACCTTGGAGTTCAGATCGACGAGGGAGAAGTTATAGACGGTCAACTTTGAGGCTGGCTCGGCGAAGCAGCGGGTGACACACAGAGCGAGGCAAGTGAGGATCACAAAAGAGCAACGACGAAACATCCGAACCCCTATCTTTGGAGGACTGCCGTAGTCGCATTGTGCCACTAAACACGTCAACGGCAAGACGGAATCGCAGCAACCAAAACTATTTTCTGTGCAGCATTGGATTTGTTTCTGACAGGAGAGAGCTGAGGTGCATCCGGATATGCTCAGCACGAGCAACGGAGCCACTCGCATGTCTCACCACCTGGTTTTTCAACCGTTTCGTCATTTTGCAGCATATCGCTGCGAGGAAACGTGGATCGATGGGATGCGGGGTATGGACTTCGAACAGCTAAGGACTTTTCAGCAGGTCTGCAGACTCAAGAGCTTTTCTCGTGCCGCGGAGAAGCTGGGGTTGACCCAACCGGCCATCTCCGCGCAAATCCGTTCTCTGGAAAAGGAAGTGGGCGCCAGATTGTTCGACCGGGACGGAGGCAAGGTTACGTTCACCGCGGCGGGCAGGCTTTTTGAACCGTTCGCCGAGCATTGCCTTCAGTGCCAAAGCCACATCGTGGTTGCAGTCAACGAGCTGTACCGCTCGGCGCGGGGTGAAGTTTCGGTCAGTGCCAGCGAGGCAACCAGCCTATACGTGTTGCCCCCCGTGTTCGCTCAATACAAGAAGCAGTTCGCCCGGGTCAACCTCAACATCGTGAGAGCCGAGCACCAGCGCTCGCTGGAGTCGGT
Organism: uncultured bacterium; assembly: GCA_966443485.1. Classification (GTDB taxonomy): domain Bacteria; phylum Acidobacteriota; class Terriglobia; order Terriglobales; family Acidobacteriaceae; genus Telmatobacter. The sequence continues at coordinate 6,217 of CBJOJD010000226.1, read as the reverse complement.
GATGAATCGTGAGGTGGATTTCGCGGTCATTTCCACCCCGGTGCGAGACCCACGGATTGTGGCACAAACGATCCATCGAGACGAGATTGTTCTGGCTGTTCCTCCCACGCATTCTCTGGCCGGCAGAGAGTCCATCAAGCCGGACGAGCTGTTGCAGCATCCCTTGCTCCTGCTCAAGCAGGGCCGGCAGCGGAGCTTGATTAATCAGTTTTTCGGCAGCTTCGACGCCCATCCACGCATTGCCATGGAATTGGACTCAAGCGAACTGCTGAAGAGGCTGGTATGCGCAGAGCTGGGGATGGGCTTCTTGCCGCGGGCTAACGTGATGGATGATCTGCACTCCGGTCTGCTCAAAGTCATCAAAGTTGAAGGAATGCGCATGACGCGCGAGTTGGCGTTGATCTACCGTAAGGATCGCACGCTTACGCGGGCGGCCCAGGCATTTCTGGAGGTGGCAATGAGCGGAGCCACACAGACTTATCCACCCATGCGAATACCTCGCCCTCATCGGACAACACGCTGAACTGACGGAAAGCGGAGGAACGAATGAAGAAGGGCCATCTGTGCCTTAGTGCGGCAGTGTACCTGTTGGCTGCCTCGGGATGTGTAATGCAGCAGTCTGGCGTCGCAGCTCAAGAACCCAAATTCCCCAAGAAGACCGGCGTGCAAACCCCCGGCGTCCAGCACGACATGGCGGAGTTGGTCCCAACGGCTACATTTCGCGTGCAGGGTCATCCCGATTGGATGGCTCTGACCGAAGATGCCGTCTGGGTCACTAGCTCGAGCGCGAACCATGTGGTCCGTCTGGATGCGAAAACCAATCAGCCCAGTAGCATCGTGACCGTGGCAAAGCCATGTTCGGGCCTGGTGGTGGCCTTCGGCAGCCTCTGGATTCCGAGTTGCGGAGATCATAGCCTGGTTCGCGTGGACGCCATCACTGGAGCGCTGCAAGCAACTGTCACGACAGGGCCTGCCGATTCCGAGGGCGGGATCACCACCGGAGGCGGGAGCGTGTGGATCGTAAGTTCAAAGGCGAGCGATCTTGTCCGCATCGATCCTGCAACAAATCAGGTGACGGCGCGCATCCGCATTCCAGCGGGCTCGTTTAACCCAGTCTTTGCGAATGATTCGGTTTGGATCAGTTCAAATCAGGGCGGCACTCTGGTACGCGTTGATCCTGGCACTAACAAGGTAATCAGCGAGACGCCCGTTGGTCCGATGCCGCGGTTTTTGACCGCAGGGGCAGGCTCCATCTGGGTACTGAACCAAGGCGATGGAACGATAGCGCGGGTTGACGCTACCACGGGCAAAAGAATCGCGATCATCGCCGCGGGCATACCTGGACTAGGGGGAGAGATCGCATTCGGTGGGGGCGCGGTGTGGGCTACCGTGTTCGACTATCCGATCACTCGAATTGACGCGGGAACCAATACCGTAACGGCACAATGGCACGGCGCGGGCGGAGACAGCATCCGTTACGGTCACAACTCTGTCTGGCTAACCAGTCTGATGGGAGCAAAGGTCTGGCGTTTGCCCGTTCCCTAGCATGCTGGCAGGATCGCCGCGCGGATGTGGAATCCGTCCAGGCGGTCCGCTCTCGGCAGCTTATCGGTCCCATAAATAAGTTGTATGTCGTGCATCCGCGCCCGGCTCTTGACTTACATTTCAATCAGCTAGCCCTCTTGCCCGCACTTCACGCACAACTCTGCAAGTCACAGTCACAGCAAAGGTGGAAGGATTTGTATCGGGTTCTTTCAGTGAGTGGTCGTCTCTATAGCGGTGCCATAGCAGTTTTGCTATTGCTGTCTCTCGTGCTCATTCAGCCGGCCAAGGCCGCGAGCCCTACGTTCACAGTCGGCTGGTCGGTCTATGCAGGCTGGAACCCCTACTTCTACATGGCACGCTCGGGCATCCTGAAGCGCTGGGCGGACAAGTACGGGGTCGTGATCAAAGTGCAGCGCTTCGATTATGCGGCGTCGCTAGATGCCTTCGTAGCGAAGAATATCGATGCCTGCACGATGACCAATATGGAAGCTCTCGATATGCCAGCCGCGGCAGGCGTGGACTCCACTGCGGTGATCTTCGGTGACTACTCCAATGGCAATGATGCGGTGCTTGCCCGCAACAATCTGACGCTCTCCCAGCTGCCAGGCCGGCAGATTCTGCTGGTTCAGAAGACTGTCTCAGAGTATCTGCTGGAAAGAGCGATGGACCTGAGCGGCCTGAGCGGACAGCTAAGTCATCTCAAGCTCGTCAACACGAACGACTCAGATCTGGTAGGAGCGTTCCTCGGAAACAAGGGGAATCAAGTAGCAGTGACCTGGAAGCCGCTTGTTTCAGAGATCCTCGATCAAGACCACGGCGTGAAACCGCTTTTCGACTCCTCGCGAATCCCCGGCGAGATCCTGGACCTGCTGGTTGTGCGCAGCGAGGTCTTGAACAGGCCAGATGGATCAGGAGTACGTTTTGCCAAGGCCGTGACGGGGGCCTGGTACGAGATGATGGCCCAAATGACCGGCACGGGACCGGCGGCTGTGGGCGCCATCAGCGGAAGTGCTGCGGCATCGGGCGACAGCGTCGCTTCCTACAAAGAGCAACTTCGTACGACGCACCTCTTCTCGACCGCGCAGGCTGCAACCGCATACGCCACAAGCGCGGACCTGAAGCAGAAGATGGACTTGGTCCGTCAGTTCTGCTTCCGTCATCAGCTGCTTGGGCAAAATGTTCAATCAGTGGATGACGTGGCAATCCGCTACCCCGACGGGGCGATTCAAGGCAAAAAAGACCGCGTCCGGCTTCGGGTGGATGCCACCTACATGCAGCTCGCCGCACAGGGGAAGCTATAGACATGAGCACAACCACCTTTCGTCCCGCGGATCTCGTAGGCATTCAGGTGCGTCCTGCTCGCATCTGGGCGACCTGCCTGAGTTGGGTCTTGTTCGCATTGGGAATTGCCATTTACGCGCAGTTTTCGATCGCCCGACACAAAGACAATCCCGAAGACCGGGTGGTGCCTTCCTTTACGCAGCTCAAGGAAGGCCTGAAGGCGTCTGTGCTTGAACCAGCGGAAGAAGACGATCCACTGGATGCAGGCGTCTCCGGGTACGAGCGAGTGCGCCACAGCATGATTTGGAAGGACACAGCGGCCAGCGCAAAGCGTTTTCTGATTGCACTAGCTCTCCTGATTCCCGCCGTGCTCCTTGGCTTGCATATGGCGGTGTTTCCCTACGCCGGCGCCCTTTTTCAGAGATTCGTGCTCTTCTTTGACAAGATCGTGGCGTTATCGCTGCTGCCGATCCTGTTCATCGTGTTTGGAATCGAAGAATGGTCCAAGATCATGCTCATGGTAATCGGCGTAGCACCCACAATCATCTTGGATACCTGCAATATTGCCAAGAGCGTTCCACGAGAACAGATCGTCAAGGCATTTACGCTCAAGTCGTCAAACTTCGACGTGGCCTACAGGATCGTGTTGAAGCAGGTTCTGCCACAGATCATCAATAGCCTACGGCTGAATCTTAAGCCCCTCGCCCTGTTCCTGTTCGCGGGCGAGATGATTGCCTCGACGGACGGCCTGGCCTACCGAATCGCTCTGATGCGTCGGCACATGGGCATGGACATCATTCTTCCCTACTTGCTTTGGGTGGCGCTGCTGTTGTTCTTGATGGACGCAGCTCTGCGCTTCGCCAACCGGAGGCTGCACCCATGGTATCAGCCGCTGTAAAACTAGACCCGATTGAAAGCGTCCGGCCGGCTCCACGTCGCACCGAGATCAGCTTGCGGGACGTGTCGGTTGCGTACTCCACAGGTCGCGCAGAAACCAAGACGATCTTATCTGGAATCAATCTTAAGATCGAAGCCGGCGAGTTCGTGGTTCTTCTTGGGGAAACTGGCTGCGGAAAGAGCACGCTGCTGCGACTCATCCTCGGCCAGGAGTATCCGACGACTGGTTCCGTGGTTGTGGACGGGAAGTCCGTCACGCGCATCGATTCACGCTGCGGCTACGTTCCGCAAAAGTATTCGTTGTTCCCCGACAGAACTGTGCTGGCCAATGTGCTGTACGGGCCAGAGAACGCGAGCAAAAGGTTTCTGGGTAGGCTTCGCCCGTCTTCTCGCAGGCACCATCGCGAGCTACGCGCAGAGGCTTGCTCCTATCTCGAGAGGATGGGGCTACGCGCTCAGGATCTGAACAAATATCCGCACCAGCTCTCAGGGGGCATGCAGCAACGCGTAGCTATCGCGCAAGCGCTGATGATGAAGCCGCCGGTACTGCTGATGGACGAGGCCTTCAGTGCTCTCGATCCCTCAACGCGAGAGAAGTTGCAAGAGCAGTTGCACTCGATCTGGCTCGATTCAAGGCCGACCGTCGTCTTTGTCACACACAATACGAGTGAAGCTCTGTTGCTTGGCACGCGCCTGGTGCTGTTAAGGCGTTTTCAGGACCATAGTTCTCATTCCAGCAATGTGGTTCTTGACATGCCGCTTTCTCCATCTCGTCTACCTTTTGCACATCGCCGGCATAGCACCGACTTCCACGAATTGCACGAATACGTGAAGCAATTCGCCTATCGATACTCGTCGATGCATTGCGATGAGGCATTGACAACACCACTCTCCTCCGCGGGACATTGCGAATGAAGCACCAGCTGATCGTGGGAAGTGTCTGTACTGTATTTGCCGGCTTAGCCATTGTGGGTACGAATGCGGTGTCCGCTGCTGGAGCATCGCCCGATCCCGGTACGCCTCAGTTTTATAGCACTCGGGTGACGGACATCCTGCAGAACAACTGCGTCGATTGCCACGACGACACCGCCAAGGGAGGCCTAAGGCTCGACTCATATGCTGCCATTCGCAAAGGGGGCGACGATGGAGCCGTGATTGTGCCAGGAGACCCTGAGGCAAGCATGCTGATCGAGGCAATTCGTCGCCGAGGCGATCTCAAGATGCCGCCCAAGCGCGCACTCAAAGACGATGAGATCGCCGATCTGGTCGCATGGGTCAAGGCAGGAGCGGTGGGAAGCGATCCCGCTCCTCCAACCGCCACTGCGCCCTCCGCTGCTGTATCCAGTGCTCCCGCTGCGTCAACTCTCAACGTTGGACTGAATTCAGATACGGATTTCTTCGAGAACAAAGTTCGACCCATTCTGGCGAACAGCTGCTACGACTGTCATAGCGACTCGGCCTCAGGCGGACTCCGGCTCGACTCCAAAACTGCCTTCCAGAAAGGGGGCAATCACGGCGCCTTGATCGTGGCTGGCGATCCCGATAGAAGCCTGCTGATCCAGGCCATTCGGCAGTCTGGCGCCCTGAAGATGCCGAAAGGGGGGCATCTCAAGGAAGACGAGATCGCTACTCTAGTGGAATGGGTCAAGAAGGGAGCACCCTGGCCTGCCGCAGCTGACAGCGCCATCACCTCAGTGACTGCAAAGACGGGCACGGTGACCGAAAAGCAACGTGACTTCTGGTCCTTCCGCCCGCTCAAGACGGTCGCTCCGCCTCCGGTCGAAGATGCAAGGCTTGCTCACTGGGCACGGACGCCCATCGATCGTTTCATTCTGGCGGGCTTGCACTCTGCGGGCCTCACGCCCGCAGTACAGGCAGATCGGCGCACGCTGATTCGCCGCGTGACCTATGACCTGACTGGCTTACCTCCAACTCAGGAGGAGGTAGATGCTTTTGAGCACGACAAGTCATCGAACGCCTGGGAGAAGGTGGTCGATCGCCTGCTTGCGTCTCCGCGGTATGGGGAACGGTGGGGGCGCCACTGGCTGGATGTCGCACGTTATGCGGAAGATGATGTGCGCGGCCTCGATCCGAAGGGGCGCGGCTACATGCCATTTCAAGGTGCCTATCGCTATCGGGACTGGGTTATCAAGGCATTCAATAGCGACCTTCCCTACGATCAGTTCGTCACCATGCAGTTAGCAGGCGATCGCCTGCACTATAAGGACGAGAGTGAGCGCGATGAGAATCTGATCGCGACCACATATCTCGGAGCCGGGCCCTGGGTCTGGGATCAGGCTGAGCCCATCCAGGGGCGCGCCGACGAACGCAACGAGCGCGTGGATGCTGTGACGAGAGGCCTGCTTGGGCTCACGGTAGCGTGTGCGCGGTGCCATAACCATAAGTACGACCCCATCTCACAGCGGGACTATTACAAGATCGTCGGCATCTTCGCGAACTCTACTTACACCGAGTACCCCGTCGTATCCAAGGC
>CBJOJD010000225.1:0-8916 GCA_966443485.1 uncultured bacterium | reverse complement strand
GGAGCAGACAAAGGCAAGGCCACGCATGCGGTGGGGAGCCTGACGCCATAGTTCCAGCAGCACGTAGCCGCCGATGGAGCAGCCGACGAAGACTGCTTCGGCTAGTTTGAGGTGGTCAAGCAGAGCCAGCACATCGGCGGCTAGCTGCGACATGGTGAGCACCGGAGCGTCGGCGACTTGGCTGAAGAGCCCGACGGGAAGCTCGCTACCCAGCTCCGAGGCACCGTGGCCGCGAAGATCGGGTGCGATGGCATGCACGCCCGGGATCTGCTCCACGGCAGGCTGCCAGAAGCGGCGATTGAGCGGCGTGGGGTGCAGAAAGACTACGGCAAGGCCGGAGCCCGACTCCTGGTAGCTAAGCCGAGCTCCAGCCGAGGTGTAGGTGCCGGTCATACAATCGGCGGATACGCCGGGGGCGCGGTCAGAGGCTCGTCAGGAATGCCGATCCAGCAGGCCAGATAGGCGATCGCCACAATGCCGCCGGTGCAGAAGAAGCCTACTACCGTGAGGATACGGACCAAGGCGACATCCCAGCCATATGCCTGCGCCAAGCCGATGCAGACTCCGGCGATCTGGCGCCCCATGCGCGGGCGGATGAGCGGCCGTCCCGGCGCGGGAGGAGCCGCGGAAACCACCGTTCCGCAGTTAGAGCAGAATCGGGCACTATCCGGTAACGCTGTTCCGCAACGGTGACAAAAGACTGCCATGGTAGACCCCCTCATCGAACATCCTATTCTTACGCTGCGGGATGGCCCGAGGTTCCCTGTGGGGAATCTGGGGCCAGAGCCGGGGACGGATCAACGCAACGTCAGATCGGAGTTTTTCACATCCTGGAGACGGAACTCCCGCACCATCCGCACCACGGCCTGCACGTTCTCCACCGGGGTGGCGGGCACGATCCCGTGTCCCAGGTTGAAGATATGCCCGGGGCGGCCGTTGGCAGAGAGCAGTACTTCCCTTACCCGGTGTTCCAGAATTTCAAGCGGTGCGAAGAGGGTGATGGGATCGAGGTTGCCCTGCACGGCATGGCTGTAGCCGACGGAGCGCCAGCCTTCGTCGAGGGGCTGATGCCAATCGAGGCCAATCACGTCGGCGCCGGTGGCTGCCATGTCGCTGAGCAAGCCGGCAGTCTCCACACCAAAGTAGATAACGGGGACGCCCATGGCCTGAACGGCCCGTACGAGCCTCTTGGAAGCTTCGAAGGCGTAGTCGCGGTAATCGCTGAGGGATAGCGACCCGACCCAGCTATCGAAGATCTGGATGACGTCGGCACCGGCCTGCACCTGCTGGCGGCAATACTCGGTGAGCACTGCGATGATTTTGTCGAGGAGCATACGCCAGGCAGAGGGGTCGCGATACATGAGCTTCTTGGTCTCGATGTAGTTGCGGGATCCTCCACCTTCGATCATGTAGCTGGCCAGAGTGTAAGGAGCGCCGCAGAAGCCGATGATGCCGAGGCGATCGCGGAAGTGGGTCGCCACCTTCTGGATGGCGCGCGCTACATAGCCGAGCTCGTCGGCGCGATCGGTGCGCAAGGCGCGGACATCGTCCGCGTTGCGGACGGGATGATGCACGACAGGGCCTTCGCCGGCCTGGAACTCGAAGTCCAGCCCCATGGGCTCAAGGGGGAGAAGAAGATCGGCAAAGATGATGGCGGCGTCCACGCCCAGCTTTTCGGCGGCCGTGATGGTGACTTCGGCGGCGAGGTCGGGCTGCTTGCAGATTTCGACCAGGGTGTGGTGTTTGCGGACGTCGCGGTATTCCTGCATGTAGCGTCCCGCCTGCCGCAGGAACCACACCGGGGTGCGGTCGACGGGGCGGCGCAGGCAGGCGCGTACAAAGCGGTTTCCATCGAGGATGGTTTCTTGAACCGGATTCGAATCGTTCGTTCTCTCCATACAAGGTGAATTTTACTGGCGCCAGGGACCGAAGCGAGCGGGGTGAGCGAACAAGTGTGAGCCAAGTCACGTTCGGAGTGGGTGGGAGCGGTGGGATGGAGGGGGTCCTGCGGGTTTGGGGGAGAGGCGAGTGAGACGCAGGTTCTTCGATTCTTCGACTTCGCTGCGCTCCGCTCAGAATGACAAGCGCTTTTCGGCCTCGCACAGAATAGCAAGCGCTTTTCGGGTGCGCTCAGAATGACGGGCCTTGAGGCGGCGGGCAGGTCCTTTGGTGACAGACGCAATTCACCGCGAGAACGGGCTTGACGCTCCGGGCCGGCGACATTAGCTTCCTTGCGGTACCAGAAAACCTGCTTTGGAGGCACGGAAAGATGAGTTCGATCAGTCGCAGGAAATTCTTCGGAGTTGGGGCAGGCGCCGCCGCGGTGGCCGGCTTGGCTCCTTTGGGATTGACCAAGAGCGCCGTTGCGGCTCCGCCAGAGGGAGGGCCAGGAGCCGACGCGATGGCTTATCTCAACTCGATCAGAGGGGCTCTCGGATTCCAGAACCAGATGATGGACGCCTATGCGAGTGGCAGCACGGTCCGGCTGATCCAGAGCTATGTCGACCAGTCGGGATTGATGTCGACGGCGTTCACTTACGACAACGCCGTATCTATTCACGCCTACCTTCTGGAGGGGAGTCACGATTCGCTGGCGCGCGCCGAGATCTTGGGGCAGGGGTTGATTTATGCGCAGGCGAACAACTTCCCGTTTAACGACGGGCGCTTTGCGCAGGCCTATTTTGTGAACACGCCCGCCAGCGATGGAACGTACATCACGCCGGCAGCGTGGCCGTTCTATTTCTACACCAGTGCTGTGGGCGACCAGGCGTGGGCGGGCATGGCGCTGGCGCAACTTTTTGCTCGCACGCGCAACCAGGATTATTTGACGGCGGCTTTGAAGGTGGCCAACTGGATCGTGACCAATACGTACAACACGCTGGGCGCGGGCGGATACTCCTTCGGCACGAATATCAATCAGTACAACCAGTCGGTTCCATCGCCGAACGGCAAGGCGACGGAGCACAACATCGATGCGTATGCCTTCTTCACCATGCTGGATGAGCTGACCCACCACGGCACGGCCAACAACGGCATGTCGTGGAAGAGCCTGGCAGCGCATGCCTTGAGCTTTGTCGAAGCGATGTTCAACAGCGCGGATGGGTACTTCTTCACCGGAACGTTGGGGGACCAGATTTCGATCAACTACTATCCTGTTCCGGAGGATTGCCAGACGTGGTCCTATCTCGCTTTGAGGGACAAGGGCTACGAACAGAGCATTGACTGGCGCTGGCCCATCTACAGGCAACGGACACGGCGTCTTCTCTCGACAGCAGCTTGACGGGCAGCCAGTCATTCACGGGAATGGTGTTCGATTCTGCACGCCTGAATACGGGCAGCTACGACCCGAACGCTGTGTGGCTGGAAGGCACGGCGCATACGATTGCGGCGCTGGTGGCGCGGGGCGCGGCGTGGGGCGAGACGTTCCACAGCCGGATGCGCGCCCTGCAAACCGCAGGCAAGCTGGTCAGCACCTGTGAGTCAGCTCAGCAACAGCTAGGAGCCGGACAGACGGTGGGCGGGCAGGCTGTTCCGTTGGGCAGCGGGTTGGTGGCGGCCACCAGCGTGATGGACACCGGCTTCGGCTACACGTATGGTCCCAACAAGCACATCGGCGCGACGGGGTGGTACTTGATTGCAGCGTACGCGGGAAACCCCTTCCAGCTGGGCTATCGCCGGTAAATTACGAGAGGCGGCGGGCAGAGTTTGTCCGCCGCCTTGCTCCCTATTTCGCTGTATCTTGCCGATCGGTGCGCTTCGCGGTGCGATTCGCAGGCCGGGTGGATGAGGTGTCGACAGGGCGATCTCCGAAATCCTGTGCGCCGTAATCGTAGTCTGTGCCGCCGTACTCGGGCTGCCGGCCTTCGGGAAGGCGCGTCCGTTGTTCTTCTTTGATTCCCCAGCCTAATTCGCGAGCTTGTTCGCTGGCCGGACCGCTGGTGCGCTCGGTGAAGCCCTCTGGTTCCTTCGCGTTGCTCTTGTTTTCTGCCATGGATCGACTCCTTCGAGCGGGTGAGATGGAGGGTTTCGCGGCGAGGATGTACGGGCGTCAAACGGGGGGCGCCGGGGTTGAAAGCATCCGATGGCGACGCCGGTGCTTCCGATCCTACTGAGGAATGGTGCCGATGAAGAATCCGTCAAACGAGAACGCGCCCCAGCAGAAGCAGAGTAGCAGCGAGGTATCGCATGGCCGAGACACGGTGATCAGTGCGGTGCGCCACGTAGGTAAAACACTGGAGTCCGATCCTAAGTACCTGAGCCTGTCAGAGCGGGGAGGCGCAAGCCCCGAGGCACAGGTGGCAGCCGACCTGAGCGAGGCACAGCAGAGTGGGTACGAGGCGACGCGAGAGCTGCGTGGCCCGATTGCGGAGCCGGAGCCGCTAAAGACACGCTTGCCCGGAGATACGAGCTCGGATCCGCACACCGATGTGGGACGAGACAATGCAGCCACGGTCCAGAACAGAGGGGAGTCGCGCTAGGTGCAATCTTCCCATCCCAGCGACAGACTACGCCGCTGGGATGGGGCAACGATTGCACAAGGACGAGACTAGCTGTTGACGATCTCGCTGAAATCGGCGATGCCGGAGAAGCTGCGCAACACCTCATCGATGAGGCCGAGGTGTGCGCCGCGGATGGCGGCGTCGGGATCGAGGACCATGACCTTGTCGAAGAAGGCGTCCACCACCGGGCGCAATGACGCGATCTCACTGAGGGCGGGAACGTAGGCACACTCTTCGCGCAGCAAGGCCACTTTGGGCGCCAGGAACGAAGAGGCATCGGCCAGCTGCCGTGCTTCAGGGGCGAGTTCGATGCCGGTGGGAACCTCGATGGCGAAGCCCTTCTCTTCTGCCTGCTTCAGGATGTTCTTGATGCGCTTGAAAGCCGCAGAGACGGCGGCGAAGTCAGCGGATCCGCGAACGGCGGTGAGAGCTTCGGCACGCGCGATGGCGTCGCGCACGTCGTCTGCTCCAGCGGCGAGCACGGCATTCACGACGTCGTAGGCGAAGCCGCGCACATCCTTCAGATAGAAGTTGAGACGCTCACGGAGGAAGTCGGCGACCTGCTGGTTATCGGCTCCGCTGGCTCTGAGCACGTCAGAGACCTTGAGAGGAAGCTGCGACTCGGCCAGGATCTTCACGATGGCGTTCGCCGCACGGCGTAACGCGAAAGGGTCCTTCGAACCAGTGGGCGCCATGCCGATCCCGAACATCGCAGTGATGGTCTGAATGCGGTCGGCGATGCCGAGCAGCTGGCCTTCCACGGTCTGCGGAATGGCATCCTCGATGGATGCCGGTGTGTACTGATCGTAGATGGCTTGGGCCACTTTGTCGCCGAGGCCCTGGGCACGAGCGTAGAGACCGCCGATGATGCCCTGCAGCTCGGTGAACTCTTTGACGAGCTCCGCGGTGAGGTCGGTCTTGGCGAGATCAACGGCTTTTAGGAGTGCCTCATCCTCCACAGTGCTGCCGGTGCGCTGGACGATCGCGCTGAGTTCCCTGACCACACGCAGGTTCTCGCCCGTCTTCCAGTGATAGCTGCCCAGCTCCTTCTGGAAAGTGACATGCTTGAGGCTTTCGACACGGTCCGCTAAAGGCGTCTTCTGATCGAAGTCCCAGAAGAAGCGGGCGTCTTTGAAGCGGGCGCGGAGAACGCGGGCATTGCCGTGGCGGATGATTGCATAGCCTTCCTCGTCGACCTCGGTGTTGAGGACGGCCAGGAAGTGGGGAGCGAGCTTCTTGTCTGCGCCTTCGACGGCGAAGTACTTCTGGTGGTCGCGCATGACGGTGACCAGCACTTCTTCAGGAAGGGCGAGGTACTCGGGCTCGAAGTCGCCGAGGATGACGGTGGGCCACTCGGTGAGATGGACGACTGTCTCGACGAGGGACTCGTCTTCGCGCCAGCGCGCGCCGGGCACGGTGCGGGTGGCTGCGTCCAGCGCCTTGCGGATGGTGTGGCGGCGTTCGGCTACATCGACGACGACCTTGGCTCCGCGAAGGCTCTCTGCATACCCATTCGCAGCGGGTACGACGACAGGGGCTTCGCCGTGCAGGACGCGATGACCGCGGCTGGTGTGCGAGGCGGCGATGCCGGCGATCTCCACCGGCACGATGGCGGAGTCGAGAATGGCAACGATCCAGCGAACGGGGCGCACAAAGCGCTCCGGCTTGCCGGCACGCCAGTACATGTTCTTGGCCCAGTAGATGGCCAGGACCTCTTTGGGTAACTCGGCGGCGAGGAGATCAGCCGCAGGGCGGCCCGCGCGCTTCACAGTTGCGCCGACGTATTCACCTTTGGGCGTGGTCACCTTCTCAAGCGCAGAGACAGCAACGCCGGCCTTCTTGGCAAACGCCTCGGCGGCGGGAGTGGCAGTGCCCTCTTTGAAAGCGATCTTCCAAGATGGGCCGGTCATCTGCTCTTCGGTATCGGCCTGCGCGGTCAACATGCCTTGCACGAGCACGGCGAGACGGCGCGGGGTCGAGTAGGTGGTCACCTTCGCGCCATCGGAGAGCAAGCGCTCGCGGGTGAGGAGGTCGGTGATGCGCTTGCCCAGTTCGGCCTCGGCCCCGGCGATCATGCGCGCGGGGATCTCTTCGAGGCCTAGTTCAAGAAGAAAATCGCTCATCGTTCAGTTTCCAGTTCTTAGTTCGCAGTTCAGAGCAGACGCCTTCAGGCGGCTTGCTGTAACGCGTAGGCCTTGGCAACGCCGACGGCAAGGTTGCGAATGCGGCCGATGACGCCCACACGTTCTGTGACACTGATGGCGCCGCGCGCGTCGAGGATGTTGAACAGGTTGGAACACTTCAAGGCCAGCTCGTACGTTGCGAGCAGCGGGAAGCGACGCTTTTCGATGGCACTGGCTTTTTCGTCGTTGAGCAGCGTGTTGGCCTTTTCAAGAAGTGTCTTGGCTTCGGCTTCAAAGCTGTTGAAGTGGTCCCAGAGACGGGATACGTCGGCGGTCTCGAAGTTGTAGACCGAGAACTGCAGCTCCTCGGCGAGGCGGACTTCGCCATAAGTCACTGGTGTGCCGGTCTCAGGATCGCGCGCCCATACGATGTCGTAGATGGAATCGACGTCCTGAAGGAACGCGGCGATGCGTTCCAGTCCGTAGGTCAACTCGGCGCACATGGGGTCGAGGTCCTGACCGCCGCACTGCTGGAAGTAGGTGAACTGCGTGATCTCCAGGCCGTCGAGCATGACCTGCCAGCCCACGCCCCAGGCGCCGCCGGCGGGCCACTCCCAGTTATCTTCTTCGAACTTCAGGTCGTGCTTGCTGAGGTCGATGCCGATGGCTTCGAGGGACTGGAGGTAGAGCTCCTGCACGTTGACCGGCGGAGGCTTGAGGATCAGCTGGAACTGAGTGTGCTTGAAGAGCCGGTTGGGGTTCTCGCCATAACGGCCGTCCGCAGGGCGCCGCGAGGGCTGGGCGTAGCCCACCTTGTAGGGCTTGGGACCGAGCACGCGCAGGAAGGTCTCGGGGGCCATGGTTCCGGCGCCGACTTCGACATCGGAAGGCTGCTGAAGCACGCAGCCGCGCTCGGCCCAAAAGCCTTGAAGACGAAAGAGGAGGTCCTGGAAGCTGAGCGCACTGGGGCGCGGCGGGTTGGCAATGGAAGTGGAAGACACAGGGGCTCTCTCTTGGAACGAAACTCATGCCGATTTTATCAGCCGGAATGGATGGTTGCCCAAGAGCTATCCCTGCTCAAATAGAGGCCGTGGAAGGCCAGACTGGCGGATGATGCTCTGCAGAGTACCGAGGCGGATTGTGTCGTGCATGGGGACCGGGACGGTACACGTGGATTGTTCCGTCTTCAATTGCATGATGCAATGGCTTCCCCGCTGGCGAACCATGACAAAGCCGTTTCGTTCCAAGATCCGGCAAACCTCTGCGCCAGAGAGGACGCGTAGCTTACCCAACTTCCACCTCAACCTGCGTAATGAAGACTTCGCTGCGCAGGCGGCGTGCAATTTCAGATGGCGCGGCAGTTTCGAAGAAGAGGGAGAGAGCCTCGATGAGGTTGATCCGAGCTTCTTCCACCGAGCCGCCCTGGCTGGCGATGTCCAGCTCCGGACAGAGGGCAACATAACCGTCGTCCTCGCGCTCGATGATTGCAGTCATACGCCGCAGGTTGTTCATGTGGGGATTCTACGCCAATGGGAAAACGTGGATGGCTAAAGGAACGGATCGACAGAGCATTCTGAAATCCGGAAGCCAATGCCCCTCCGGGGCTTGGGATCAAATCTACCTCGAACCCACGCTGGAAGCGCGGCGGCTAACGAACTCTACGCCGAATGGCGCACGAATGCGCAAACTAGAGCCGGACAGAGCTAGCCAGGACTATGAGAACCACCACAGGTTCAAGCGGATCCGTTCAAATGATTGCCCTGACTGCTCAGCCGCCCAGGCGACGAAGAGCCTCGGCGGAGCGGAGCTTGCGTTCGAGATGCCGTTCCAGCGACTGCCAGGCGAATCGGCGCAGGTCCTGAGCGCGGCGGCGCGGGAACGGTTCGGCGACGAAGCTGGCCACGGGAGCACGGAGCATGCGTTGGGCGAGTTGCCAGGAGTCGGCGGTAAGGGCGGTGTCGGTGCCGTGGCGATGGACTTCGCAGAAGAGGCCATCGGCGTGCGAGCTGAAGCTGACCTCATCGGGCTTGAGGGGTTCACCGCAGATCGTGCAGTGAGCAAGATCGGGGAGGAGGCCCATCAGGCGGGTCATCCAGAGGGAAAAGTAGGTGGCCGGCATCCAGGGCTGGACGGTGTCTGACTGCACAGGGTTCGTCTGTTCGAGGACGGAGGTGAGGAGGCGGAAGACTGCGTCCTGCGGATCTCGTTCAGGAAGCGCTTCGTCGAGGATCTCGGCATAGAGGCTGAGCACGGAGAGGCGGACGGGATCGACGGCGGCGGAGAGCGGGGACCGG
>CBJOJD010000224.1:0-8919 GCA_966443485.1 uncultured bacterium | reverse complement strand
AATACGGTTCGCGCGGCGGCGAGTTCGCCCACGACCTGGCTACCCGGCTCGGCTGGCGGCTGCTGGATTCTGAACTGGTAGCCGGCGCGGCCAAGGCCGCCGGCGTGCCCGCCGAGATGGCGGCTCGCTACGACGACCGCCTGGACCCCTGGTACTACCGTTACGGCAAAGCCTTCTGGCAGGACTCGATGTACTCCACCGCCGCTCCCTTTGAAGAGCAGATCTTTGACTGCGAACGGATGTACAGCCTCATCCGCCAAGAGATCGTGGATGCCGCCAAGGAAGGGAACTGCGTGCTGGTGGGCCGTGGATCCGCTTGTGCCCTGGCCGGCCAGCCGGGCTGCTTCCACGTCTTTGTGTATGCCACCATGGCCGCCAAGAAAGCCTGGTTTGCCAAGCACTTCCCCGAGCGGGCCGAGCATGCGGAGCAGGAGCTTGCCGCCTTTGACAAGCGCCGCGCCGGCGTCATCAAGCGCTTTTACCAGCAGGAGTGGTGCGCCCGCGGCCTGTACCACATGCTCTTGAACTCCTGCATGGGCAACGAGGCCATGATGGCCGCCGCCCTCGGTGCAGCCGGCCTGGTCTCCCATGTGGAGCATGCCGTCACGGGGTGATCGACGGACGCCGGCGACCTACAATAGCCCTATGGACCTGGTTCAGATCGCCCCGGCTCGCAAAGCGCCCGCCCCCAAGCCCGAATGGCTCAAAGCCCGCGCTCCCGTGGGCGAGAACTACCACGACCTCAAGCGGCTGGCGCGATCCCTCGGTCTACACACCGTTTGCGAGAGCGCGCAGTGCCCCAACATCGGCGAGTGCTGGCACCACAAGACCGCCACCTTCATGATGCTGGGCAATCTCTGCACCCGCCGCTGCGGCTTCTGCGCAGTGCCCAAGGGCCGTCCCGAGCCCATCGACTTCGACGAACCTCGCCGCGTGGCCGAAGCCGTCGCCAAGCTGGGCTTGGAGCACGCAGTCATCACCAGCGTGAACCGCGATGACGATCTGGTAGGCGGCGCCCGCGCCTTTGCCATGGTGATCGAGGAGATCCGCAGGCAGGCCCCGGGGTGCCGCGTTGAAGTGCTCATCCCCGACTTCCAGGGCAACGAAGAAGCCATCCGCATCGTGGTGGAGGCCCAGCCCGAAGTCCTCAATCACAACACGGAATCAGTGCCGCGCCTCTATCGGGTGGTCCGCTCCGGAGCCCGCTATGAGCGCACCCTGGAACTGCTCCGCTACGCCAAGGAGCTCAATCCCGCGGGTGTCACGAAATCCGGCGTCATGGTGGGCCTGGGCGAGGAGACGCCCGAGCTTCTACAGGTCTTCCGCGATCTGGCTGCCGTCCGCTGCGACATCCTCACCATCGGCCAGTATCTGCGCCCCTCGCGCGATCACCTGCCCATGGCACGCCTTTATACGCCTCGCGAGTTCGCGGAGTTGAAGTCTGAAGCTTTGAAGATGGGCTTCCGTCACGTAGAGAGCGGCCCGCTGGTGCGATCGAGCTACCACGCCCACGAGCAGGCTGCCGCTACGGGCCTGGTCAGTCTTACCCAATAAAGCGCATCTCGTTCACGGAACTCGTTCCCAGAAATAGGCGACTTCAGCGTCTTCACTCCGGAGCGAATCGCGGCGATAGCACGCTTGGCTGCTTCAGGATTGACCGCGCTCAGGAAATTTCTCAACCGGAGAAGATCGTGGCGCGCATTCGCCGTCCAGACGATTCGTGCCATCTTCTTCAGTCGTGCAGTTCAGGCAATTCGCCGTTCCAGCCTTGCTCAAGCCCCGCCATCCACTGGTCCACTTCCTCTTCGTTGAGATGCAGACCGGTTTTTTGAAACTGCGCCCAGTCTTCTTCCAGACCAGCCCGCAGTGCTGCCCGAGACTCAGTTCGCTGATCGGCAAGAGCCGCAATGCGCGTCAGCAAGCGCTCAACATAGATCTCAGGGCTCAACCCCTGCGCTCGCGCCTGCGAGGCCACTGCATCCGGGATTGAAATCGTGATTTCCATGCCCAAACTCTACCACCTCCCAGGGTTGAGTAGAATAGCAGTTGGCATTACGCAATTTAGCGAGGAACTACCATGGCGGTTTCAGCAATGGCCGGCATTCCGGCGCTCAAAGAACTCTCTGCCGATCTCAAGCGGCGCATGGATCAGGCGGTGTCCGGCTTCCAGTCCAACCTGGCGTCCGTGCGCACCGGCCGGGCCAGCGCCCACATGCTCGACGCAGTGAAAGTGGACTACTACGGCACGCCCACTCCCATCAGCCAGCTCGGACAGATCTCCACGCCCGAGGCGCAGCTCATCGTGATTCAGCCCTGGGATCCCAGCGTGCTGAAGGAGATCGAGAAGGCCATCCAGGCCTCCGATCTGGGCTTCAACCCGCAGAGCGATGGCAAGATGATCCGCCTTCCCATTCCGCCCATGACCGAGGAACGCCGTCGCGACGTGGTCAAGCACCTCAATAAGGTGCTGGAAGAGTATCGCACCGCGGTGCGGAATGTGCGCCGCGATGGCAATGACGCGCTCAAGAAGCTCGCCAAAGACAAGAAGATCAGCGAGGACGAAGAGAAGCGCGCCATGGAAGAGGTGCAGAAGATGACCGACGATGAGATCCGGCGCATGGAAGACATGTCCAAGCGCAAGGAAGCAGAAGTCATGCAGGTCTGAGGACTACCGGAGACGGACGCATCCTCGTCTCCCATGACCGCAGTTATCTCTCCAATGCTGTCTAGGTGAATGCAGTCACCTGCTAAATGCTGTCATTCTGAGCGAAGCAGGGCGCGTAGCTTGCGCCCCGCAATGCAGGTTCTTCGACTCCTCCTCGCCCAGCTCGGAATCGCTCAGAATGACTGCATTGGAAATTGGCTACTCGCTGGCCCGGTTCTGAAAATGACATGCACTTCCTCCGGGAGCATGTTGCTTAGTCCCCCACGGCAGGCATCTTCACTCCTTCAATGGCAGTCATCTTCACTCCTTCAATGGCAGTCATTCTGAGCGAAGCGGGGCGCGTAGTTTGCGCCCCGCGCAGTCGAAGAACCTGCGTTTCATCCAACTTCGCGCAGCACGGCGCCAAGAGCGCTACTTCTTCGCCCGCTTATAAAACGGAATCGCCACTTGCTTGGCGCGCACGCGGTTGCCGCGCACCTCCACCAGCACATCCGTTCCGCTCGCCGCCACCTCCGCGGGAACCAGCGCCATGGCGATGTTGGTCTTCAAAAACGGCGCCGGCGAGCCCGACGTAATCGCACCGATGTTTTCTCCATCCAGCGAGAGCACCGGATACCCATCTCGCCCGATGCCGCGCTCCACCATCTCCAAGCCGATGATCTTGCGCTTGGGTCCCCCTGCCTTCTGCACCGTCAGCAGCGCGTCGCGGCCAATGAACTCACCCTTCTCCAGCTTCAGCCATCGGTCCAGGCCGGCCTCCAGCACATTGATCTCTTCGCTGATCTCGTGCTCGTAGAGGCTCATACCCGCCTCCAGACGGAGCGTGTTGCGTGCACCTAAACCGCAGGGCCTGATCCCGAACTCCTTACCGGCCTCCAGCAGCGCCTCCCACATCTTGACGGTGGTGGCTTCGTCGCTGGGAATGTACACCTCGAACCCGTCCTCGCCCGAATAACCGGTGCGCGCAATCATCACGTTGGGAATGCCTGCCACCGTTCCCCACGTAAACCAGTAGTTCTTGATCGCGGCCAAATCCACCTTGGTAAGCTTCTGGAGCGTCTCCAGTGCGCGCGGCCCCTGCAGCGCGAGTTGCGAGTAGTAAGACGAGTAGTTGCTGATGTGAATGCCCGCACGTGCTCCAACCTGCTGCCGGATCCAGGCAAAATCCTTGTCCGTCGTGCCCGCATTCACCACCAGCAAGTAGTCGTTCTCGCCCAGTCGGTGGACCAGAATGTCGTCGACAAACGTGCCCTGCGGCGTGAGCAGCGCCGAGTAGTGCGCCTGTCCATCCTTGAGCTTCGCCGCATCGTTCATAGTGATGTACTGCACGGCTTCGAGCGAGCCTGGTCCGCGAAACTGGATCTCTCCCATGTGACTGACGTCAAACAGTCCCACGCCGGTGCGCACCGCCATGTGCTCCGCGATCAAGCCACCCCCGGCATCTCCCACCTTGTAGGCCGGATACTCGACCGGCATGTCCCACCCGCCAAAGTCCACCATCTTGGCCTTGAGCGCGCGATGAGTGGCGTTGAGGGCGGTCTTCTTCAGGGTTGGAGCGGCAGGTGCGGCAGAAGTGGTCATGCGATGACAATCCTTTCGTTCTCCCTCACAATACAGCAAACCCACTCGAGCATGCTGCCCGCAAACCCTGCCCCGCATCGTGTTCTACGATGAAAGAAAAACGGAGAAAAGGGGTTGTATGAACCTGGCGCGCGGCATCTTCATGGTGGCAGTTGGACTTTTTGTGCTCTATCGCGGATGGGTGATCCACGTCGGCCGCGCCGCCTGGTCCGCCTATGCTCTGGGCGTACTGGCCGTCGCACTCGGGATTTACCGCCTCACCCGCCGTCCGCCGCAGCCCCGGGTGTAGAAACAAGCCACCCTTTCCGTTTCCGCGGATTAGGAGCATACTGCGTGCAAGGCGTCCCGCCGGTTAGCCGTGCAGCATTGCACCGGGGACGCCACAGAATTTTGATCGCACGCAAACCGGGCGAATTGCTCGCATCGATTTGCCCCGGTGGCGCGTCTATCCCAATATCGCAGCCGGATCCCCGCTTCTCTCCGGCCGCCGAGGAGTCGCCCATGTCCGCCGCCCACCCGCTTCCCCTCACTCTGGGGGAGTTGCGCGCTACCTCTTCTTTCTCTGAAGCGCGTTTGCACGCGCGCCGCATTAAGGACGAGATGCGCGATAATCTGATCTCCCGACTGCGCTCCGGAGAAACCATCTTCCCTGGCATCGTGGGCTATGAAGACACGGTCGTGCCGTAGATCGTCAACGCCGTGCTCTCGCGCCAGAACTTCATCCTGCTGGGCCTGCGCGGACAAGCCAAGAGCCGCATCCTGCGCGCCCTCACCGCTCTGCTCGACGAACACACGCCCTATGTGGCCGGCTGCGAAATCCGCGACGATCCCTACCATCCGCTCTGCCAGCGCTGCCGCGATCTGATCGCCTTGCAGGGCGATGCCACCCCTATCTCCTGGCTCACCCGCGAACAGCGTTACGTCGAGAAGCTGGCCACCCCCGATGTCACCGTCGCCGACCTCATCGGCGATCTCGATCCCATCAAGGCCGCACGCGGTGGACAGGACCTCTCCAGCGAGCTGACCATGCACTACGGCCTGCTGCCTCGCGCCAATCGCGGCATCTTCGCCATTAATGAGTTGCCCGACCTCGCCGGCAAGATTCAGGTAGCACTCTTCAACATCATGCAAGAGGGCGACGTCCAGATTAAGGGCTACCCCGTGCGTCTCGAACTCGATGTAGTGCTGGTCTTCAGCGCCAACCCCGAGGACTACACCGCTCGCGGCAAGATCGTCACTCCTCTCAAAGACCGCATCGGCTCCGAGATCCGCACCCACTATCCCGAATCTCTCGAAGAAGGCATTGCCATCACCGCGCAGGAGGCCTGGGAAGCGCGCACTCAGGCGCAGATCGAAGTTCCCCGTTACGTGCGCGAAGTGGTCGAGCAGATCGCCTTTACTGCCCGCGAAGACAAGAAGGTGGACAAGCGCAGCGGCGTCAGCCAGCGCCTGCCCATCTCCACCATGGAACTGGTCATCTCCAACGCCGAGCGTCGAGCGCTCATCAACGGAGAGTCCCTGGTCGTGCCCCGCATCAGCGACATCTACGCCGCCGTGCCTGGCATCACCGGCAAGCTGGAACTGGAGTACGAGGGCGAGATGCGCGGCGCTGACACCGTTGTGCAAGACCTCATCCGCACCGCGGTGGGCAAGATTTATGACCGTTACTTCGCCGATGCCGATACCCAGCAGATCGAGATGTGGTTCAATCTCGGCGGCAAGGTTAAGCTCGACGACAATCAATCCTCTGACGCGGCGCTCGCAGACTTGCGCGAGATTCAAGGCTTGATGGAACGGCTCTCGCCAGTAAGCGTAAGTCCCAAGGAGCCCGCCCCACGCGTGGTGGCCGCAGCAGAATTCCTGTTGGAGGGCCTGGTTGCTCATCGCAAGCTGAGCCGCAGCGAAGAACACGGCTTTGCCGCGCAGCCTTCGCCCAAACGCAACAAGCAAGAACGGCAAGAGATCGAGATCGAGTATGAGGACTGGCAGCGCGCCCAACGCACCCGGCGCAGCGGCTACAACTAGTCTCTAACTTGCAGTCAACCTGAGCGAGGCGGGGGCGCGGATCGCGCCCTGCGCAGTCGAAGGACGCCGCACTTTGACCTTCGACCCACAATCGAGAACTCCATGAAGCGCATTCACTACACCAAATACAGCGGCGACCTGGCCTCTGAGATCGATCTCGAAGACCTTCTTCAGCAGCTCTCCGAGTACCTGCTCAGCTCCGGCTTCTACGACCCCTTCGCGCAGTTCCAGGACCTCGATCACACGCTGGACGACCTGCGCGAGGCCTTGCGCCGCCTCCTCGAATCCGGCGACGGCTTCGACGATAACCTGCAGGAGAAGCTGCAACAGCTCGCCTCCCAAGGCAAACTCGACGAGCTGATCGACAAGCTCATGCAGCGCATGGAGCAGGAGAATTACATCTCCGCCCAGGACCCATCGCAATCTCGCCGCGGCTCAGGCACCACCGGGCAGCCGGGCGAAGTGCGCTTCGAAGTCACCGACAAAAGCCTCGACTTCCTCGGCTTCAAGACCCTGCGCGATCTGCTCGGCTCGCTGGGCAAATCCAGCTATGGCCGCCATGACACGCGCGACTGGGCCACCGGCATTGAAGCCAGCGGCGGTTCACGTCGCTACGAGTTCGGCGACACGCTCAACCTCGACACCACCGCCACACTCAGCTCGGCCATCTCCCGCGAAGGCTTGGGCCTGCCCCTCAACTTGGAATACGAAGACCTGCACGTCCACCAATGCGAGTATCAAAGCTCCTGCGCCACAGTGGTCATGCTGGACTGCTCGCATTCCATGATCCTCTACGGCGAAGACCGCTTCACGCCCGCCAAGCGCGTGGCCATGGCGCTGTCGCACCTCATCCGCACTCAGTATCCCGGCGACTCGCTCTCCCTGGTTCTCTTTCACGATTCAGCGGAAGAGATGCCCGTCTCTCACATTGCGCGCGTCAAGGTCGGTCCCTATCACACCAACACGCGCGAAGGCCTGCGCGTGGCGCAACGCATCCTGGCGCGGCAGCGCAAAGACATGAAGCAGATCGTGATGATCACCGACGGCAAGCCTTCGGCGCTCACTCTGCCCGACGGCCGCATCTACAAGAATCCCTACGGCCTCGACCCCCTGGTGGTCAGCGAGACGCTTGAAGAAGTGGCGCGTTGCAAGCGCTCCAACATCATGATCAACACCTTCATGCTGGCCCAGGACCACGATCTGATGCAGTTCGTCCACAAGGTCTCCGAGATGTGCCGCGGCAAAGCCTACTTCACCTCGCCCGACACCCTCGGTGAATACCTGCTGATGGATTACATGAGCCGCAAGTCGAAGATGATCCACTAGCCTCTGGGCTTCAGTTGTCCAGCATCACTGCTGTCATCCTGAGCTTCGTTTGGCCGATTCTGGGCCAAATGAAGCCGAAGGACCTGCATCACCGGTCTCAACCTGCGCTCTCGCTTTCCCATCTTCATCCCGTCCCTCTCACACCTTGAACCCATCACATTCCGCAACTCTGGCGCATCGCGTACACTCGTTCTCGTCATGCCGCACGAGCGCGTTCTAGTGATCAATCCCGGCTCTACTTCCACAAAGTTCGGCGTCTTTCGTCGCGAGGCCGCGGAGTGGGTCTCCGCCGTGCACCACCCTGACGAGGAGCTGGAACAATTCCGCGGCCAGTCCACGCTGGCCCAGACGGAATATCGCGCTGCCCTCATCTCCCAGGCACTTCACGCTGCTGGATACGGCGACGCCCAATTTGCGGGCGTGGCTGGCCGTGGTGGACTGCTTCCGCCGACCGGGTGCGGCACCTATGAAGTGAACGAAGCCATGATCGCGGCCTTACGTCAGGCTCGCCGCGGCGAACACGCCTGCAACCTTGGTGCAGTCCTCGCGCAGCGCTTCGCCCAAGCCTCCGGCGTGCAGGCCTACATCGTTGATCCGGTAACCGTCGATGAATGGCAAGACGTGGCGCGGCTCTCCGGATCGCCGCTCATCGAGCGCTGGTGCTATGGACATGCGCTCAATATCAAAGCCGTGGCCCGGCGCTATGCGCGCGAGCAGCAGCGCAGCTACCCGTCGCTGCGTCTGATCGTGATTCATCTGGGCAGCGGCATCACCGTCTCCGCGCATCGCAACGGACGCATGATCGACAACAACACGCCGGAAGAAGGGCCTTTCGGCCCCGATCGCACCGGAAGTGTGCCCGTCCGCGCGCTGGTTCAACTGTGCTTCTCCGGCTCCTACAACCAGAAGCAGCTCGACCGCATGGTCTTTGGCGATGGCGGTCTGTTCGCCTACCTCGGCACCCGCGACCTTCAAGAAGTCGAGCAGCGCATCGAAGCCGGCGACCACCAGGCCACACTTGTCTTCAACGCCATGGCTTATCAGATCGCGAAAGAGGCGGGCGCCATGGCCACAGTTCTGCAAGGGCAGATCGATGCCATTCTGCTCACCGGCGGCATGGCTCACTCGCAGCGGCTCGTGACTCAACTCCGCGACTCCATCGGCTGGATCGCGCCAATTGCCGTCTATCCCGGCGAGGACGAGCTGCTGGCTCTCGCCGAGGGCGTCTTCCGCGTCCTCGACGGCGAGGAGGAGGCTAAGCAGTTTTCTAGCGAAGACGCGAGCCCCACCCATCGGCGCGATGCGCTGGTGATCGGCCTCGA
>CBJOJD010000223.1:0-9028 GCA_966443485.1 uncultured bacterium | reverse complement strand
TGTTTGCCTTCGGAGTGGTAGTTGCGCCGGTGCTGGGGCCCACGCTGGGCGGGTGGCTGACCGATGCATATAGCTGGCGATATGCCTTCTATATCAATATCCCGGTTGGCATCCTCGCGGCGTTCATGATTGGGCGGTTCGTGCATGATCCGCCCTACATCAAAAACGCAAAGGTGGGTAAATTCGACAATCTGGGTTTTGGCCTTCTGGTCGTCTGGACCGGCTGCCTTCAGGTGGTGTTGGATAAAGGCCAGGAGTCAGACTGGTTCGGCGCGGTGTGGATCCGCTACGCATCCGTGGCCATGGTGATCGCGCTCATTTGGTTCATCGCGCATTGCATCCGGCAGAAGGGAGCATTGGTCGATCTGCGCATTCTTAAGGACCGTAATTTTGCGGTTGGATGCCTGCTGATCACAATGTTGGGCGTGGCGATCTACTCGATGATCACGATTCTGCCGCTGTTCTACCAGGAGTTG
Organism: uncultured bacterium; assembly: GCA_966443485.1. GTDB lineage: Bacteria > Acidobacteriota > Terriglobia > Terriglobales > Acidobacteriaceae > Telmatobacter. Next base: position 8,552 of record CBJOJD010000223.1, on the reverse strand, counting down.
CTGGGCTACACGGCTTTCACGGCGGGCTTGGTAGTGGGACCTCGCGGAATCGGCTCCATTATCGGAATGCCGGTGATCGGCTTCTTGTCGAGCAAGGTGGATGCCAGATATCTGCTGACGTTTGGGTTCATTGGCTTCGCCATCATGTCGTATATGTTTGGCCAGGTGAACTTGAACATCGGTCCGACGACCTTGCTCTGGCCGATTATCCTCACGGGCTTTGCCCTGAGTTTTGTCTTTGTTCCAATCACGACCCAGGCATATGGCACATTGCGCAACGAACAAATGGGTAATGCCAGCGGCATCTTCAATCTGGTGCGCAATATCGGCGGCTCGGTAGGGATCTCGGTAGCGCAGACATTGCTCGTGCGCCGGTCCGATTATCACCAGAACGAGATCACGAACTACGTTCCGCAGACTCAAACGTGGTTTCAGCAGGGCGTTCGCCAATTGAGTTCCGTGTTGGGTGATCACGCAAATCCGGCAAATGCAACGCATCCAGCGCAGGCATACTTGTATCAGCAGCTCGGTCAGCAGGCGCTGCTCTGGGCATTTGTGGATGTCTTTCGGTGGACCGCGCTGTTGTCGGGCGCATGTGTGGCGCTGGTCTGGCTATTCAAGAAGGTAAAACCCGGACGGCCGCCCGCAGGCGCGCATTGATGTGCGGCGACAGTCCCTGTGCGGGGCGACCGGCAGACACTGTTGGCCTTCTGCGAACGTGCTTATGAGCCGAAGTGCTGGCCGTGGCGTTCGCGGCCCAGGAAAGCCATGACGGACGCGAGGACAAACACGCTGATGGCAGTCAGGGCCATCGCCGTAGCGTAGCTGGTGCGTTGAGCATACACCGCTTCAAGATAGACGATGGAGCTGGCGATCACACCGGCACTCTGATAGGCAAATCCAGGCAAGAAGGCGCGTACGGAGTCAGGTGAGAGCTCCGCGAGATGTGCGGGGATCACGCCCCATGCACCTTGGACCATGAACTGCATGAGAAATGCGCCGAGGATGAGCAGCGCCTGGTTGGGCGCGTAGGCCCAGACTGGGATCACTAGCGCCCCCAGGACGAAGGCGGTAATGATGGCGCGGCGGCGACCTTTCCTGTCAGAGAAGTGACCGAAGACGATGCCCCCGAGGATCGCGCCCACGCCGGAGATGGCGGTGATGGCGGCACGGCGCGGAGGAGTCATGTGCCACTGCCGCTGCAGGAATGTGGGATACATGTCCTGGGTTCCGTGGGAGGCGAAGAGCATCATGGTCATGAACAGCAACAGGTAAACAAAGAGCTTCCAGTGGGAGAGAATCTCGCGCTGCTGCGAAGACCAAGAGCGGTTGACTTTGGCTTTCTTCTTCCAGACCTCCGATTCTTTGACTCGAAAATGAATGAAGAGCACAAGGCACAGAGCGGGAATGCTGCCCAGGAAGAAGAGCGGCCTCCAACCGATGCGGTTGAAGAGGAAGAAGTAGCTGACCGCGGCGAGGACGTTGCCGGCCGCATATCCCTCCTGAAGCAGGCCGGATAGCATGCCGCGACGTGCGGCGGGAGCTCCTTCCATCGCGAGGGAGGCTCCGACCCCCCAGTTGCCGCCCATTACAACGCCGAACAAAGCGCGCACGATAAGCAGGGTAGTGTAGCTGGACGCCAGCCCCGTGAGGATTTCAGCGACTGCGAAGACCCCGATGTTGATCATGAGCGGACCGCGTCGACCATAGCGGTCGGCCAGGATGCCGAAGACAAATCCGCCGACAGGGCGAAACGCCAGGGTCATGGTGATGAGCAGTGCAATCTGCGCGTCTGAGCGGTGGAACTCGTGCGCGATGGCGGTGAGACAAAAAGTGATTAGAAAGAAGTCGAAGGAATCCAGGAGCCATCCGGAAAACCCCGCGATGATGGCGGGGGGATGGCTAACAGAAGTTGTGGGTCCTGCGGATTCGATCGACTCAGTGGACATCCCTTGATCTTGATGCATCCATTGCCTCTCGCCGGCGAAGGGCTCTCTGGCTATTAAAGCAGCAGGAAACGGGGGTACGGGGTCTTTTAGTTCGGCAGGCCACCTTGCGCGGGCGGTGTGTCATCTAAGCACGCGGATTGGCCTGCGCCTGAAAGCTCTCAACGGTCAGGAAACACGGTGCAAACGCCGTGTACAGGGATGACGGGATCCAGCCAGGCTTAGCCAAAAGCTTCAGGGCTGGTTCTGCAAGCGTTCAGGTTCGGCCCATCCATCGAAGGCACAAAAGATAGGAGATCCCCCATGTTCGATGTTTACTTCTGGGCCAGTACGACGACAAAGCGTTTCAGATGCTTGACGCGAATAGCGGCGCTGTTGCTGCTGCTGATCCCCCTGGCCGGGTACGGACAATACCGTGGCTCGATTCAGGGTGTGGTGACGGATGCGCAGGGCGGAGTGATCCCAGGCGCCAAACTCACCTTGACCAATACTGCGACGAACGAGAAGCAAGCTCGCACTACGAATGGCGAAGGAATCTACAACTTTAATGCGCTGCCGCCGAATCGCTTCACCTTGGTAGTGGAGGCTTCAGGGTTCCAGACCAAGACGCTCCAGAACCTCCAGATCATTCCGGAGCAGCCGAATTCGCTCAATGTGAAGCTGGAGATAGCGGGAGCTACACAGACTGTCACTGTCGACGCCTCGCAGACTCCGCTGCTGGACACGGAAACACCGACCATCGGCGGAACCATCAGTTCCAACCAGATAGAACACATGCCCTCGTTCGGACGGGATGTGTTCCAACTGACCACGCTCGCAGCGGGAACATCAGGCGATCAATCCCAGGCGGCGGGCGGAGGAACTTACAGCCTGCCGGGTACGCAGGGACCGGGAGGTCCCGGGGCCAGTACAGGCATCTTCGCCACCGAGAACGGGCCGCAGGCGCTGGCGAACGGCAGCCAGTACGAGAACAACGGAATTTCTATCGATGGGATCAGCACCACGAGCGCAGTGTGGGGTGGAACGTCGGTGATCACACCGACCGAGGACTCCGTGGACAACGTGAAGGTGGTTTCGAACGGGTACGACGCGGAGAACGGCCGCTTCAGCGGAGCGCAGATTCAGGTCACCTCAAAGAGCGGCACAAACCAGGTACACGGCAGCTTATTTTTCCAGGCAAACCGGCCGGGGCTGAACGCTTATCAGCGATATAACGGCACCGGTTTCTACAACACAGTCTGCAATGGCGGCCCCTGTACGCCGGCGGAGCGCGGGCTGCAGAAGAACACCCAGCTGTATAACCAATACGGTGGCAGTCTAGGAGGTCCGCTATGGAGGAACCGGATCTTCGCGTTCTTCGCTTATGAGACACAGCGCAATCACTCGAAGACGACTGGAGTGGGCTGGTATGACACTTCGGCATTTGATGCGCTCGCGCCTTCTGGCAGCCTCGCATCGACATATCTGGGCTTCCCCGGAGCAGGGGTTAGCGCCGCAGGACTGATCAACCAGACGTGCTCGGACATCGGGCTCACAGAAGGCGCCAATTGCATCACCATTCCTGGCAAGGGCCTGAATCTAGGCTCCCCCCTCAAGTCAGGATTAGGTAGCCAGGATCTGGGTTGGTCTAGCCCGTTTTCGCCCGGTGTGGGCGGCGGCTTGGATCCGACGACGGCGGACATCGCAGAATACACAACCCTCAACCCAACCTCATTGACAGAAGAGCAGTACAACGGTCGAGTGGATGTGAACGCCAGAACGAACGACCACGTGACCTTTGCCATCTATTGGGTGCCGGTGGACCAAACGCAGTATAACGGTCCTGCGCGTGCGTATAACCTGTGGCATCACTCCGGAGTCAACAACGCATTTTCTGGGATTTGGAACCACACGTTCTCACCCTCGTTTCTGAATGAGGCGCGAGCCAATGCAGCGGGCTGGCGATGGAACGAGATTGCAACGAATCCGCAGGCTCCCTTCGGATTGCCGCAAGATTCAATTGGGCAGATTGGAGAGCTTGATAATTCCTCCTCATCGAAGACGCTCAACTATTTTGGGGCACCAGGACCGAGCGTACTGAACCAGTGGACCTACAGCTACAAGGACGTGGCCACGAAGATCGCCGGGCGACATACGGTGAAATTTGGCGGCGAACTCACACGTCTGTATTACCTGAACGAGAATCCCTATGCTGCACGTCCCAGCTTCGAGTTCTTCAACTTATGGGATTTTCTGAACGATGCGCCGCGGTCGGAATCAGGCAACTTCGATCCCTCTACGGGCGTACCTACGGCAGCACGGCAAGACAATCGCGAGGATCTGTGGGGCATCTTTGCTCAGGACGAGTGGAAGGTACTGCCCTCACTTACGCTGAATCTAGGCCTGCGCTACAGCTATTTCGGTCCACTCGATTCGAAGCAAAACAACATGTATTCGGTGCGATTTGGGACGGGTGCCGACATGTTGACAGGTCTGCACATCCAAAAGGGAGGAAATCTCTGGAATGCGCAGAAGCTGAACTTTGGCCCGCAGGTTGGCTTTGCGTGGACGCCTGGCCTCTACCACCAGAGGGTGGTGATCCGAGGCGGGTTTGGGCTGAATTACAACCAGGAAGAGATTGCCATCACTGCCAATGTGTATAACAACCCTGGGCTGACGGTATCGCCGAGCTTTACGATGAGTTCGCCGACCTCCGCAAATCCGGGCATCGTGTACGCGGTTCCCAGTGATGTGCACTCCTTATTTGGCTACCCTCCCAACCCGAATGTAAAGAATCCGTTTGGGAGCAACGGACTACCGACCGCGGGGCAGGTAAGCGTGACAGCGTTCGACACCAACTTGCCGTCCATGTACACGGAACACTACTCGCTTGATACGCAGGCCGATTTAGGTGCTCAATTTGTCTTTACGCTGGGGTATGAAGGCGCGGTTACCCGGCACACGTTCTTTCATTACGACGCAAACGCCGTGGCGGCAGTGAAGGGAGTTCCACTGAATCCCACGGTTAACGGAGTGAACTACTTCGGCAACGGTGGACATGGTAATTACAACGCTATGCTGGCGGATGTAAAGCACCAGTTCTCACACCAGTTCATGGTGGATGCTTCCCTGACCTGGGCGAGAAGCATGGATACAAGCTCAGCGCCCTACACGGAGCAGGACTATCCGTACGATCCGAACCTTTCTTACGGGCGGTCGGACTACAACATCACGCGGCAAGAGCGGATCTACGGGCTATGGCAACCAGTCATCTTCCGTGGAGGGCACTCCTGGCTGGAGAAGGCAGTGGGAGGCTGGAGCTTCAGCGGAATCCTGAACTTGCATACGGGCTTTCCTTGGACGCCGGTCTATTCGGTGGCGGGCGGCAGCCTCTACTGTTCAGGTGGATGCAGCACCAGCTACACGCAGCTTTATCCGGGTAGCTACAAAGGGGGTGCGGGTCACGACACGAGCAATGATGCGTTCAAATCCGGGCCGCAGGTGGGCAATGGCGTGAACAAGAACTTCCCCAACGGAGGACTGGCTTACTTCACTGCACCCAACTACACGTTAGGTCCGGATTTCCCCGCGACCGGAGCGGCACTGCCTCAGACACCCGGAGTGCGCCGGAACTCGTGGACGGGCCCTGGTTATCGTGACCTGGACGCCACGGTCACGAAGGACTTTGGCTTTCCTCACATCCCCGGGATCGGAGAGAACGCGCGGCTGGAGATCAGGGCCGATGCATTCAACCTCTTCAACAACCTGAACTTCAATCCGCAGAGCATATCGAACAACATCCAGGCGACGAACTTCGGGCAAGCACAATCGGCACTTGGATCGCGAACGGTATCTTTGCTGGCGCGGTTCACTTTCTAAGCACTAACCTTCTACGACAGGCAGGGTCCCATCTCGGATGCAGAGCGAGACGCGTCTGAGATGGGATTCCTGTTTTACGGCGTTCAGGACGTACACACGAACACAGGGAGGAGAGCTAGATGCCGGGTGGAAAGGTGATGCGATGGGTAGCACAGTTGTGCGTGGTCTGCCTGACGGTTCCCACGATGGGGATCGCGCAGCAGAGCATCCAGATCGATGCTCAGGCGACGACAACACCGTTTCCGCATTTCTGGGAAGAGATGTTTGGATCGGGTAGGGCTATTTTGTCATTGCGGGAGAGCTATCGCAGCGACATGCGCGCCGTGAAGCAGGTAGCAGACTTCCGTTATGTGCGGTTCCATGCCATCTTGCACGACGAGGTTGGAGGCTACAACGAAGATGAGCATGGGAATCCAGTTTACAACTTCTCCTACGTCGATCAGATCTATGATGGGTTGCTCCAGAACGGTGTGAAGCCGTTCGTCGAGATCAGCTTCATGCCCAAGAAGCTGGCCTTCAACCCCGACGCTCTACACCCGTTTTGGTATAAGCAGAATGTCTCGCCGCCGAAGAGCATGGAGCGGTGGGATGACCTGATCAAGCATTTCGCCCAGCATCTTGTAGAGCGCTACGGCATTGAGGAGGTAGCCACTTGGTATTTTGAGGTATGGAATGAACCGAACATCGACTTTTGGAACGGCATTCCTAGAGAACGATCCTATTTCGACCTGTATGCACACACGGCACGTGCATTGAAGAGCGTGAATGCCGAGCTTCGCGTGGGTGGCCCGGCTACGGCCGCCACGGCTTGGATTCCTGACTTTCTGAAGTTCGCGGCGGATAACAAGGTTCCAGTAGACTTCGTTTCAACTCATGCCTATGCCGACGATACGACCTTGGACCTGTTTGGGACCGACCTGAATATTCCGATGGACGAACGGGAGTGCAAGGCAGTTCGCAAAGTACACGACCAGATCAAGGCATCGCCGCTGCCGAACCTTCCGTTCTTCTTGACAGAGTGGAATGTACAAGGGATGCATGACGCGCGCGACACTATCTTTGTCGGCCCGGCTCTCGCGAATACGGTGCGGCAGTGCGACGGGCTCGTGGACATGATGTCGTTCTGGACCTTCTCAGACGTATTTGAGGAGGGAGGCCCAATCCCAGCACCGTTTGTGGGTGGCTTCGGCTTGCGTGCAAAGGGTGGGATCAATAAGCCAAGTTACTACGCATATGGTTTGCTCCACGAGTTGGGGGACCTGAGGATCAGCACCGCCGCGGACAACGCGATCGTCACGAAAACGAAAGATGGTGGTCTCGCGATCGTGGTCTGGAACTTGGTGGATCCGGACGCGCAAGGGAGCACTCGCACTGTAACGCTGGCTTTTGCGCATGTTCCCTCGGATGCAAATGTAACGATTCAGCGCTTGGATGCGGATCACGGCAATGTGCTTAAGAATTACGAAGCAATGGGGCGCCCACTCGATCCGACGGCTAAGCAGGTGAGTCAATTGAATGAGGAGAGCGCGCTTGCGGCACCTGAATCTAAGAAGCTCCAGGATGGCAAGCTGGAATTGAAGCTGAGTCCGAACGCGCTGGTACTGATCAAATTGCAGAGCAGGTAGGCTGAAGCGTTCGGTCATCGAGGAGATGCCTACTGCAACGAAATTGGGGAGCATCCGTGAAGGATGCTCCCCGTTTAAGCGGCTTTAGATTCCCGCTGCGGCAGACCGGCGTAATCCTTCAACATGGCCCGGAGCAGAGCCTTGCTTGCCGGAAGCTCTTGCAGTAGTTGCTCTGCGGACTGCACGATGGGGTTGGCGTGGAACCATTTCTGCGCCATGTCATCGCAAAGACAGTTAAGGAGCGCCAGAAGCGACATGCCCTGGTGGTGAGCCATCCATTCGCGGACCAGTTCGCCTTTCCGCGTCGAGTTGGAGTAGTCGCACGCTTCGTAGAACCCATAAGCTCCCACCCAACCCGCTGAACTCATCTGGCGCAGGTTGCGCAGGCATTCCACCGGATCGACGCGAAGGGCGAGAAAAGTCGAGTAGGGCGAGACCACTGGGCCCGCAGTGGCTTCCCAGAACAAGGCAATCTGCGGAACGCCGTATGCGTGGTAGTGATAGTGGCCAGCATCATCTTTGCGCGCTGCTCCGGACTCCGAGATACCCCAGGGAATACCGAGACGACGCGCGAAGGCTTGTTGCACCGTGACGGCTGCCGCTACATTTTCGCCCAGAAGGGTATGGGGATAGCTGTGCATCCACAAGGACGGCATGAGGTATTCGAACATCGTGCCGGTCCAAGACATGATCACATGCGTTCCGAAGACGTAAGTGTAGTCGCGCCCGAGCTTGAACCAGCTTTGCTGCGGTAGATCGCCGCGAGCGACGGCCAAGAAAGTAGCTATTCGCGCTTCAGAGGCGAGCATGTCGTAGCAGGCCTGATGAACTTGTTGTTTGTTTACGTCATAGCCGATTGAGAGAATCCGCCGACCGGGATCCACAAGGAACGCGAATTCTGTATTGTTTGCCATAGCCTCGGAGCGCTGCGCGACGCTGCGGAGGGCCGCCGACAGCGTACGCAGATTTCGAATAGCCTCAGGCAGTGCGGCGCGCAGCTGGCTGGCCAACGAGAGAGGATCATTGGAGACGTCGGCTGCAGGGGTCAGCTTCTTTTCCAGCTTCTCGGCAAACAGTAAGGCGTCGTCTACATTGAGCAGTTCTGCTTTGCTGTTGATCCCGA
>CBJOJD010000222.1:0-9046 GCA_966443485.1 uncultured bacterium | reverse complement strand
CGTCCAGCGCCGCTGTGACCAAGCAGACGGAGTTGATTCGCAGCACCCGCGGGAGTAAGCGGTATACCGGTCCGGAGGGTCGGTACTACCACCTGGAAGAGGTCTTTGACTCGCTCAACATACGTTTCTTCGGCGGGTTGATGGGCCGCCCGGAGCTGACCTGGAGCGAGCACGTGGCTAAGCGATCGCTGGGCCATTACGACGCCGCCCATAACACCATCGTGGTCAGCAGAGTCTTTGACCGGCCGTCCAGTCCCAGATACGCCATCGAGTACCTGCTGTACCACGAGATGCTGCACCTGAAACACCCGGTGCGGATGAACGGGCTGCGCCGCTGTGTGCATTCCAGGGAGTTTAAGGCGGAAGAGCGGCAGTTCCCCCAACTCAAAGAGGCCTTAGCGTTCCTCAAACGGCTGTGAGCGGCAGGTTTCTGCAAGGATCACCCACAATGGCATCGAAAGAACTGATTCGCTGCGCCTGGCCTGGAGAGGATCCTCTCTATTGCGCCTACCACGACGAAGAATGGGGGGTTCCGGAGTTCGACAGCCGGGTGCTCTGGGAGACGCTCATGCTGGAGGGATTCCAGGCGGGGCTGGCCTGGATTGTGATTCTGCGCAAGCGGGATGCGTTCCGAACAGCGTTCCATGGATTCGAGCCCTCGAAGGTCGCCCGGATGCGGGACAGAGACATCGATCGACTATTGCAGGACCCCGGCATCGTCCGTTCCCGGGCGAAGATCGAAGCCACCATCGAAGGGGCACGGATCTACGAATCCATGAGGGCGGCCGGAGAGGACTTCTCAAGCTGGGTGTGGGAGTTCACGGGCGGGAAGTCGATCCAGACAGAGGGTCCTGTACCAACGACTACGCCGCTGGCCGAGGCCATTTCGAAGGCATTGAAGAAGCGCGGCTTCAAGTTCGTCGGCCCGACGATCGTCTACGCCTGGATGCAGGCCGTAGGGATGGTGAACGACCACGCACCCACCTGCTTCCGGAGAAGGCAGGTAGCAAAGTTGGGACGGAAACCGAAGCCGTAATGGCGTGAGCTGAACGAGAACTACTCGATAGCCAATGCAGGCTGCCGAGTGTCCACGGGACGGCGTGTCGAGGTCCAGACCAGGAGCGCTACGCCGGCGATAACGCACCCGGCGCTGGCCAACTGAGCGTTGGAGAGGCCCCAGAGGATCTTGGGGTTGCGGCGCACGAATTCCACCAGGAACCGGGCAATGCCGCTCAGCAGCAGGTATTCGCCCAGCAAAGCGCCCGCGGGCCGGTGCTTTGCGCCGCGGATCCATAGCCAGGACGCAATCACCAATCCTGCTCCGAACTCATAGAGCGGAGTGGGATGGACGGGCACGAAGACGGGGTCGATGCCATGGGGGAAGCTCATGCCCCAGGGCAAGCTGGTGGGGACGCCATAGCAGCCGTCTCCCGAGAGAAAGCAGCCGATGCGCCCGATGCCGTAGCCCAATGCCGCTGCGGGAGCCGCCAAATCCAGCATGCGCAGGCCGCCGATGCGAGCCCGGATACCTTGCAGGACCAGGGCGGAGATGCCGAAGACCAGGCCGCCAAACCAGGCAAAGCCAGCCGTATCCCAGAGCACTCGCCAGCCTTGATCGCGGAATTCGGACGGAGTATCGATGACGTGCCAGACTTTGGCGCCGACGATGCCGGCGATCACCGTGAATGCCACCATCCCGATCGCGTCCGCGGAGATTCCAGCACGGCGGAAGTTGCGATCCAGAATGAGACCGGCAAGGACTGCTGCCAGCCAGAGCATGAGTCCAAAGGTCGGGATATTAAGGGGGCCAAGGTGAAGGTAGGGCAACATCTCTTCAAGTATAGACGCGGCTCGGGTAAGGACGATTCGCGCCGGGGCGGGATTTTCACAAGCACGATCTTCTACTCTGCCGGGGGCTCAGGCGATACTGGGGTTATGTCCACGACCACTCCGGGAATTCAAGTCCTCTATACCCGTCAACAGATTGCCGAACGTGTCGCCGCCATGGGCGCCGAGATCACCCGTGATTTGAAGGGCGAGAAGCTCGTGATGGTGGGCGTGTTGAAGGGCGCAGCACCGTTTCTGGCGGATCTAGCCCGGGCGGTCCAAGCAGACGCCACCTTCGACTTTGTGGCGGTCTCGAGCTACGGCAAGGGACAACGCTCCTCTGGAGCGGTAAAGCTGATCAAGGACCTGGACGAACCCGTGGAGGGCAAGAACGTCCTGATCGTGGAAGATATACTAGATACGGGACTTACGCTTTCTTATTTGCGCAAGATCATTCTCCAGCATCACCCGAAGACTCTGCGCATCGCCGCTTTGCTCGATAAGCCGTCCCGACGCATCGAAAAGATCGACGCCGATTACGTCGGGTTCTCCATTCCGAACCTGTTTGTGATCGGGTATGGCATGGATTACGCGGAGCGTTATCGTAATCTGCCGGATATCTGCCTGATGACGCCCGATCATCCGGAGTAAGGGCGGCGACGAGGTGGGGATGGCTGACCAGTTCGAGGTTCTCAAGACTGCTTATCGCGAGTTCAATGCCCGGCACATCGACGCGGTGTTGGCACTGATGGTACCCGACGTCCGATGGCCGAACGCCACGGAGGGCGTATACGTCCAAGGTCATGATGAGGTTCGCTCCTATTGGCTGCGGCAGTGGGAAAGTCTTCATCCGGTGGTCGAGCCAGTGAGCATGCGCCGGGATGAGCAGGGCCGAATCGCGGTCGAGGTTCACCAAGTGGTGCGCGACCGTCAGGGGGGGTTGCTGATGGACCGCATCGTCCATCACATATACGGGTTCCGAAACGGTTTGATTGAAGAGATGACTATTGAATAATCCCGAGCCTGAAACGGTTGTAACTATGGGCCAGAAAAGCGCAACGAATGCATTTGCCGCGAACCGGTTCAGGCTCTATACTCAGTCCCCGGGATCAGGAAAAACATAGCCCTAAAGGGTCTAAAGGAGTAATGGTATGGCTGCAACTACACCCATTTCGGATGCCGAAATTGAGTTCGATCATGGCAGCTTCGATGCAGCCGCATTCTCCGCGCAAGCGCTCTCCAATTGGCAGTCTCTCGCCTCGGTGATCGATCACACTCTGTTGAAGGCCGACGCCACCCGCGAGCAGGTGGAAAATCTCTGCGATGAGGCGATTCGCTATCGCTTTGCGTGCGCCATGGTGAACCCGATGTGGGTGCCCACCGCAGTTTCCGTATTGGCCGGCACCGGAGTTCCCGTTGGCGTGGTGATCGGCTTTCCGTTAGGCGCTTCGTTAGGGTCCACCTTGCGCCACGAAGCGGCGGCATTAACCCGCCTGGGGGCAAAGGAACTGGACATGGTGGTGCCCATCGGTCAGCTCAAGAGCGGCAACCACCAGGCGGTGGAGCACACCATCCATGCAGTGGCCGGGGTAGCTCACCACCACGGAGCGATCCTCAAGGTGATTCTGGAGACCTGCCTGCTGACGGTGGAAGAGAAGCTGCGCAGCGCGGAGATCGCTATCCAGGCTGGAGCGGATTTCCTGAAGACCTCGACGGGCTTCTCCACCGGGGGAGCAACTACGGCCGATGTCGCGCTCCTGCGCGGCGTGGCGGGCGGCCGCTGCGGCGTAAAGGCCTCCGGCGGAATCCGCAGCCTGGCAGATGCGCGTGCGATGCTGGAAGCGGGTGCCAACCGGATCGGAGCCTCCGCCAGCGTGGCCATCGTGAGGGAGCTGGGCGCGGAGTAGCCGCGGTTCAGAGCAGAACAGTGAAATCTCAGAGCGGAAGATAGCGCCGCATCGGCACGATGTGGCGGCTGTGCCCTGTTCATCACTAGCTGATCTCCTCTCCTCCCCTTGTTCTCTAGTCCGAGGTCCCTTGCACCCGATATCATTCCCTTCGAGCACATGAGTTCTACTTCTTCAGCCGCGAGCGCATCGCCAGACTTCGAGGGAGACTACCGTCCGTCTGAATCGGGCAGTCTGCTCGATACCGCGAACGTGCGAGTCGAGCCGGCCGACCTCACCTACCTGGCGCAAATGGCCGATGCCCTCAATACCACGCTCGATCTGCAGACGCTTTTAGTCCGCACGTCAGAGCTGGTACGGTCCATCATCCCGTATCGAATCTTTGCCATTCTGCTGCTCAACGATCGCACGCATGAGCTGCGAATGAGATTTCAGATCGGTCATAAGCCAGAGATCGAACGGATGCGCATCCCTCTCGGCAAGGGAGTTGTGGGGCAGGTGGCCATGACCCGGCAGCCGATGATGCTCAACGATGTCAGCAAGTCTCCGGCATACATCGACGCTAACCCCGAGGTGTGTTCGGAACTGGCTGTTCCGCTGATCGCCAAGAACCGGCTGATCGGGGTCATGGACATCGAGAGCGAGCAGCCGAACTATTTCCGCCCCGAACATCTGCACCTGCTCACGCTCACGGCCTCCCGTATCGCCCAGGCCATCGAAAACGCCCGGCTGTATGCGCGGGTATCGCGGCAGGCACAACAGCTCACCGTTCTGAATGAGATTGCCACGGAGTTGACGTCGATTCTGGATCTGGATCCGCTGCTGGAGCGGGTGGGACAGCTTCTGCGCAGGCTGATCGACTACCAGATGTTCAGCATCATGTTGCTCGATGCCAAAGGCGAGACGCTGGTCACCCGGTATGCGTGGCGGTTCGGGTATCGGCATGCTCCCAAGCGGCGCATCCCTATCACCAGCGGGCTGGTGGGAGCGGCTGTTCGCGAGTGGCGCATGGTAAACGTGCCGGATGTTCGCAAGGATGCGCGCTACCTGGAGATGAATCCGGAGACGCGTTCCGAGCTGATCGTACCTCTGTTCCACAAGGGCAGGATCATCGGCGTGCTGGACCTGGAGCACACCCGGGCTGGGTTCTTCAACGAAGAGCACGAGCGGATGCTGACCACGCTGGCGGCACAGGTGGCCATTGCCATTGAGAACGCCCGGCTCTATCAGGCGGTTCGGCGCCAGGAGCGGCAACTGGAGAAGGACATTGCCATGGCCCGCGAGGTCCAGCTGCGACTGCTGCCTACCGCGCCACCGCAACATGCGCACGCGGAGATGGCGGTGCGCTTTCTACCGGCGCGCACCATTGGTGGAGATCTCTACGATTTCCTCGAGTACAGCTCCACCGAAACTGCTATTGTCCTGGGCGATGTGAGCGGCAAGGCAGCACCGGCTGCCCTGTTTGCGGCCCTGGTGAGCGGGATCATGCGCTCCGCGGCCAATCAACGGCTCGAACCGGCCAAGATGCTGGCCACGCTGAACGATGCCCTGCAAGAGCGGAAGCTGGAATCGCAGTACGTGACGATGCTGTTCGCCCTGTGGAATGACGATAACTGCACGTTGCAGGTGGCGAATTCAGGTGCCGTGCAGCCGGTTTTCTGCCGCGCTGGGCAGTCGCGAGCCATTCGCGCTGAGGGCTTTCCGCTGGGCATGTTTCCCGAGGTCACCTACGAGGAGTTTTCGGTGGCCACGCAGCCGGGCGACGTCATTGTGTTCGTCTCGGACGGCATTCTTGATGCAGAAAACGCGCAGGGGGAGATGTACGGAGACGATCGCCTGGCGACCCATCTTTGTGCGCACCGGGATCATCCTGCCGCGGAGATCGCCGAAGCGATTCTTGCCGATGTAAGCCGGTTCCAGGAGGGACAGGACCGCTTCGACGACGAGACCATCATCGTATTGCGCGTCAAGTAAAGCGGTTGCGAGCGGCTCCTGCAACCGAAGCGGGGACATGCCGTGGGGGCCGTTCCATCCTTCGCCCCGCAATGCCCGCTTGATAGACTGGAAGCATCCCATTTTCGGAGTTCCTTTGCATACCGCGACTGTAGAACGCCTTATTCGGCCGGCTCGCAACGTGTTGGGCAGCTTGCGCCTGCCTGGTGATAAATCGATCAGCCATCGTTACGGAATGTTGGCGGCTTTTGCCGAAGGCACGTCGCGGTTTACGAACTTCTCGACCGGCGCTGACTGCGCCTCGACGCTGAAGTGCATGGAAGCGCTGGGTGCCACGGTCCGCAAGCTGGAAGACGGCATCATCGAGGTGGCCGGGGTGGGCGGGCAGGTGAAGCCGAGCTCTGAGCCTCTCGATTGCGGCAACTCCGGATCGACGATGCGCATGATCTCGGGATTGCTGGCGCCGCAGGCGGGGACGTTCACGCTGGTTGGAGATGCTTCCCTTTCGCGGCGCCCCATGGAGCGCATTCGCAAGCCGCTTGCCGAGATGGGCGCGCAGCTGACCCTCACAGAGGGGCACGCACCGATCACGATCGAAGGCGCGAAGCTCAAGTCCATTGACTACACGACTCCGGTGCCCAGCGCGCAGGTCAAGACATGCGTGCTACTGGCGGGCTTGCAGACCGAGGGCACGACCACGGTGCGGGAATCGGTGCGCACCCGCGATCACAGCGAACTGGCTCTGCGCGCCTTTGGTGCGGAGCTGACCCGGACGGTGGACTCGGTTTCCATTCGCGGGTCGCAAAAGCTGCGCGCGATTGAAGCACCCGTTCCGGGCGATATCTCTTCAGCGGCGTTCTTCCTCTGTGCTGCCGCGCTGTTTCCTGGTTCGAGCCTGGTGCTGGACCATCTCGGCTTGAATCCCACGCGCGCTACGCTGCTGGATGTGTTGACCGCATTGGGCGCGCAGATCAGCGTGTTGAATCTTGAAGAGAAGAACGCAGAGCTGGTGGGCACGGTGCAGATTTCGGCTCCGCCAGAAGGCTTGGGATCGACGGCTATCACCGGTGCGCTGGCCGCGCAGTTGATCGACGAACTTCCTGTGCTTGCCGCCATCGCTCCTTATACCAGCGGCGGCATTCGCATTCGCGATGCCAAGGAGCTGCGCGTGAAGGAGTCTGATCGCATTGCGTTGGTGGCGCAGAATCTGCGCGCTATGGGCGCAGAGGTCATCGAGTTTGAAGATGGACTGGATGTGCCCGGCGGTCAGACGCTGCATGGGGCCAAGATCGATGCCGGCGGCGATCATCGCATCGCCATGGCTTTCAGCGTGGCGGGATTGCGCGCCGAGGGCGAAACCCTGATCCAGGGGGCAGAGTCCGCAGCGATCAGCTTCCCTGAGTTTTTTGATCTGCTCGACCAGGTGGCGGAGCGGTAGGCATCCCCTTCCAGTAAGCACAAAAGCCCGGCTCACGCCGGGCTTTTGCTATCTAGAGCACCGCCTACTGCTGTGGTGCGGGGGAGGCAGTGGGAGCGACGCGGGTGTCCTTCGCAGGCTGAAGTCCAGGGATCGTGGGGATGCCGCCCACCGTTCCGGCGGCTGCATCGTTGAGGTTGATGCCGTACTGCTGGAGCGTGGTCGCCAGCGTGTCGTAGAGGCCGGCGCGATCCTTTGCGTAGGCCGCTTCAGCAGCGATGAGATTGCTTTCAGCAGTGGCTAGATTGCGCTCCTGCTGGAGCACATTGGCTGTGGTAGAGGCTCCAAGGGTCAGCTTCTTCTGTTCGGCGTCGAGACTCTGCTGCGAGTAGTCGTGAGCGGCCCGGGAGGCAAGCACCTGGGCACGATCGTTGGTGAGCGCGAACTGCGCATTCACAACCTGCATGCGAATCTGCACGTAGAGTTGCTCGAGCCGCAGCTCGTTCTGCCGGTACTCCAAGAGCGAGCGAGCCTGATCCGCTTGTGCTGGACGGTTGCGGAGAGGCACATTGAGGCTGAAGCCTACGCCCTTATCGGGTCCCGTGCTATTCACCAGGTTGTTGAGCACGCTGCCATAACCGATGGTGGGATACGTACCCGGAGCGCATGGACCGGTGGGGCCGCTGAACAGGTTCAGGCAGCTCGGGCTTTGCGCACCACCGACGCCGCTGGCGCCGTAGAAGCCATAGACATCCAGGACCGGCAGCAAGCCGTTCTTGGCGCCATGTACGGCGATCTCACTATTTTTCAGATTGAGAACGGCCTGTTCCAGTTCTGGACGCTGCTTGAAGGCGACCTGCACCAGTTCATCGACGGGCTGCTTCTCTTCGGGCAGCTCGTCAAGACTGATACGGTCGGTCGGAATCACATCCGCGGCGACCAAAGAGGGATCGTTCAGGTTGCGAGCGATGGCCTGCTTCATGACCAGTTCCTGATACTTCAGCGTGCTTTGTGCGCTGATCAGGGCCTGTTTGTCGCTGGCGACATTCTGCTGCGCGTTGACAACGTCGAGGGGGGCCATCGTGCCGATGTCGAGCTGCTTGCGGGTATCGCTCTCAACCTGCGTGCTCTGGGTGAGGGCGCGTTCTTTTGCCTGCACCGTCTCGTAAGCACTGACCAGACCCCAATAGATGTTCTCAATCTGGTTGGTGGTATAGAGGATCTGCTGGCGGAAGCTGGCGTCGGTATAGCGACGGTTGTTCAGCGCCTCGTAGTAGAAGCGCTTGTTGACATAGATACCGAAGCCTTGCAGCAGATGTTGGGTCAGGGTGGCTTTGAAGCTTGCGTTCAGCGTCGGGCTGTAATTGCTGAACGGATTGTCGGTCGTGGTGCGGGTGTTGTTGAAGCCGACCTGCAACCCAGTACCGGTAGCGAAGCCCTGATTGTAGGTGAAGTCGTAGGCGTCGGTGTTGGTGGTCAGGGAGGTTCTGCCACCCGAGAACAAGGTGTTGGTCTGAGGCTGTTTGGCGCGCTCGAGTTGGATGGTTCCGATAAGGCTCGGATCCTGGTTCTCTGGCGTCGGGCCTGCACCGATGGTGGAGGCCACGATGCCCGCCGCACCGGAGGTACCTCCGCCGGAGCTTGCAGTTGTGCCACCAGGGCCACCGCCGCCGGTCAGAGCCGATCCAGCTCCGCCCTGAGTGCCTGTGACGATGCCCGAGTTCACACCGCGGGTCAGTGCGCCGGCCTTCGTGCGAAGGATATCGGTGTCGGCGATGTCGAGGTTGTAGCGCGCGATGGCGATGTCGTAGTTATTTTCGATGGCCAGGGCAATCGCGTCGGACAAGCTCAAATAAATCTTGCCTTCCTTGACCAGATCCTGGAGCCGCACCGAGTTAGCGAAGCTGGCCGCGGGCACCTGGGTGGGGAGATACATATTCAA
>CBJOJD010000221.1:0-9062 GCA_966443485.1 uncultured bacterium | reverse complement strand
TTTTGCAGGCCCTGGACATGCAGGCAGAGGATTTGATTCTTGTTCAGCCCCGCATCCAGCCGAAATCCACCGGCGATATTCCTGTGGTGACTCGCGAGGCAGCGCTCCTGGATGCGCGGATTCGTCCCTCGGCTGTAAAGGGAGTGCTGCAGGTCCCGTGGGAGATGCTGACCGCATTGGAGTCGCGAACGACATCCGCGAGAAGGACGTGGGAGCGGTTCGTCGCTGTCAATATAAACGCCGAAGATGCAGAGTGTATGGCCGGTACGATGCCTGCGGGATCGCCGGTGCTGATCGACCGGCACTACACATCCCTGCATCCCTACTCGGCTGAGCGGCGGACGCTGTATGCGGTGAATCATCAAGGCAAGTTGAAGCTGCGCTACCTGGAGCGCCATGGAGACCGCGTGGTGTTGCGTCCACAGAGTTTGCACTGCCCGTTGGAGGTCGTTGCAGCGGACGCGAGTCCAGCGGGCAGCGGGCTGGTGGCCGGCAGGGTAGCACGTGCGCTGACCTTGCTTTAAGCGAGCGAACAGTGTCTCGGCAGCATTAGAGGTTGTGTAATGACGGATGATTCTTTTGGGGAATGGTCCAGGACCGCAACCGGGGTATATTGTCACTTAAATATCGATTGCTCTCGGGGCTTTTTATCAGGTATGCGCAGGAAAGATTGGGGCATGATCCTGGGTCGCTTGGGCCGCGCTCTTCCTGTGAGAACCGGGGCCGCGGCAGTGGATCACGTGCGCTTTCATGCCGCCGCCGAGTGCAGTCTGGACGAATTCTATCTCTTTGATGGGATTCCTGACGGTTCGGGCGCCATCGTCGACTTTCGCTTCAGCTATATCAATCCCAATGCAGAGCGCCGCCTGGGGGTACCGCGGGAGTCTCTGTATGGCAAGGTGCTGACTGAAGTTCGGCCGTTCATGATCCGATCGGGCCTGATCCATCAGTATCGAGAGGTGGTTCGCACGGGAACGCCTTACACCTGTGAGGTGTTCATCGACGACGACATGATCAAGGCCACATGGCTGAATGTGCAGGTGGTACGAGTTGGCACGGGAATCGCGATCACCAGCCGCGATGTCACGGAACATCGCCGTCGGTCCGATCACGTGCACTACCTGGCGCATCACGATCATCTCACCGGGCTGGCCAGTCGCACCCTGTTGCACGAGCGGCTTCGGCAAGCCGTGGCGAGAGCGCAGAACCACGGGCAGAAGGCGGCGGTATTCCTGGTGGACATCGATCATTTCAAGCAGATCAACGATTCCCTGGGACATGCCGGCGGCGACGTGCTGTTGGCCACTGTGGGGCAGCGGCTTCTCTCTTCGGTGAGGGAGACCGACACCGTGGCGCGCATGGGTGGCGACGAGTTTGTCATCGTGATGCCGGATGTGAGGTCCCTTGGGGATGTCGAGCGTTGCGGTGAGCAGATTATCCGCACTGCGTCGCAACCGATTGAGATCAGCGGCCACCCGGTTGCGCTCACGCTGAGTATTGGAATCTCGTTGTTTCCCGAAGGCGGGCGCACGGCAGAAGAGCTGTTGCGAACAGCCGACATCGCCATGTATCAGGTGAAGGACTCGGGACGCGACAGCCTGCTGATCTACGAGGCAGGCATGCGATCGCTGCGTCGAGCTTAGATCCTGCGCCTCGCGTGTGCGAGTTCCATCCATTCAGAAGATAAGGCCACGGGCGCTCTGCCGTGGCCTCATTTAGTCGGCGCTAAACTTCAACAACTAGCCTTCGTGGATCGTGTCGGGATTGTCGAATCGCGTGAAGCGGGAGATGAAGTTGAGATGGATGGTGCCGGTAGGTCCGTTACGCTGCTTGGCAATGATGATCTCGGATTTGGCGCGGTCGGACTCGGACATCTCTTCATCGCGGTTGTAGTAGGCCTCGCGGTGGATGAACATCACCACGTCGGCGTCCTGCTCGATGGAGCCCGATTCACGCAGATCGCTCAAGAGCGGGCGTTTGTCATCGCCGCGCCGTTCGCTGGAACGGGAGAGCTGCGACAGCGCCACGACCGGCACGTCGAGTTCTTTGGCCAACGCTTTCAGGCCACGGGAGATGGCCGAGACTTCCTGCGTACGGTTTTCATAGCGCTTGCCACCGGCGGTAGAGGGAGTGGCGGTCATCAGCTGCAGGTAGTCCACCATGATGAGTTCGAGCTGGCCGCAGTTCTGTTTGAGGCGGCGAGCTTTGGCGCGCATCTCTGACAGCGAGATGCCGGCCGTGTCGTCGATGAACAGGCGGGAGTCGACGAGATCGCCCAGGGCCTTCTGCAGCTTGTCGTGATCTTCGCGAGCAATGAAGCCGGTTTGCAGTTTGCGCTGGTCGACCCAGGCTTGGGCCGACAACATACGGCGCAGGAGCGACTCTTTGCTCATTTCCAGGCTGAAGACGGCAACTACGGCTTTGCCGGTGACCGCCGCGTTCTGGCAGATGTTCACCGAGAAGGCGGTTTTTCCCATGGAGGGGCGGGCGGCGATGATGACCAGTTCGCCCTTTTGCAGGCCGCTGGTGTCGCGATCCAGATCGTAGAATCCGGTGGCCAGGCCGGTGACTTCGCGGCTCTGCTTGTAGAGGTTATCAATGGAGCCGAAGGAGTTGGCGACGATCTGCTCGAGGCTCTGAAAGCCGCCCGAGATGCTCTTTTCGCTGACCTCCTGCAGGCTCGACTCGGCAGCGCCGATTACCTCCCGGGCGGTCTCGCTCTGATCGGCAGCGCGCGCAATGGCGGAGGAGCAGATCGCCATCAAGCGCCGCAGCAGGCTCTTGTCCTTGACGATCTTGACGTACTCTTCGATGACCGGGCGGCGGGGCAGGCCCTCGGTGAGCGAGGCCAGGTACGCTACACCGCCTACGGCTTCGATCTCCTTATAGCGGGCCAGCTCGTTCGAGAGGGTGACGATGTCGACGGGGCGCTGCTCGTTGATGATCTCGCTCATGCGCAGATAAATGCGGCGATGCGAGTCCAGCGAGAAGTCCTCGGCCTCGATCTTCTCGGCGGCCTCGGAATGGGCGGCGTTGTCCAGCAGGATGGCGCCCAGGATCGTTTTTTCTGCGTCTACGTTGGCAGGCAGGCCGGCGTCAAAACCGGTCAAGTTAGGAATGGTGGCCATGTAACAAGCGTCCGAGCGGGTTATGGATTGTGAAGAAAGAACCCCAGATTAAGAGTCTAGGGCAGTGCCAAGTGTGCAGAACCGTTCGTTTTGCTGGAAAACGTCGCAATCCATTGAGGCCAAGGACTTTGCTTGAACTGTGGGCTGCGGAAAACCCCTGGGTCTGGCACGGGAGGCGATCTACTGGGCTATGACCATGGCCGAGGAAGCCGACAGATTGAGCGGAATCAACGAAGAGAACGGCACGTTGAGAAGAAAAGGATAGGTCACCGAGACGTTGACCTGATTGCCGGGCAGATTGCAGGGCGAGGTGGTGCATGCCGACCACACCGCCGGAGTGCTACTGCTGACTGTGTACCAGGTGGTCGTCACGGTGATTTTGCTGGACGTGATTCCAGGGTAGGTCAAGGTGCGGACGAAGGATTGGATCTGGGTCGACGTGGCATTGCAGTTCGACAGGTTGGGCGTGTTGGCGCACGAGGTGGATCCCCGCACCATGGCATAGCGGCTGCCCTCGCGGGCCGCGTCGGACATCACATGGTAGGCGTAGAGCGCCAGCGACACCTGAAAGATGCCGAGCAGCACTGCCAGGAGCACCGACCAGGAGAGGGCGCTTTCCAGCAGGGTGCCCCCGTGCTCGCTTCGGAGCACAGTCCACCCGCTACGGAAGATGCGAATCATTCGGCGCATGTCTGGGTCGCCTGGCTCGAGACTTTGAAGGATGCCGGAAGTCCCGGCAGGTGAATTGCGGGCGTCAGCGTGGCCTGCGTCTTGACCGTGATGCTCTCTTCCATGTGCGCATTGGGGCAGTCAGTGTTCAGGCAGGTCGATGCACTGCCGTCCGAGCAGCTGCAAGCGTAGGAAGAAGTTGTGCTCAGCGTAAGGCCAGAGGCGCTGGTGCTGGCGGCGTTGGCAATGCCGGTGGAGTCCTGAGCGGTAAAGCCGCTTTGAGCGCCGTATTGCGCGCCGGCCTTGGCCGCATCGGAGACGGCGATCGCCGCGCGCGTCACTTGAGCGAGCTCCACGGCGCCCACCAACAGGATGGTGAGCACCGGAATGACCAACGCGCATTCAATCAGCGACTGGCCTTCAGTACCACGGCAAAAGAATTTGGTGAGGATGTGCATGCGTCTGCTCCTTGACTACTCCACCAAGGTGACGACGCGGTTGAGCGTGGTGCTGGAGTGTTGTACATCGTAGCTGTTGATGCGCAGCGTGGAGGCCTGATCGTAGAACCACTTGGCGACCACGCCGGTAGCGGTCACGCCTCCGCCGTGATCCTGGAGGTAAACCTCGGCTCCGGGCGCATAGACATAGCCGTCAAAGGTCTGATTGCTGTTGCCAAACTGCACCTGAAGCTCATTGGCGTTGCTGACCGGCTGCATCAACGCGATGCCGTCGTACGTGCCGGATGTGGGTGCGGTGATGTCCAGAATGGCATTGTTCTGGTTGAACGTGCCGCCGTAGATATCCAGGGTGCCGCTATTCACGGTCACCGTGCCGCTCAGGCTGACGCCATTCTCAAACATGTAAACGCCCGGTCCCAAGGTGGCGTTGTTCAGCGTCATGGCGTTGACGTAGCAGACCGCGTTGCCTGCACCAGGGCCGGTGACGGTGCCGGTCAATGAGGTCGTTGTGGAATCGATGGTGGTGCAGCCGCTGGAGGGAGTGGGCCCGGTGAGATTGCCCCAGGGCGGCGTCCGCGGCTGAGCATTCAGAGTGGGTGCTGTGGGGCTGGTGGCGTGCTGCGATGTGGAGTTGCCCACGACATCCAGGTACGCCGCGTTCAGCTTGCCGCCATTGCCCGTGACTACCAGCGCATTGGAGCTCGGGGAGTTGACGTAGATTCCGCAGTTGGGCGCTTCGATGTCGTACGAGCCCTGCACCGAGAACCCTGTGCCCGCCGAAGACATCAGCCAGATACAGGTGTCTCCGGCGGTGGGTGTGCCGGCGACGGCGCGCGCCTTCAGGGGCATGGAACTGATTCCAAACAAGCTCATAAAGGCTGTGGCTGCGGGTTTGCTTACGGATGCTTCGATGAAGCTGGCATTGCCGGCATTCGGACCATCGGTGGGGGGATCGCTCACCGTTACCGAGACCCCGCTCGACCCGTTGGTGAAGCCGTTCTTGCTGGCCGCCGTCTGTGCTGCTGAGGTAGCTGTAGTGAGGGATTGGTTGTAGAGATAGTCCAGAGCACCTGCAACGGCAGCCGCGTCGGCGGCGGTCTGCAAATTGCGCTTGGCGCGGAAGAGCATTCCGACGTCGACCGCCAGGGCCATGAAGCCAAGCAGCACACAAAAGCCCAGCGCTGTCATGACCAAAGCTTGACCGTTCTCGTCGCGGGTATTCACATCGCCTCTTGCGCATCACCGAGCCTTTCTGAGCGCGTGCGACGAGACCCAGTTCGCTCCGGAGAGGTTCGAGTGTGGTTCGCTGAGTGATCATCATGGCAAAATCTGGCCGCCGGCGAAAGAGGACTTTGGTACTGCGTCGGGTAGCGACCGGACCTATCTTCTTTGCAAAGACTGCCGAGCAAGGGGATCTGCGGAGTTCAGATATGGGAAGGGCTGGATGCTCCGCCTTTGTAGCTGATTGGGCTGCTTTTGCTCGGACAACTCTGTGCACCCCGCGGCAATCGTAGTAGCTGTCGTCGCGGGCCCGCGCTGGAACCCGCCTTTGCCCCCCTCACCCCCAAGGAGGATTCCCTTGTACCACCACATCAAGAAGTTGATGTATACCGTGAAGGTCGACACGCCCAACGTGCGCTTCGGCAATATGCTCCTGGAGCAGTTTGGCGGAGCGAACGGAGAACTGGCTGCCGCCATGCAATACACCATCCAGGGATGGAGCTGCGTGGACGACATCGCCCGTCGCGATCTGTTGCTGGATATTGGCACTGAAGAGCTTAGCCATCTCGAAGTGGTGGGCGCTCTGATCCGCATGCATCTCAAGCCGCTAAAGACCAAGTCAGAAGCCGCCGAAGCAGATCCGCTGGTGACCATTGCTGGTGGCGGCGGGCTCAATCTGTTCAACTCCGCCGGCAATCCCTGGACGGCCGATTACCTGAAGATCACCGGTGAGCTGGATGTAGATTTGCGCAGCAACATAGCTGCCGAGGCCCGCGCCAAGATTGTGTACGAACGGCTGATCGATCACACCGACGATCCGGGCACTATCGACACCTTGCAGTTTCTGATGACGCGCGAGATCACGCACATGAAGGCCTTCACTGCCGCACTGGAGACCATGGAGAAGCCGGTGTTCTCGATCGGACGCCTGGCTCCCACTCCGGACCTGGTCGATGAGTACTTCAATGGGTCCACCGGCACGGGGAACGAGGGTGATACGGATATGCGCGGTCCCTGGATGACGGCCTTCGGCATGGAGCCGGTGGAATCGCAGATGAACGGCGGCGAGGGGCTTTCGGTGGGCGAAGTCAACGGCGTGGCCGGACCCGAGCAGCGCGGCAAGCAAGACTCGACACCGCGCACCACCACGGCACCGGAGCTGGAAGAGCTGATTGGCGTTGCCGGGGCGAAATACTAGACGGTAGCACTGTTTCAGAGGGAGAAGATTCCCACCTGTCTGAGGATGATCTCGGACAGGTGGGATAACACTGCGAAGGGCGACGGAAGAACGGCCTACTCGGGCTTCCAGCGCAACACTGGTTTGCGGGCTGCCTGCACCTCATCCAGTCGCGAGACCCGCGTCGAGTGCGGAGCGGACTTTACCAGATCTGGATTCTCGTCTACTTCTTTGGCGATGGAGCGCATCGCGTCAATAAAGAGATCCAGCTCTTCCACGGACTCGCTCTCCGTAGGTTCGATCATCAGCGCACCGGGAACGATGAGAGGAAAACTCACCGTGTAGGGGTGGAAGCCGTAGTCGATCAGCCGCTTGGCGATGTCGCCCGTCTTCACGCCTTTGGCCACCTGGCGTTTGTCGCTGAAGACTGCCTCGTGCATCGACGGGGTCTTGTAGGGCAGTTCGTAGAGGTCTTCAAGCTTCTTGCGGATATAGTTCGCGTTGAGCACTGCATCTTCGGTGGTCTGACGCAAGCCGTCGGGACCATTGGCCAGGATGTACGCCAAGGCGCGGATGAACATGCCGGTATTGCCATAGAAGGCCCGCACCCGGCCGACGGATTGCGGACGGTTGTAATCCCACGAATACTGTTCGGCTTCCAGGGCCTTCGTCCCAATGCCTTCTACACCTTTTCTCTTCACAAGCACGGGGGTTGGAAGGAACGGCTCCAGGAACTTCTTGCAGGCTACCGGACCCGAGCCCGGGCCTCCGCCACCGTGCGGAGTAGAGAAGGTCTTGTGCAGGTTCAGGTGCATGACATCCACGCCGAAGTCGCCCGGGCGCACCTTGCCCACCAGCGCATTCATGTTGGCGCCGTCCATGTATAGCAGCGCGCCCTTGGCGTGCAGGATGTCGGCGATCTTATGGATCTGGTTTTCGAAGACGCCGATGGTGGAAGGATTGGTGAGCATCAGCGCGGCGGTATCTTCGGTGACCTGGCGCTCCAAGGCTTCCAGATCGATGCCGCCGTCGGAGTTGGACTTGAGATTCTCCACCTGATAGCCGCAGATGGCGGCGGTGGCGGGATTGGTGCCATGCGCGGAGTCAGGGATCAATACCTTTTTGCGCGCATTGCCTTGCGACTCATGCCAGGCTCGCACCAGCAGAATGCCGGTGAACTCGCCATGTGCTCCCGCGGCGGGCTGGAGTGTGATCGCATCCATGCCGGTGATCTCGATCAGGCAGTGCTGCAGGAGATCGACGATCTCCATGATGCCCTGGGCCAGCGAGTCGGGACGGTATGGATGGGCGTCGGCCAGGCCTTCGATGCGCGAGACGAACTCGTTGACCCGCGGGTTGTACTTCATGGTGCAGGAGCCCAGCGGATACATGCCCAGATCGATGGCGTAGTTCCAGGTGGAGAGGCGCGTGAAATGGCGGATGATCTCAATCTCGCTCAGCTCCGGGAGGAGGCCCGGCTTCTCACGATGGGCCTCGCCAAGAATACGCGCGGGGTCGACAGCCGGCACGTCGAGCGGCGGCAGCTTGTAGCCCTTCTTGCCGGGTGCGGACTTCTCAAAGACCAGCCGCTCGTTCTGGGTCTGATGGGCGCGAACCTTACCGAGGGTGGTGCGCGATATTGATGTTTCGCTTGTTGCCATTTTCAACGCCTCTCTAATGCCGTCTAACTCGGGCACGGTTTCAGCCGCGTCACAAGCACGGAGCCAAGCTTTGACAGACTCCCTAGACATTCGAAAGGAGCCTTGTAAGGAGGGCACGGCTTAAGCCGGGCCCCCTCGTGAACCGTGAGCAGAAGATGCACATGGTCTGGCATGACCACGAAATCGTGCAACTCAAATTTGTGCTCCGCGACCAGCGAACGAAGGACATCGATCAGCAAGCTCGCGACGGGCTCGGATTGCAACAGCCGACGCCCCATGCTCGTTCCAGTCGTCACGAAGAATGTTCGAGACGGGTTGAGGATGTGGGCTGAGGAAGCATTGCGTGCTGGGTGCGCCATAGCAGCAGGGGCTAAAGCCCTCTCCTTTCTACTCGTCCTTCGGCCCGGCTAAAGCCGTGCCCTTGTTACAGAACCTGTACCTGGAGTGTTCCAGTGGCTTTCGCCTATGCCTCCACCAGTCCGGCGGCCATCACAGCGGCTGCCTTGTCGATCTGCTGCTTGGTAACTACCTCGGTTGCGCACCAGAGGGTGGCGTTCCCCAATTCCGGATACCAGCGGCCTAACTCCACGCCGCCGACTATCTTGTTTTCCAGCAGTCGGCGTTGCCAGATGACCGGCGATTCTGCCGTCTTCAGCACGAACTCGTGAAAGCGCGGAGCCCCCTTGAACAGCAGCTCTGCGCCAGAGACGGCGCTCATCTCCTGCGCGGCATAGTGGGCCTTGGCCAG
>CBJOJD010000220.1:0-9092 GCA_966443485.1 uncultured bacterium | reverse complement strand
CGCCTGCGTGCGCAATGTTCGTGGCCGCCCGCCCGTAATCCACCTTAGGATCGCCCGGCACCGAGACATAAGCCGGCGTATTCGACGACACACTGGTATTCCACGCTGATCCGTCATCCAGATTCTTCGACCACGTGTACACCCCCCGCAATTGCAGTCCATGCGCGTAGCGGTGCTGTGCATCTACTTCCAGGCCGTTGTAGCTGCTCACTCCCTGCGAAACCCACGAGGTCGAGTTGGCTACATTGGGATTCGCCAGCGTCGTCGACGTGTAGTAAATTGTGCCCGCAGGCTCTGACCCGGAGCATGCCGCCGAAGGGCACACCACATAAGGCGGCGTGTTCTGGTCCTCCGAGAGAATCTGGTGGTATCCGTGCGAACCGATATACCCCAGCGTCAGTACCGTTGCCGGCGCAATCTCCTGCTCCACCTTCAGTGTCCAGGCCAGCACCGTCGGCGTCTGAATGTCCGGCTGCACGTTGCTCGGCGACACCTGACCGCCCGTGGCCGTGCTCAACGAAAGTTCAGACAGCTGGCTCACCGTCGTGTTGCTGTACGAGTACGTCGTATTAAAAGGCGCGGTTTGATCCAGCCGATAGTCCAGCGTATCCAGCAACGCGCGATGCACACCGAAGCTGGCCTTTACCGCTGTCTTGCTGTTCCCAAACACATCCCAGGCCAATCCAACCCGCGGCTCGGGTAGAAACTTCACCCGGTTCT
Source organism: uncultured bacterium (assembly GCA_966443485.1). GTDB lineage: Bacteria > Acidobacteriota > Terriglobia > Terriglobales > Acidobacteriaceae > Telmatobacter. The sequence continues at coordinate 8,372 of CBJOJD010000220.1, read as the reverse complement.
CTCGTAACGCCGAACTCCCCACCGTGGGCGTCGTGTTGATCACGCCGTTCGTGAACCCATAGTTGGAAGCCCTGCCATGCGCCTCGTTCCATCCCGTCGTTGATTCCACGCGCAGTCCGGCCCTTAGCTCCAATCGCGGCGTCACCTTCCACGCATCCTCTACAAAGCCCGCGCTGAACAGCGAACGCCACGCTAACTCCGTCGCGGACGGCACAACCGTGTACTTTGAAACCGTCCCCTTCAAGAACGCGGATAACGTAGAAAACGACGCCTGTCCGTATTGGTTCTGCGCCAGAAAGTCATTGGACTGCAGCCGCTGCAGCCAAACCCCTGCCTCCAGTTGATGATGCCCCTTGGTCCAATACACGTGATCGTCAAAGGTGAACAGATTGCGCGTGGTGTTGTTGTTGCTGCCGGTGTTGGCCCCCGCAAGCGTGATCTGCGAGGCCCCGTTCGACGCTGTGCTGCCCGCGATCACGATGGCTCCAATTGGACCGCCAGGCACCCATCCAGCAACGCCGCCCGCCACAATCCCGTTGAACCCGAACTCTGCCCGCGAAATGCCGAATCGCGCCGTGTTCAGCAGATTTGCTGAGAACACATGCTGCTCCTGCACGCTGCCCACCTGCTCCCGCAGCCTCTCGTAGATCGACGAATATGGATTGGCGGTCGGCGTGGTGGCATCGCTGTCGTCCACTGTGTAGACCGCGAAGGCCATGTCCTTCTGGCTCAAGTTGGAGTCCACCCGCGCCGTTCCAAAGTCTTCGCGAATATGCTGCGGCGGATTCGAAAATGCCTCCGCAATGCCTTGCCCTAGATCCACGGTTCCCTCTGGCCACAGAGCCAGCAACGGCTTCACACTCGTTGCTGCTGCAGCCCGCGAAGCAGCATCGGGCACAAAGGTCACATCGCTCAATCCAAGATGCTGTCGGTATCCCTCATAGTTTGCAAACGCAAACAGCTTGTCGTGCCGGATCGGGCCGCCCAGCGCTGCCCCAAAGTCGTTGCGCTGGAATGCCGGAATCGTTGTCTGGTCAAAGTAGTTCCGCGCATCCAGCGCACTGTTGCGAAAGAACTCGTACACCGAACCATGCACGTTGTTCGATCCTGAAGCAGTGATAATCGAGATCTGCGCTCCCGTGCGTTTTCCGTAGTTCGCCCCGTACGTATCGCTCACCACGTTGAACTCGCGCACCGCCTCCACACCCAACAGCTGACCGCTTGTTCCACCCGGCGTCACGTTGATCAACGAAGCACCGGTGTACTCAATTCCATTCAGCAAAAACAGATTGTCCTGCGGCCTCCGTCCCGACACGCTGAACATGTTGCCCACCGACGAGTTGGAGGTGCCCACTCCCCCCGAGCGCTGCGTCGTATAGCTCACTGAGGCGGGATTGAGTTGCAGCAGCTGATCGAAGCTGCGCCCATTCAGCGGCAACTCCTTCACCTGCCGCTCATCCACCAGCCCCTGCGTCTGCAAGGTCGATGTGTCCACACCCGCCGGCGTATCGGCCACGATGACCGCCTGCTCAATCTTCCCGATCGTCAATACCAGGTGCAGCTGGATGCTCTGCCCCACCGTCAGCGAGATTCCCGTGCGCCGCAATGGCGCGAATCCATCCCGTTCCACTGACACCGTATACACACCTACCGGGATCGAAGGCGCCGAAAATGTCCCATCGCTGGCGGTCGTCAGGACCCGCGATCCACCTGTCTCCTGGTTGAGAATGATCACCTTGGCCTGGTCCACGATGGCATTCGACGGATCCACAACATCGCCGGCAATTGTGCCGCCGACCATCTGGGCGTGCGCCGCTGCCGCTAACAGCAGCAGTCCTGCAGCAATAAACACGAGGGATAACTTACGCATATGCAAGTTCACAGAACTCTCCAAAAAAGAAAAATTGGACTCGACTGGATTGAAGGATGAAAGGAAGATCGGTACGAGCGGGATTAACGACAACAAGGCACAGCGCCGCGGAGCAATACAAATGCCGTCCTGTGCCGTGCAGAATGCAATCGAGTGCTCCGTGAGCTTGAGCTTGTGGAAGGGGTCCTACCGCGGCGAAACCGCGGCAGCATCTCGTTCTGGTCTACCGCAGACAACAACAGCACGCGAGCGCAGCCGAGGCGCTCCAGCGAACCGTCAGTTGGCATGACCGAACGAACATATAGCCGGAAGTTATCACACCGTGCAGCCGAACGCAAAGCGAAAAGCACCCCTTCGCCCCGCTGCAACTACTTCACAAAAGGAATTTTGTTCAGCTTTTCGAAAAACTTGCATCCAACTGTTCGCGGGCCGTTGCACGAGATTGCGGTTCGTACAGTGCCACCAAATGCAAGGAGCGAGCGGATGCTCTGGACAATCTTTGTAATTCTCCTGATCCTGTGGTTGTTGGGCTTTAGCTTCCACGTGGCGGGCAGTCTGATTCACCTGCTGCTCGTTATCGCTGTTGTCGTGCTGATCATTCAGTTGATCACTGGACGTCGAGCAGTTTGATCACCCCCAACCGCACCCACCTCTAGCGGTTGTCGCCAACGGTGTCGCGGGTTGCAGCCTCGTGCCGCAACCCTGCGCTCCCCGTCTACGCGTGGGCTTCGACAGGCCGGCCGTGCGCTATCGCTGCGGGGGTGGCGTTGCATCCACACGAGCGGCGGATCACCAACTCCAGCGGCAACTCCACGCGATTTCCCTTGGCCGGAAAGACTCCCCGCGCAATACGCTCAAAAAGCAGCTTCGCCGCCATTTCCCCGATCTGGTACACCGGCTGACGTACCACCGTCAGCGCCGGTTGCAGCACGTCTGCGATATCAAAGTCATCAAACCCCGCCAGCGCAATCTGCGCCGGCACCTGCACGTGCAGCGCATTCAGCGCATGCAGCAGGTAGCGCATCGTCATGTTGTTGCCTGCGAACAACGCCGTCGGAGCATTCGAGCCCGACAGCATCGAGCTCAGCATCGCCACCGTATCCTCTTGCGACAGGCACTCCACATATTCCTCAGCCTTCAATCCCGCGCCAGTCATCGCATCTTTGTAGCCCAGATAACGCGCCTGCATGGTGAAGAGTGATTGACGCAGCCCCAGGAAGGCGATCCGCTTGTGTCCATGCCCAATCAGGTGTTCCACCGCCACCTTGGAGCCCGCCCGGTTATTCACGATGATCGAATCGAAGCGCGCATCCGGCGCCGGCCGGTCCAGCGTCACAATGTGCACGCGTGAGAACACCTCGTCCTGCAAATAACCGTTGTCGCGCGGCGCGGGAATGATCACCAGCCCATCGATTCGCCGCCGTAACATCTGCATTGCCTGCCGGCGCTCCATCTCGGGATTCTCATCCGACGTCGTGATCAACACCGAATAACCATGTTGATTCGCCACGCTCGAGATCGCGTGGGCGCACGTCGCAAAGAACGGGTCGTAGAGATAGGGCAGGATGATCGCGATCGTCTTGGAATGCACCGAGCGCAGGCTGCGGGCCAGCTCATTCGGCTCGTAGTTGAGCTCCCGGATGGCATGATGCACCCGGTCGGCGGTCTCCTTCGACACGTGTGCGCTGCCGCTGAGCACGCGGGAGACCGTCATCTTGCCCACTCCGGCCAACTTCGCAACATCGGCCATTGTGGTGGTACGCGCTGTTTCCTTCTGACGTTTCAAGGACATCATGTGCCACGGCATAACATCGCCCCAAGGTCCGCGCACTAATCCCCTTCTTCATTACCTGCACTGGGATGACGTAGCCGCGGCCGTGGTCCGAATGCATCCATTCCGCGCAAGAAGCTCTATCGTCTTCTTGTCTGCAAGCCTGGACATGCATCCTGAATTCGGCACAAGCAGGCTATCACGCAAAGGCACAGACTGGCTTCCCTGGAATTCCGCCCCCGTACACCGGCCGTCACATCCCGTGAAGACACTCCGGAATGTGCCCCAAATCACGCCCCACCAAAAGGTTCAAGACGAAGCATTGCCGATCGTGATATCGTTATCATCGTAAATTAGCAGATACGTTCCGCAACCGTCGCCACCAACTGCCTTGAGACCTCCATACAGGGCGCGCGGCCGGCAGCGTCGAATCTCATTGAACGTTCGGAAGGCCTGGCGTGACTCTATCGCAGTTCTCTTTTGTTCTGACCTTCGATGTGGGCGGTAGCCACGTAAGCGCTGGCCTCTGTCGCTTGCCCGATCTGCAGATCTGCCGCACCGCCACTGCTCCGCTGACCGAGTTCCCTTCCTTCGACGACTTCGCTGACCTGCTGCATCGCCTCGGCAAAGAAGCAGCCGCCTCTCAAACCGTCGACGGCGCATCCCTCGCCGTACCCGGTCCCTTCGACTGCGAAGCCGGCGTGAGCCTCATGGAACACAAGCTGCAATCCCTCTACGGCAAAAACCTGCGGAACGCCCTCGCACAGCGCTTTGGCTGGAAGCCCGATCAGCTGCGCTTCCTCAATGACGCCAGCGCCTACGTCCTCGGCGAGGTCGGCGCCGGCAGCTTGCGGGACGCCAAACGCGCCGTGGGCCTTACTCTCGGCACCGGCATCGGCTGTGCCTTCGCAATCGACGGCCGCTGCGCCACCTCCGGGCCCGGCGTCCCTCCCGGCGGCGAGATCTGGAACTCCCCCTATCGCGGCGGCACCGTCGAAGACCTGCTCTCCACCCGCGCGCTCAAAGCCAACTACCTTGCCCGCACGGGACGCGATCTCGAAGTCTCCGCCATCGCCGCTCTCGCCGCCTCCGAACCCGCTGCCCGCGAACTCTTCGAACTCTTCGGCTGCCATCTCGGAGAGGTCCTGCGCGATGTGGTCGCGCCCTTCCGGCCCAACAAAGTGATGGTCGGCGGTGGTATTGCCCGCTCCGCATCCCTCTTCCTCCCCGCAGCGCAGCGGGCCATCGCCCACCTGAGCTTCCCCGTCGTCACCTCCGCGCTCTTCGATCAGGCCCCTCTCGTCGGTGCCGGTCAGTTCTGGCGCGAAGAGACCTCCTCCCCGCAAAAGGTGACCACCGACCCCGCAGAAACCCTCTCCTGAGCACCTGAGTGAATTTTGATCACAATCAGTGCTATAGAACCCGCCGTCTGATCATGTAATCTTGCAAACAAGAATCGGGTGCCAATCCACACGTCCACCCCGCTGGTCGTGTATCCGCCCCGCGTGAGAGCCTGCATGAGCCTGCAAAACCCAGCCGGAGCCGCCACCATGCCCCTGCCCACCGAGAAGAACCTCGCCCGCTACAACCGATTTCTTCTGCTTGTCGCCGGCCTGGGAGGCCTCCTCTATGGCATAGACGTAGGCATCATCTCCGGCGCGCTTCCTTATCTCGAAGCGACCTCCGGCCTCAACTCCAACCAGCTCTCCTTCATCGTCGCCGCCGTGCTGCTCGGCAGCGTCATCTCCACTCTCTTCGCCGGCATACTCGCCGACTGGATGGGCCGGCGCGCCCTCATGGTGCTCAGCGGCACCATGTTCGTGCTCAGCGTTCCCATCATTGCCCTCTCCTCCGGATACGGCATGCTGGTCTTCGGCCGCCTCCTCCAAGGCACCAGCGCAGGCCTCATCGGCGTCGTCGTGCCTCTCTATCTGGCGGAGTGTCTGGGAGCCTCCAACCGCGGCAAAGGCACCGGCGTCTTTCAATGGCTATTGACCTTCGGATTCGTCGTGGCCGGCGGCATCTCCACCTACTTCTCCTACCGCGTCGACGCCGTCGCCCGCCTCGGCGATGCCGCCCAACTCTTCGCCTTCAAAGACCACGCCTGGCGCAGCATCTTCTGGTTCTCGCTTCCCCCCGGCCTCCTGTTCGTCATCGGATCGCTGCTCGTCGCCGAATCCCCGCGCTGGCTGCACCGTCGCGGCAAGAAAGAGGCCGCCCTCGCCGCCCTCCTGCGCTCCCGCAGCAACCAACAGGCGGATCTCGAACTGCGCGAGATGGAAGAGGCCACCCACTCTGAGAAGACCAAAGCCACCGGCGCGAAGATCAAAGAATCGCTCCTCCATCGCAAATACGTCATTCCCTTTGTCCTCGCCTGCGTCATCCTGGCCTTCAATCAGCTCACCGGCGTCGACTCCATCATCGGCTACAACACCACGGTGCTGCTGCAAGGCGGACTCTCCGACGTCCAGGCGCACTGGGGAAGCCTCTTCTTCAGCGTGGCCAACTTCTCCGCCACCATGTTCGGCGTGCTCCTCGTCGATCGCAAAGGACGCAAGTTCCTGCTCTCCCTTGGTACCGGCGGCATCATTCTCTCGGTGCTCTGTACTGGAATCTTTTTCCGCCGCATCGAGAATCAGCAGGTGGATGTGAAAGACCAGCTGCAAGCCATGGTCAGCGCCAATCAGACGCTCTCCCTCTCGTTTGATCAGAGGACGGCCGATCAGCTTCTGGCCGCCAAGGGACCGAGCGCAAACGCAATGCAGGGTAAACCCGACTCGCTGGTCGTGATCTACTCCTACGGCGACTTCCGCTCCTCATCCAACGTCGTCCGCACCACCGATGCCGCGTCGAAGCCCCTTGATATCGCCCGCAACCTGCCCGGCAACAAGGTGCAGGCCATCTTCTCCTCCTCCAGCCCCTTTGGAAATCTCACCCAGGCGCGTACCGCCCCGCTCAAGATTGAGAACGCGCTGATCGCCCCAATTCCCAGCCAGACAAACGGCTGGTTCGTCGCAGTTACGCTCTACCTGTTCATGATCTTTTACGCCGTAGGACCCGGCGTGTGCGTGTGGCTGGCGCTCTCCGAGCTGATGCCGACGCGTATTCGCTCCAACGGCATGAGCATCGCTCTCCTGCTCAATCGCGTCGTCTCCACCACGATCGCCGCCGTCTTCCTGCCGGTAGTCGGCAAATACGGTTACTCCACCATGTTCTTCGCCTTCGCCGGATTCACCGTGGTCTATCTCCTCACGGTCGTCTTCTTCCTGCCGGAGACCAAAGGCAAGACCCTGGAAGAGATCGAAAAACACTTCGAAGGCGCGAGCGCGGCCTGAGTCACATCTAAGCTCGATACCTCTACGTGCCCACCGCTGTTTGCGACCCGCCGCGGATGAAACTGTAGCGCCGGCTTCCTAGCCGGCTGTAGCGCGGGTCTCCAGACCCGCGCATCGGGGAGCTTTCCAAACTAAGGCTATTCCCGAGGCGGGAAGATCAGGCAGTCGCCTCGAGTTCCGTCTCGCAGGGACTCAGATCCGTAAAGGGCACTTCCTCGGCATCCATGCCATCCAGCGTGGACACGACAACGGCGAAATTCGCGTCCTGATCGACAGAAAGCACTAGAAATTCTTCAGCAAAATTACGAACACGCACGTGCTGCCGGGCTGCGGGGACGAACATATTGGAGTCCTTGCCGTGAAGGATTTTTAGTCTAATTCGATTGTGACAATAACAAAACAGGAAGGTTGTTTATGTCCTGCTGCGAACACTGCCCATAATCTCTGTATCTTTCTTAGAACCTCGGCGGAATCCCAAGTTCAACACGCGACTTGATGTCCGCATAAGCCGCTTCGATGAGCCTGCTCAGAGCCCTGGCACGGATGGATTCATCTGGCCGTAGCTTCACGTGACGCATCCGTTTGCCCGTTCCTAAGAGCAAGCCAGCCGGATCCGGAAGCATCGCCCCTAGGAAGAACCCGACATTCACGTGAGCCTGGAATACATTCACGTACCCGAACGGAAACTCACCCAGACACGCCACCGGGCATCCGTCATGCAGAACCTCCCGGACCTCATCGCCGCTCTGCCGCATCTCCGTCCACCACCGCTCTGCAATGGATCGCAGCGGCTCAGCTTGACGCTGCATCCAGGCAGCGATCGCCGGATCGTCCTCGACCGTCCCGTCTAATCGGAACAGGTTCTCTGTCATGCGTGTTCCTGGCGGCAGTCGCGCCGCGAAGACAATGGAAGTAACTCAGGCGAAGCTAAGCGGCGGCCTGCACCATGATGCACGTGATGTTGTCGTGTCCGCCCGCCTTTTTGGCGGCTTCCACCAGGCGGTCGCAGCGCGTCTGCAACGGCTGCTCGTTGTCCATATGGAACCGGATCATGGAGTCCGAGAGTTCGCGGGTCAAACCATCGGTGCAAAGCAGGTAGACATCGCCGGGTTCAGATTCCAGCTGAAAGCAATCTGCCGTCACCCGGGTCTGCGTGCCCAGCGCACGGGTAATCACGTTGCGCAGCGGAGATCGCGCAGCCTCGGCGCGGGTCATGCGTCCCAGCCGGACCTGCTCCTCGACTAGCGAGTGATCCAGGGTCAGTTGCTCCAGAAGTCCGCCGCGCAGGCGGTAACAGCGGCTGTCTCCGATGTTTAGGACCCACGCCCGGCTCTCTTCCACAACCAGAGCCACCAGGGTCGTGCCCATCCCGTTTAACTTGTAGTTACGGTGCGCT
>CBJOJD010000219.1:0-9107 GCA_966443485.1 uncultured bacterium | reverse complement strand
GTCGGGTTGTAGCACGGAACCTGGCCAGCCACCTGGCCGCTATCGTAGCGCCAGTTGAATCCTCCCCAGATACCGTTCAACAGCTTGCCGTGCGAGTAGGTGTACTGGACATGCGAGTTCTGGTTGAACTTCTCATCGTGGTCGATGCGAAAAGGCAGGCCGGTCTTGCCGACCGTTGCCCCCGCGCCCGCCACCTGGGGCGGAAAGTAGCGCGCCGCTACAGAGGACATCACCGTGTAGGCGCTGAAGCCGTTCACCTCGAGCAAGTCCACATGCAGGGCGTATCCAGGAATCTTGGAGTTGTGCCAGTCAATGGGGAAGGTGATGGGCGTATTGCCCAGCACGCTGAAGTCGAAAGCGTTGTGCGTGTACTTCCAGATGTACTCGCCGCTGGCCACAATGTGCTTGCCGATGCCCTGCTGCACGGTGGCGTGGAACTCGTTGCGGAAGCCGGGCTTGAGCGTATCCGAGACACCTGCGGTACAGCTCAGCAGAGGCGACAGCACCGTATCCTCACACCCACGGCTCGAGAGCACAAGATTCTCGTTGAATGGCGTCTCCAGCGAGCGGGCATACGACAGCCCCAGCACCGTGCCGGTGGGCTTCACGCTGTAGGCGATGCCCAGGCGCGGCTGTGCCTCGCGAGCGACCGCCAGCCCGTTGTAAAGGTCGCCGCGAATGCCGAGGTTAGCCGTCCAATTGCCCATTTTGAGCTGGTCCTCCACGTACATGCCGACAAGCTTCACGTCGGCCCGGCCATGGAAGTTGTAGTACGAGCCACCGCGAGTGAGATCGAAGGGCGCAAGGACCGAGAGATAGCCAGGATTGGCATGGAAGCCGGCACCGCAACTGGCAGGGTCGGAGTAGCCCGCAACAGGATTGCCGTTCGCATCCACGCATGGAGCGCTGAGTGCATACGTCGGATCCACGATGCCCAGCCGGTCATGTTCGCGCAGGAAAGTAGAGTCGTACTCGATGCCTGCCTTCATGTTGTGCGCGCCGTGCGTGTAGGTGATGTTGGCGTTCGCCCCGGCATTGAACAACGTACGGGTCTGGCCGATAGAAGACGTCTGCAAGTTCGCGGGACCGCGATCGGCAAGCGGGTTCCCGCTCGGATAGTAGTGATAGAAATCCTTACGCGTATACGCGGTCAAATTGAAGACCGAGTTGTTGTTCACGATGTGCGTGTAGGTCGGCGAGATGTTGAAGGTGCCAATTTGCGAGCGCTGATCGGTGTTCCCTACCGAGGCGAAGATGGGATTGGCGCTGCTGCCGCCGCTGACTACGTTCTGCACGTTGAGGTTGTCGTACGAGTCGGGATTCTGGAACCAGGAGCGGCTGTAGTTCAGGTCCAGGTGCATGGAGTCCGCGGGAGAAAGCGTGTAGTCGATGCGATCGAAGGTGTTCTCTTCGTTCCCCTTATCGTGCATCACGGCAAACTCGGAGGGGTCCAGGAACCGGCCCGTGTTCAGCCCGTCGATCTCGACGAAGTTGCCCCAGTTCTTGCCGCCATAGGAGAGATCGAACCCGCCGCTGGCCGAGCCGAAGCTGCCATAGGACGCATTCACGCTGCCTGTCGGCTTGGTCACGCCCTGTCCCGAGCGGGTCGTGGCAACAATCACCAGGCTGGTTTTGCCGCCGTACTCGGCCGGAGGCGCGCCGGAGATCACTTGGATGGATTGAATGGAGTTCGACGGAATCTGATTAGAGAAGACCTTGCTCTGCTGATCGGTGATGGACTGTCCATCCACCGAAAAGGAGTTCGATGCATGATCGCCCATGCCGTGGAAGAGACCGTTAGAGTCGGCGGAGACGCCGGGCGTGGTCTGAGTGACCAGCGCGCTCAGCGTAGACGACTGGCTCTCCAGCGGGACCTTCACGAACAGGTCACGATCCACGTCGGTATGAAAGGTGGGATCATTCTCCACCAGGTCCCCTGCCGACGATTCGACGGTGACCGTCTGGCTGGCTCCCGCGATCTGCAGAACAAGGTTCAACATGGTGCCGACGGAAGATTGCACCTCAGTGTGCTGCTTGGCCGGGGAGAACCCCGCCGCGCTCACTGAGACGTCGTAAACATTGAAGGGAATATTGGTGAAGTCGAAGGCTCCCATGCCGTCGGTCGTCGCCGTACGATCCAGACCGCTGCGGGAGTTGACAAGGTGCACCGTGGCACCCGGAATGACTGCTCCGGATGGATCCGTGACCGTGCCGTGAATGGAACCTGCGTTACCGCTCTGAGCGGCGTAAAGTCCGGGACACAAAGATGAAACGAGCAGAAAAAGTGCGGGAAAGATAAATCGGTTACGTCCTGATATCACGTGCTTCTCCACTGAGTTTGGCTGGCTGTGCGGGAGCTGGTCCCGTGTAAGGCGGGCCCACGATCGAGCAGCAATCGCGCTCTTCGGTGGAAGATCGGCGTCTCAAACTATAAAGGACTCGCGCTCAATTCGAGGCGAAGTGTAAGAAAGCCGACAAAAGCCGAAGCAACGCGGAATCAGCCGCGAGGAGGAGGACGAATGAAGAGGGCCGGATGCCAGGCTCTCAGGACAGCCCGCGCCTCGGTTGGCGGAGCCGCAGATCCCAGCTGCACAAGAAACACAATTGCGGCAGCCGTCGCGACGGGAGCGGCCGCATGCAGAACGATGCAGAGCGGGCAGTGGTCCGCGTCGGTGTCCGTCGCATGAACGTGCGCGACCTGCACCACCGCCAACAGCGCCAGCAGAATCAGGCAGACCACGGCCATCACCGCGAAATAACGCGGACGGGGGGTGATCCATCGCTGCTGTGTTCTGTCGGCTCTCAGGGACATCCTCTCCTCTTAAAGGATACATAGGATTGGACGCGCGAAGATGGCGCGGAGTTACTGTATCGGGTTGAAGTACCAGCCAACGCCTCCAGCCGTGCGGCGTCTAAAATGTGGGGAAATGAAGAATCTGCGTCAGCTTCGGCCGATTTCAACGGCGATCTTTGCTGCTTTCCTGCTCAGCGGACCCGTGCTTTTGGCGCAGAAGCAGACGCCTTTGCCCCTGAAACCCGCCGCCCCTGGAGTGGGCTCGAACCACCGCATCATCCTCAAAGACGGGACCTATCAGGTCGTCCGCAAGTACGAGATTGTGGGCGATCGGGTGCGCTACCAGTCGGTCGAGCGAGGAGACGTGTGGGAGGAACTGCCCCTGTCCCTGGTGGACTGGGAGGCTACTCGCAAATGGGAGCGGGACCACGTGACCCCGGCTGTTGAGGACGTGTCCCCCGCCATGCGCGACGCCGAGGAGATCGATAAAGAAGAAGCCGCTGAACGGGACGATCAGAAGGCCCGCATGCCCGAGGTCGCCAAGGGCCTGGAGCTGCCCGATGAAGATAGCGTGTTCATCCTCGACACCTACCAGGGCACGCCGGAACTGGTAGAGCTCTTGCCCAATAACCTGGCCATCGATGCCAAAACGCATCACGGCCTGGCCACCCTGAATCCACTCGCCGGATCGCGCTCCAGCATCGAGCTGCCCGGCGCGCACGCCAAGGCGCACCTCCACGTCAACGATCCCGTGATCTATGTCTCGCTGGAGGTCTCGAATAACGCCGAGCAAGTGTTGACCCGGGCCACGACCGTCGACACCAGCGGCGTGAAGGAAGCCAGCAATCGCAAGCACGGGGCCCATTCGGCGCAGTCAGGCTTTGCGCTGGTCAAAGTGGACGAGCGGAAAGCGATGCGCATCATCGGCGCCATCCACGTGAGTCCGACCGGCAACGTCACCCAGGATGAGAACGTCATCCCCGCCAAGGTCGAGATCCTGCCCGGCAGGCACTGGTTGAAGGTGACTCCCACCCAGCCGCTGCTCATCGGCGGCGAATACGCCTTGGTGGAGATCATCTCCCCGTCCGAAATCAATCAGACCGTATGGGACTTCCGCGTCGATCCGCGCACCGGAGACAACGAAGGCTCGATCGGGCCCATCCTGAAACAATAGGTCCGGATCTCACAAGACTCGCCATCCGCCGCCCCGCTCAGCCGCTACTCCGGCGGCTGGCGTCGGGCAAACTTGATCCGGCGCTGCTCCCATTCCTCGCTGGAGAAGATGCGCGGCCCAACTTCGATCAGGCGCGGCATCATGTTGAAGAGCGCGATGCGACTCCAGGGTCGCCCCTCCCGCGTGCGGTATCCGGCTTCGTTGAGCGCGCTCACGATGGCGGAATACGAGAAGTCCTGACCCAGCAGATCCATCATCATCAGCAGGATCTTGTTCTCCGCCGGGTCCACCTCCAGACGCTTGCAATCGTCGGAGATGCGCAGCCCGTAGGGGATGTCTTCAGCGAAGGCGCCCTCATGCGGGGCCTCCGAATCCGGAAGCTCCCGCCGCCACTCAATCGACACCATCTGCCAGCCTGCCGCTGCACGCTGCTCAATGATCTGAGGACTAAACGCTCCGGAGACCACGTCACGAACCCGCTCAAAGTACGCCATGGGACACCTCCACAGAAGAACCGTGATCGCAATTGAGCTGCCAATCAAGCCCGGCGACCAAGAATCCTAAGTGTCTCCTTTACATCACCCAAGCGGCCCTCTGCGCGCTCCGGACCACGCACCTTCTGTGCGTTTTCGAGACCCCCTGTTCGCTTTCGCACAAGGAAAGCGTCCCCCCACACGTAATCGATCTCCTCGGGACCAAAGGCCCAAATTCCCGAATCAGGGGTAAGATCATGGCATGGCAACCGCGGTCATTCGGATCGACTCCGAAACGCTTCCCCGCACGCTGCGCCTGGATCCGCCCATCTCCGAGGCGGAATTCGAGGCCCTATGCCGGGAGAACGGCTTGGTGCACCTGGAGCGCACCAAGGAGGGAGCCGTACGTATGAACGCGCCCGCCGGTGGCTGGACGAGCAATGGCAATCAGGAAATCGCGCTGCAACTGGGGAACTGGCAGGCCAAACACGGCCGCGGACGAGTCTTCGACTCCAGCGGCGGCTTCCGCCTGCCGGACAGCTCCATCCTCAGCCCCGATGCTGCTTACGTTTCGCAAGAACGTCTCGCCAAGCTTCCCAAAGGCTCCTTGCGCGGCTTCCCACCTGTTTGCCCGGACTTCGTGATCGAACTGCTCTCGGAATCCGATTCGCTGTCCCAAGCCGAAGAGAAGATGCAGGACTGGATCAGCAACGGCGCACAACTGGCGTGGCTCATCGATCCTTATGCTCGCCAGGTTACGATCTACCATCCAGACCAAAGCCGGAAGAGAACCGATGCTCCGCAGATCGCGGGCGAAGGACCAGTGCAAGGCTTTGTGCTGGACTTGGCCCGCGTCTGGCAGTGCTTCGAAGACTAGCGCGCATCGGGTGCCGGTGCCCCATCCTATCCGCGCTTTTTGCGGATAGGATGGGAGACCACGATGCGACCTTTTGCGGCCAAATCAGGAAACCGCGCTCGAGACGGGAGATACACACCGGGCCTACTCCCGCACCCCGATTCCCAATGCCTTCATCTTGCGATAGAGGTGCCCGCGCTCCAGGCCTAGCAGCTCTGCTGCCCGCGTGATGTTGTTCCGCGCCTCTTCAATCTTCTTGAGAATATAGTCGCGCTCATACGCGTCGCGCGCCTGCTGCAACGATGAAAAGTCATCGCTGGAGCGCACCGTCGACTTGTGAGTAAGCGGCGGCAGTTGCTTGCGTTCGATGCGCAGCGTGCGCGGATTGAGAATCAGCACGCGCTCGATCACGTTCTTGAGCTCGCGCACGTTGCCTGGCCAGTGGTATTGGCCCAGGGCCTCCAATGCCTCTTCGCTGATCTCCATGCGCGGCCTGCCATACTGGCGGCCAAACTCCGCTAGAAACTCCCGCACCAGCAGCGGTATATCTTCCTTGCGTTCGCGCAGCGGAGGCACAAAGAAGGGCACCACATTGAGCCGATAAAAGAGATCCTCCCGAAAGTTGCCCTTGGCGATCTCCTCTTCCAGATCCTTATTCGTGGACGCAATCAGGCGCACGTCCACCCGCAACGGTTGCGTGCCGCCGACCGGCGTAAACATCTGGTCGTCCAGAGCGCTCAGAACCTTGGCCTGGGTCTTCAGGCTCATATCGCCCACTTCGTCCAGGAACAGCGTCCCGCTGTCCGCCCGTTCCAGGGTGCCGCGCTGCTCAGGACGGCCGCCCGCCTGAGCGCCATGGCGAACCCCGAACAACTCCGCTTCAATATGCGCTTCAGGAATCGCCGCGCAGTTCAGCTCCACAAACACGCGGTCGCGGCGCAGGCTCTCTGCATGGATCGCGCGGGCAATCAGCTCCTTGCCGGTTCCCGATTCGCCGTAGATCAACACCCGTCCATTGGTGGGAGCCATGAGGCGAATCTGCTGGCGCAGCGCCTTCACCGGGACGCTATCCCCGGTGAGCACCGCGTTGGCGCTGAACTGCTTTTTGAACTCCAGGTTCTCGGTGCGGAGGCGGCGCGCCTCCACCGCATTCTTCAGCACAATCAGCGTGCGATCCAGCGATAAAGGCTTTTCAAGAAAATCGTAGGCACCCAGCTTGGTCGCACGCACCGCGGTCTCAATGGTGCCGTGTCCGCTAATGATGACCACCTCGGGCCGGTTCTCGACGGGCAGCTCGTGAATCTCCTTCAACACATCGAGACCATCACGATCAGGCAGCCAGATATCCAGCAGCACGACGTCGTAGGGCACGTCTTCGATCAGCACTTTGGCTTCCGCGGCAGTGGCTGCGCTGGCCACCCCATAACCCTCTTCCCGCAAAATATCTTCCAGCGACGAGCGGATCTCCGCCTCGTCGTCCACCACCAGAATGTGGTTCATCCCTTGATTTCCTTTGCAGATTCCGTGTGCTCTCCGGCGTGTATCGGCTGCGCAGCATTCTCCATCAGCGGAATGCTGACCAGGAAGCGCGCGCCCTTGGGGGTGTTGCTCTCGGCGCGAATGGAGCCGCCATGCTCCTGTACGATCTTGGCGGCAATGGAGAGCCCCAGTCCCGTGCCGCGATGCTTGGTGGAATAGAAGGGCAGAAACAGCCGCTCGCGAATCTCGTCGGTCAGGCCGTGCCCCGTGTCGGAGACAGTGATCTCCACAGCGGAGCCGTCCTCGCTCACCGCCGTGCTGACGCAAAGCACGCGCAGCAGGCTGCCCTGCATGGCCTCCGCGGCGTTATCGATCAGGTTAGCCAGCGCGCGGCGAATAGCCTCTGGATCGGCCAGCACCGGCGGCACCTCCGGAGCCAGATCGCGAACGACATCCACCCCCTCCAGCCGCCCCGCAAACAAGGCCAGTGCCTCATCTGCTACCTGATTCAGATCGCAGGCGCGGGGTTGCGGCGCAGGAAACTGTGCAAGAGCAGAGAACTGGTCCACTAGCGTGCGCAGCGTGCCCACGCACCCCAGGATCACCTCCGTGCACTTGCGAATGATATTGGGCGAATCCAGCTGCCCACGATCCAGATGGCGGCCAATGCGCTCCGCAGAAAGGGCAATCGGGGTAAGCGGATTCTTGATCTCGTGCGCCACCCGCTGTGCCACTTCCTTCCATGCCAGCTGGCGCTGCGCGCGCAGGAGCTCGGTCGTGTCTTCAACCACAATGACGCTTCCCTGCTTGCCGCGCGCCAGATCCAGCCGGGCACTGGTGACAGCCAGGTGAATTGCGCGATTGCGGGCGTGGAATTCAAGCTCTGTGGACGCCGCGCCCATGCGCTGTCCGCGCCGGATCACCGCGGCAAGATCATCTGCGCTCTCGGCGGGCAGCAGAGAGGAAATCGACTGGCCTCTGAGCTCGGCCCCTTCGTTCTGACCCAGCAACGCAGCAAACGCCCGATTGGCCTGCAACACAATGCCGGCACTGTCGAGCGTGACCACACCGCTGGGAATCGTCTCCAGTATGGTCTCCAGCTCACGCCGCCGCTCTTCAATCGACTGGTTGGCCGCCGTCAACTGCGCCGAGGAGCTCTCAGCCATACGCCGGCTGGTTTCAAGATCGGCCGCCATGTGGTTGAACGCGCGTACCAGCTCGCGCATCTCCCCCGTGACCGTGACCTCCACGCGCTCGTCGTACTTGCCCGTCGCGATCTCATTCATGGCATCCGCCAAGGCAGTGACAGGGCGCGTGATCTGCTTGGAGAGAAACATGGCCAGCCAGATGCTCGAGAAGAAAACGATCACCGTGACCATCAACAGAAGCAGATAGAAATTCGAGCGGATCTGGTTGCGCAGCCGAAACAGCTTCCAGTACTCCGTGGCTCCAGCGCGAATGCGGATTGCGGTGCCACTGAGTCCTGCGGGCACCGGCAATCCCACCACCACAACGTTTTCTAGCCCCGTTGCGGAGAGGCCTAGTGCGTACTCCTGGCCGCCGAACGAGATGATTGCTTCATCATTGCGCCGCGCTGCCCCCAACGCGGCAGAGGAGAAGCTTCCCCGCACCGGAGCTGGCACCAGTTCTTCTGTCTGTGCCAGCCACGGCAACACCATCACCTGGGTAGACTCCGCCGGAGCCTGAAAGCTGGCGATCATGTGCTGGTCTTTGCCATACACAATCGCGAACCCACCGGCCAACGTGATTCGATGCGACCCCAAAACATCGCGCAGCTCCGGAGCAGAGCGGTCAGGCGCACCAGACGCTGCAATCGACTCCGCCTCCACCCGCGCGTTGCTGGCAACATAGTGTGCCAGCTCCCGCACCACGTTCGCAGAGTCCTCGCGCAGTTCCGACGTATTAGGAGAAAACCAGCGCTCCATGGTGCGATTGATCAGCACAAAGCTGAACAGAAACATGAACGCCGCGGGAGTTACGGCGATCAACGCCGCGCCCAGCACCATGCGCGTACGCAAGCGTGCTCCCAGCGCGCTGCTGCCTTCCGCCGCATAAAGCTTGAGGATGTTCCTCAGCAGCAGCAGCACCAGGGCAATAAGCGTAAGGAAGAGAAAGACGGTAAGACTGGTGAAGGCCAGCGTCTCGCCGGAGGTTTCAGGGTTGAGGAAACCTACATTCGAGGTGTTGAATGCCTGCAGCGCGCCCAGCAGAGCAAAAACCAGCACAACTCCTATCCCGAGCAGAACGATCAGGCGCAGGCGCGGATTGCTCTTGAAAAGCATGGGGCGATTATATTCCGCGCCTCAATCC
>CBJOJD010000218.1:0-9129 GCA_966443485.1 uncultured bacterium | reverse complement strand
CCAATGCTTATCAGCTGAATCGGCTCCTCGCCAGATGGGAACTTCGGACGCTTACTTTGCAGCGCAGGGTGCAATTCTTCTGTGAGCACGAACCCGGATGACTATGTCGGCGAATATGTCTTCAAGCCGAGCACAGCTGTTCCGGGAGGTGTCGCAAACTATGTGATTTTGAAGAAGGATCACAGCGCCTTGGAGATCCGCTTCGCCACGGATACCGGGGAGGTGCATACCACTCAGAAAGAATGGCATCTCGCTCATACTACCGGAGAAAATTTAGTTATGGGGGACTTCTCTCATCCGATTGAAGGCACAGGCTCGGCGGTCAAACTCGTGATCAATGGCGATCTTGACCAATATTATGAAAAGGTCCGATGACGGAGATGCCCCAAATAACGTGAGCAAGCATTACGGAATCACGATTCCGTGCACTTCCAGCGCGGCTGACGTTATGAACTTTGTCCAAACCAGCTTTGGTACGTTCGGGAACTACTCCAGATGGGCTGGGGAGGAGAGTGTAACGTTCTCGCCGCCAAGTGGGATGGGGGTCGGGTCTACGATCCCGATCAGCGTCGGAACCTTTGGCATTTTCCAAACCCTGTCCGTGAATGTCGCGTCTATGAATTCGCAGAGCATGACATTCACGACCAATCCCGGACATCTTCTCTATCCAGCAAGCATTACGTTTTCGGCCTCGCCTGCCGCCCAGGGTTCAATCAATTTCAACATCAACCTGGGAGGCACAATCGCAAACCGATTCGAGTTCTATCTGGGTGGTGGGAATTTCGAAGATGCTCAGTGGAATCACTTCCTGGGACAGGTCGGCAGTTACTGCAAGCAGCAGTGACATGAGGAGGCGTGATGATCGGTACAGTTGGCGGGGCTGTGCTAGCCGTGATCAGCTTACTTTTGGCAGCGGTTCTTGGGATCGGTGTCGGGGGACTTTCTAGCTTGGGCTTCCGGCAGTCCTGGGGCCTCAAGGTGGCGCTACAGGACGGCTTACTAGCCGGGCTTGTTGCAATTGCCGCTGCCTATCTAATCGGGAGCTTCGAGGCAGCTCATGGCGCCTGGGGTTCCCGCGTGCTTGTATGGGTTTTCGCAATCGCCTTGAGTAGCGTTGTGCTGAAGCATCTTCTCCGGTTTGCGCTGCGCTCCGCACATTAACTGTTCAATACACAGCGTTCGATCCGTGCGTGCGAATCCCTCGTGAAACGATGCTGCATCGCCCGTGAGAAAGGGTGGGCGATGCTGGCCAGAATGTGCCTCGGACGCGATACTGCTTCAATGAGATAAGACACTGACTCGTTCTCGGGATCGAGGTCAATGACGAAGCGCTCCTGCCCTTCTTCGATATGAAAGGCAGTAGTGTTATAAAGAAAGCCGAAGCGAGCCGGGCTGTCCACAACCTCGGAAATGCGGTTGATATTTATGGACCAAAAGCAGGCTGTGTGGGCCTCCACAGCTACCAGCTTGCCCGGAGTGATCTCGACAGTCGGGTTCACAACCTGTACCCATCCCAAATCGAAATGTTCCCATCGTTGAAAGGCTTCGCGGGCGGCGGCGAAGACCCGTTGTCCCCTGCCAATCTCGCTCCGGGAGATATCATGGGCAAAACCCTTCGGTGGAGTTCCTAACAGACCATCCGTTAGCGTCAGAAGATGAGGGCTGGAGGGTGCAGCTTCGCGGGCGACCGCCAAGAGCTTCTTCTTCTGATCTTCGCTTGCTCGGAAGAGCCGCAACACACTTCCAGTATCTCAAGGGGAGCAATAGCGGGGCCAGTCTTGACATGTTTACATCTGTAAACGGCAGTGGCGCCTTCGTAGTGACGAGCACGCCGCCTACGGCGTCGGGAGGGGTGGGACACTCCATCCTTCTTCTTTTAATAGCTGCTTCTAGCTGCTAAAGAGGGGCAGATCCGGACCGGAATCGGCCCTTGATCCCCACGCTTATCGGCTGCTCTTCAGCACCCGAATCCCCACCGGATCGCCGGCATAATCGGTACGCTTCCGCTGGTCTTAAAGGGTACAATCGGAGCCAATGGAACCCAGCCAATCCCAGGTGCTCTCGGAGCCGCTTCTAGCTGCCAAGCCGCAGCTAAAAGAAAAACCGTGTCTGGGGGTTCGGACTTCAAATCCTGCACCGCATCCGGGGCACTTCATCTGTAACTCCCGAACGGCAATAGGCTTGCGCTTCGGGTGTTCGGGAACGGCGTCTGATCCCGTTGAGGCCCCAAGTAACGCAAAACGCCCGGACCAGAAAAGCTGTGGAGGTATCATCGCCACAGGTGTGATTCAGACGGGACTAGATGCATTAGGCGGGGTTCCGGGTGAAGCTTTTGTATCGCTGACGGCCAAAGGAGCCCTGGCAGGGAGTCAAGTTCTCGCAGGATACGCTTCGACGACAATCTTCATTGTAGGTGGAAGTAAGACCGGAATTGCACTTGGAGCGACCGGATCAACCCTTACTTTAGCTGCCCTAGCAACTGACGGAGTCAAAGGGGCAGCGGAACTGATTCCTGGGATCGGTCAAGCTGTGGCCGTCGTTTCGTCGGTCTTTGACGTAGCCGCGACGGTTCGCAACTACGGCGGATGCAAGGGGTGGTGGGGTGGTGCCGATTGGTAGAAACTCAGAAAAAGAAGCTCCTTGGAACAAAGGCAGTGTTGTTAATCTTGTTAGCAACGTCTCCCGTTTTCATAACCTTTCTCTACTTGGGACATCCCGGAAATGCGCGGGCTGGATGGATCTTGTCGGCAGTGGTCATCATGGCAGCGAAAGTCCGATGGGATCTTCACAACAAGGTTTGGTTCTGGCCAACGATTGCCCTGATCGCCTTCGTTCACGCAATCGCGATTATCCTTGTGCCGTGGACTTCGAAATGGATACCCGCAGTCATAGTGTTTCCGTTCTGTGCGGTGGATGGCTTGGCTATTCTTGGGATTTTGCAACTCATGGATAAACTGACGTCTTCTCAAGTCTGAAAGCCCTCGCCCCAAATAAATCGGCATGTACTGCGCAGCGGATTTACTCCGCCATTATGGGAGCAGCAAACCTTGGTTTGGCGATCACAAAAGGAGTCGGCCTTGGAGCTGCTGTAGCAGGACTTGGTGCAACCGGAGCAGGTGCTCCCGCTGCGGCAGTACTAGGCGTTTACGGTACGGTGAGCATCTTCGGCCAAGGGCTTACTGGAGCAGCTCAACTCTATTCAGCTTTCACAGGGAACTACGGAACTCCTGGCCGCGTTGCGCAGGTGGGCAACATCCTCTCCGGGCCCGTGAGTGGATTGGGCACCTTAGTCGCGGGAGGGAGCATGGCTGCTGCTGAGAGGAATGCAGGATATGAAAGCCTCTTTACGGCGGGAAGCGGGTTTATAGATTCGATCAGATCGGCTGGAAATATCCCGCTTGCTGCCGCAGACCACTCTGCTGCCTACTTCGGGGCTTTTGCGAATGTTGGCAACGCGTGCGGGGCTGGTCACTGATATGGCACAAGGTGTAGGAAGCATGAGTAAGTGGTTCGTTGTTCCTGTCGTTCTTCTGGGGGCCATAGCGCTTTTTACGGCGTTCTTCCTGGAAGGGCGAATGAACCAGCAAGTGTTCGCTGCCAGTTGTGTGGCTGCAATGGTCTTAGCAGCCGTCGTCTGGACAGCCATCTTGAAGAGCGCCGGTCGTCCTGTCGAGGCTGATGATGGTACCCAAGTCCGCAAAAAGAAGGCTACCCAGATAGGCTTGCTTGTTCTCTTCTTGGTGTTCGCGTTTTGGATGACGAGAGGTGGACCATGGGTACCACGACTCATCGGTGCCTCGATGCTCGTCTTGTTCATCTTGGGAATAGCGCTCCGTAAACCTAGCCAAGGAAAGTAGCCAACAGGCCGTCTCTTCGGAGGCGGCCTAGCTGCGTCTGGGGCCTCCATCTGAGAGCCGTACCACCCGAAGCAAAAGCACGCTGTCTACGGTATCGGGTTGAGGGTGACACGTCTTGTATGAAAGCGCGTCCTGTCAAGAGTGATAATGAGCAGGCTCGTCTAGTTCTAAAAATGGCGTTGAGGACAAAAGTGTCCGTTGGCATAACGGAGCGCATAGCGCCGTCGACTGGGGTTCTGTTATGAACAGGAAAAGCAGATGCTTTTCCTGGTTGGTCGACACCCGGAGCGAGGACGATGGTCAAGAGCGCGCGTACTTTGCGCGTTCATCGGAGCGAAGCGGAGACTCTTGAACAGGGCCGCAGCGGATGGTACGGCATCATCCATTCCCCCTGGTAGATTGCATCTCCTTGATTGGGCGATTCCCGCCGTCCAAACTGCTCTTGCGTGCGGCTTTGTCTTGGAGCCATATATTCCCCTTCAAAGAGGCACGAGCATTGTGCGATCGGGCGTCGCATTCACCCCGAGGCCTGGGAGTTGCACCGCGATGGGTATCGATCCTCGGCGGAATCCCAAACTGGCCAGACGTGTCTCGCGCTTGCTCGAACTTGGACGAATTCGTTTGCCTCAGACAGCGGCATGCGGCTGGGGAGGGCGGTAACTCTGGTTCTTACGCAGCACCCAGTAAGCGGCCTCGGCGAGATGCCGGGCGACGGCGACCGCAGCGCGGCCGTGCCCCTTAGTTGGAAAGAGTCGCTGATAGAGCAGGCCGATGTGCTGATGGCGTTGAGCCTTGGTGCGTATGGCCACGTTGGCGGCTTCAACGAAAGCCCACTTGAGGTAATGGTTGACGTTGCGGCAGGTGCCTTCATGGCGGACGTGTCCACCACTGGCGATGATACGAGGGACAAGTCCGTCGTAGCTGGCCAGATGTTCGGCGCGGGGAAATCTGTCGACGCGGCCAATTTCCAGCCAGATCAACGGCGCCAAAAATGGGCCCGAGCCGGGAATGGTGCGCAGCAGCCGGATCTCCGAGCTCAACTTGAGCGTCTCGTGGATGCGCTGCTCAATGGCCTCGATCTTCTCCTCGAGCTGATCAATGGAGTGCAACTGCATGGCAGTCATAGATGAGGTCTGTAGCGGCAATCGCTTGAGCAGGTCGGCAAGATACGCTCTGCCTTTGGTTCCAAACAAATCGCTAATGGTTTCCGGATGGAGCCCATAGCGATCGACGGCAGCGTAAATGCGGTGCTTCAGAGATGTTCGCGGATCACGGCAGAGTGCGCAGATACTGGTTGTACCGATCACGACCATGATCGATGCGTACGGGCCGGGAGGCCTTCCCGTACTGATCAATCGAGACAAACACCGAGAACTTCTTGTGCGCGTCGCACCCAATAACAGGCTGCATAGGGGACCTCCGATTCGCTCAAGCCTATTCCGCAGGTGTGGTCAGGATGGGCGAGCGCTTTCATAGGTTCACCCCAAGATGGGAGCTGCGGAGTAACTTCGGTTGCTGCAGGGTAACGCCGATCGAACATGCCGCGTCTAAGTTCCTGAACGACAGTCGCTGTCTTATATGCTATAAATACTCCCAAAATGCGTTTGCTACTTAGGCCCTATCGACATGAAGAGATGGAAGCGTTTCGCTACTTGCACGTTGATCCTTAACTGCGTTCTGTGTGTAATGGAAATAGGAGCTCAGGAGGTTAACACCCTTCCGAAGTCCGTTTCTGAGAGCCTGGGATATCCGAAGAGCGCACGCGTTCTTGTCATTCAGGGCGAAGACCTCGGAATGGCTCACTCGGTGGACAGCGCCACCTTCGACGCTCTGGAGAAGGGCTGGATCACCACGGCAAACGTGCTTGCGCCGGGTCCGTGGTTTCCAGAAGTGGTGCGCTGGGCTCGCAACCATCCAAATGCGGACCTCGGAATTCAGCTTGACCTGAATTCTGAATGGAAGTCCTTCTGCTGGCGGCCTCTTTCCGATCCTGCTAAGGACTCGGGGTTGATTGACCGCTTTGGGTACCTCCCTGCTAGCAACGGATTTGTCGCAGGCCACGCCAAACCGGAAGCAGTCGAAGCCGAAGTGCGCGCGCAAATCGAAATGGCCCGCAATGCAGGCATTCCTATCTGGCACGTCGACGACCATATGCAGGTGATGCGATCGACTCCTGCTCTCTTTCGTATCTATTGGAAGATGGGCCAAGAGTACAATTTGCCCATCATGCTACCGCGGCAGCAGGTGAAGCAGAGAGGGATTCCAACTGCGAGCCCGGGAGGCTTCTCGTTCGGGGGCATCGATGTGAACATTGCGTCCTTCCCCGTGGACACTGTGCTGGAAATTGAGCCGGGGCTAGCCCAACGCGACTGGCTGGATGCCTATGAGAGGACCCTCCAATCGCTTGGGCCTGGCGTTTACTTGCTGAGCGTGCACCTGGGGTTCAATGACGAGGAATTAAAAGCGATGACATGGGATCATCCGAACTGGGGAGCGCAATGGCGGCAGAACGACTATGACGTCATCAGTAGCCCAACCTTCCAGAAATTTCTTAAGGATCAGGGCTTTGTCCTAATTGGATGGAAAGAGCTGAAGAAGGTCATTCCTGATGCGCCCGCTCGGAACTGAGATTCGACGATCGTCCGGTCTTTGTGGCCCCCGTTCCAATGCAGAACGTGGCCTGACGCTTGTTGAACTGATTGTCACCATTGCGATTCTCTCCGTCTTAGCGATGGCTGCTACCGGGACAGCCAAGCTCACGATTAGGCGGCAAAAGGAACGCGTACTCCGCCGAGAACTCTGGGAGATGCGCGATGCGATTGACCGTTATAAAGACGCGGCTGATAAGGGTGCCGTCCAGATCAAGGTTGACAGCAACGGCTATCCACCTGACCTGGAGACTCTCGTCAATGGAATCGACATACAAGGCAAAAAGGTTAGGTTTTTGCGTCAAATCCCCGTAGATCCAATGACCGGCAAGGCGGAGTGGGGCTATAGATCCATGCAGGACGATCCAAATTCTGACTCTTACGGTGGCCAAAGCGTTTTTGATGTGTACTCAAAGTCGCAGCAAACCGGCCTGGACGGGACCAAATACTCTACCTGGTAGGCTGGCTCGCCGGAGGTGTAGCTTTCTTCAGGCCTAAGCTGCGCAAAACCATCGCATCATCTCGAACGACACCATTTTCTTTATAGACCACGCCAAATCCGCCTTGGTAGTCCCACATCGTCCAACCGATGTGATTCTGTTCAAAAGCTGATCTCGCGGCGGTCAGCCACCGTTCTCGGTCGTCAGGCGTCGAGAAATTGCGATAGGCACCGAATTCGTCACATATCAGCGGGACGTGGCGATCACGCGCCCATTGGGCAGCAAATTGGATGTCACTGGTGATCCGCTCTGGACCCCAGTGATCTTCCTTGTACTGCAAAATGCGCCAGCGCGCCTCGAGCGAGTCGGTATGCTCAATGGCGTCTGAAACTCCTTTGTCCGTTGGCGGAAACGGAAGACCATGAACGTCGAGCCAGTAGCTCATCCCCCAGGTCGCGCCCTGGTGAGTAAAGATGTGAGGCTCGTAGTAATGGAAGTTGTAGATCAGGTTTGAATCAGCCAAAGAAGGCAGTGCGATCAAATCCCAAATGTCGGAATATCCCGCTCCCTGCACGATGATTGTGGAGTTCGGCGCATGTCGGCGGATCGTGTCGATGGATTGTTGAAGTAACCCGAACCAGCTATTGGCGTCTGGCGAGCTGAACTCGTTCATGACCTCCAGGGCGATGTGGTCGGAGTCCATCTTTCCATAATGATCAGCGATCTGTGCCCACAGCCGAAGGTACTTGTCTGACGCTTGACCGTTTGAAATGAGCTGATGGGTGTACTGCGGATTCGGGTGAAAATCTAAAATCACAGAGAGATCTACAGCTAACGCTTTTTGAATGACCTGGTCGAGGAACGCGATGCGTTCGCAGGATTCCCACTCTCCATCGCACTGGAAAATGACTGGATCCACTGGAATCCTCACATGGTCAAACCCGAGCTGATGAATGTGCTCGATGTCCGCAGGGGTCGTAAACGCTCGCAGTTGTTGAATCGAGTAGTTCCCGCTCTCTGAGAACCATCCACTCACTGCAATTCCGTGCTGAAGATGCGCCCAGCGCTTCCAAGCAAGTGACGTCCCTTGAGCAACTGTCATCGGGACGACGACAAAGATAAGCGAAAATACAGCCGTAATCCGTCCGGTCATCTGGATTCCCGTCCAATCTTGAAATTTTGCGGTGGTAAAAGGGAAAGGCAAGTATACCGCATCTATCGATCTCAGGTGAGGGATTGCCGCACCGTTCATTAGAATCGCGTGGCTGGCCTGTCATTGTGCTCTCGTTACCTTACGAGCGCCGAGCATTGAAGCCTACCGGTGTCTGAAACGCCACCAGCCATACCTGGGATAAACGAATCCGAGGCGCCGGTCAGGCCTCAGATCGCTCGCGGATGGGACAAAAACTATGTTGAGATCAGCGGGCTCACGATCTCTTCCAACCTGCAGCCCACCTTGTTTCTTAACATAATCCGACAGTGAACATAGTCCTGGTTGTGTCAAGCACAACATAACCAAGAACAATTGTGGAACTGGGCCATCGCGTTCAGCCATCCGCGGAAGATGTCACTGCGGCGGGCCGCATCGGTTTCGGCGGCGAGGGCGTTAACGCTGGTCTCGATCTGCTGGGCCAGTTCACGGGCTTTGTCGGTAGCCATGAGATCTGCTCTCCGGGGCTGTTGGGTATTGGCGGTTGTTGTTAACCAACAACCCCTGGGTCACCCGGCGGCGAGGGCAGGGGTAGCAAGTGCAAGCCGTGGGGGGTCGCCCATCTCTTGGAGCGGATCAAATGTGAAGCGGAAAGGGACGGAGCGCAGCGGAGGTCTGCACGAAACGCAGTGAAGGAAGACTGGGGATAGGGCTTGTGCGCGCGAGGGGCGGCGCCCATGAGCATACCGGGGAGATGCTTTACAAAACAGACCGGAGACATGGTTTACACCATGGCGGAGAACAGTTGGCTTTCCCAGCTTTGGCTTGACGCAAGAAGATGCGTTTTGCCTTGGAAAGAGACTCGAACCGTGGATCAACGACTGCAGTTCTTATCGAGCTATCAGAGGGAAGAAGTGTCCGTGACCGATCTGTGTCACGAGTACGGCATCTCACGTCCAACTGCTTACAAGTGGATCAAGCGTTATGACGAGGTTGGGCCTGAGGGTCTGCTCGATCTGACGCGCACGCCGCAC
>CBJOJD010000217.1:0-9143 GCA_966443485.1 uncultured bacterium | reverse complement strand
ACCGGCATCCTTGTACTTCTGGACCCAGGCAACGGCCTGCTTGGGGGTATCGGCGAGGATGGCTCCCAGGGCCATGGGGCCGCTTCCGTCGATGAGGCCAGCGAATTCGAGGTGGGGTCCAATGGCGGGATCCTTCTTGCGGTCGAGCGCGTCGTGCAAGGTAACGATGTAGTTGAACTCGTTGCCACAGTCGCGCACGGTGGTTACGCCGGCGGCCAGGTAGATGGGGCCCCACTCCACCTGCTCGTAGTGAGCATGCATGTCCCAGAGACCGGGGATGGCGAATTTGCCGGTGGCATCGAGAAGCTGGGCGCCGTGGGGGATCTTCACCTGCTGCCGAGGTCCAACGGCGGTGATCACGCCGTTCTGGATCACGATGACGGAGTCAGCGATGGGCGGGGCTCCGGTGGAGTCCTCGAGGGTCGCGCCGACGATGGCGAGAGTCTTGGCGGGCTTGACGCGCGCCGATGCGGTCAACTTTTGAAGAGCGGCAAGGTTGGCGTCGACAGCGGCGGAGATGAACTGGTTCAGGTTGGGTTCGTAGGCAGCGCGAACGGCTTCGAAGTGGTCGAATTCGGCGTCGGTGCTGATGAGGGCGACGAGATTCTCGGTGTCGTCCAGCCACAGCGACTCTTCGCCCCAGATCAGTCCGGCAACGGTATAGCCGTGCAGCTTGTGTCCGTTTGCGGTGAGGTCGTGGGCGGGCTGGATGTGGACTTGAGCAGCGGCGGGATAGACGGTGAAGGTGGAGGGCTGGCCGTGGCTCTTCCACCAGCGCATCATCTGCTCCTGCATGGCGACGGGGGAGTAGCCATCGGTGATGAACCAGGGTCCGGTGGGCGTGACGGTGGAGGCTTTGCCGCTGATGTCCATGGAGAGGCTGCCGTCTTTCACGTTGAGATGGTCGTCCATGTCAGTGGCGCGGGAGGAGCGGCCTTTCGCGGAGTAGGAGACGGGCTGCATTCCGTTGCTTGTGGCTACGAAGGTGGTCTCCAGCGGCACGGGGGTGCTGCGGTCAGTGAACTTGAAGTGCGAGGTGAGCGTGTAGCTGCCGCCGGAGCTCTCGATGGTGTAGGTCTCCTGACCGATGGCGGCTGAGAACTTGTGCAGGGTGAAGGTGCCGGAGGTCTGCGGTTGGGCCGATCCGAGTGGAGCAGTGGCAGCGGCTACGAGCAGTACGCAGAGAGCGCGTGAAATACCGTTCAAGGGAAAGGCCTCCCGAGGAGTTGATTCTTAGCATCCCATGGAGAACGCCTCGGGAGCTATCCCCTATTTGCCGGCCGAGGGAAGGAGTTCGGGGAGACGATTTACACGGCTGAGCTCGATGACTGGCGGATTTCGATGTCATGAAGGCGCAGACTTCCGATGATCGCGGCATTGGCATCTGGGTGAATGGAGGGCGGCAGAGAATGGCGGGCAAGAAGAGCGCAGCGAAGAGTCGCACAAGAGCCGTGCGGAGAACTACACCCATCCCGAGCTCCGCGAGAAGATCAAGGCCCAGGTGCTGGCGGGAAGCAAGGGGGGACGCGCGGGTCAATGGAGCGCGCGGAAGGCTCAGCTTGTGGCGCACGCGTATGAAGCGGAGGGCGGCGGCTACAAGCACTCGCGCAACGCGGCGCAGAAGTCACTGCAGGACTGGGGCAAAGAGCACTGGCGCACAGCGAACGGGAAGCAGGCAGTGCGGGATGGGGAGACGCATCGGTATCTGCCGGACGCGGCGTGGAAGGAGCTGTCCCCGGGAGAGCGCAAGGCGACGGATGACAAGAAGGTGACACACTCCAAGCGCGGTGAACAGTTTGTGTCGAACACGGCGAGCGCGGCCAAGGCGCGCAAGCATGCCATGCGGAGGGAGGAACGATCGCGTTAGAGATCGCCCGGGTTCCGGCCGCCACCGAAGAGTTCGCGCGGGTCGATGCGCGGGGCACGCTGCGGGTTGACGCTGAGGTAAGCGATGAAGTTTCCGCGCTGATAGACCTGCGGGGGATCAGGGGCGATCTCATTGAAGGCCGACTGCGGAGAGACTTCATTGCCGTAGAGCCCGTAGGGATTGAAGATGGAGCTGCCACTGGTCTGATTGCCATGCACGCCGATGGGGTTGGTGATGGCCTCGGGGTGAACCCACCGCTCGGTAATGGCACCGAGGAAGGTTCCGTCGTGGGCGCTGACGTGAGCGCCTTCCAACTTGCCGAAGTAGGCCATGGAGGTCTCCTCTCGCTAGGGACCTCCGCTTCGACGGCGCTGTGGCACACCCAATGGGGAAGAACGAGTATAGCCCCATTTCGATGGGGGAGAGCCAGGATTTGGAATCGAGCGGCTAGACGAAGGTAATGGCCGGGGGAACGCGCCCCGATCTCCGGGGCGCTGATGTTGGGTTGCAACGAGGCTGCTGAGGTGAGAAGGAACAAGGGAAGGTGCTTCCCAGAGCCTAGGGACGCGTGGCAAGGATGAGTGGCGAGGCTCCGGGACCGTGCAGCCGGCGCGGGTGCTTAAAGCCGGCCTCCAGCAGCCACTCGCTGATCTCCTCAAAGCTGAAGGTGTCGCCGTGATCGGTGTTGACCAGCATGTTCACGGCAAAGATGAGGCCACTTACGGGGCCGGTGCGATCGTCGTCCACGAGGAACTCCGCGATGGCGATGGTGCCGCCGGAGGCCATGGCGTCGAAGGTCTTCTTGAGCAGTTCCTGACTGCGTGCCACGCCTTCGCTGTGCAGGATGTGGCCGAGGGTGGCGATGTGGTGTCCGGTGCCGAAGTCGGCGGAGTGCAGATCGCCCTGGACGAAGGTGTAGCGCTCGGCGAGTCCGAATTTAGCGGTGGTCTTGCGGGTGATATCGATGACGCCGGGCCAGTCGACGGCAGTAACGTGCACGTGAGGAGCACTCTGCGCGAGGCAGATGCCCCATACGCCGGAGCCAGCGGCGAGATCGAGGGCACGGACGGGCTCGCTGTGGGCGGCGAGATTGAGGTGCTCGGCGAGATTGCGCGCGGCGGGGTAGTTCATGGGAAAGAGATCGCTGACGAAGCCCTGAAAGAACTCGGCGCCGATGGATTCGTCATTGACGGAGCGGGCGGGCTTGCCGGTGGCGACAATTTCGTTCAACTGCAGCCATTTGGGCAGCAGGTGCTCGCTGGTGTGGCGAATGAGTCCGCCTTGATAGCTGGGCTTGGTGCTGACCAAAAAGGCGGAGCTCTCGGCAGTGAGCGAGAAGATGCCGGACTCGTCTTTGGCAAGGAAGTTGATGCCGACCAGCACGTTGGCGATGGCGGCAAGTCCGCGGAGAGAAGCGCCGGTGGCCTGCTGCAGCTCAGGCAGCGTCATGGGGGTTTGGTCAAGGACATCGAAGACGCGGTGGCGGATGGCCGCCTCAATGACGAGCGGAAGCGCGTAGCCCCAGGCGAATTGAAAGATGCGCTCCGGGGTGACAGCGGGGGGTGCGGCTGCGCCTTTATGGCTAACGGTGGTGGACATGGGTACCTCCTGCGGGGAATGTGCGGAAGCATAGCAGACACGCAGGAAAGGAGTGAACGGAATTCTGGCTGATTTTGGTGATGGCGGGATCTGTTGGAGAAGTGGTTTCCGTTTGCTGAGGGCCGGAGGAGAGAAGGCCGGAGCGTGCTTAGGATGAGGACGTGCTATCCCACCCTTGGCGCAAAAACAACGGCGCGCCAAGGATGGGGCACCCGGCGGGAGTGCCGGGGAAAGAGTGGGACTGCGCGTGCTTAGGTGACGGGCGTGCTGTCCCAGCGGATGTGCGGAGGAGAAACATGCGGTAGACAGGCTGTAACGGCGCGCAGTTTCGAAACACTATATTGAACTGGCGTTCATCGCGAACAGGATTGCCTTGGCTGGCATCGGTTTTCATGTTGACTTCCGATTGCGGGCGAAGGATGATGTTCGCGGCACACTCTTCATTCCCCACAAAGCCTCCTCTGTTTCGACCCATTGATCGCCACGGCTGGAAAGGCGATCGAGCGTTCTAGATGTGCAGCGATTCGCACCGGTCCACCCATGCAAGTGGAGGATGGCGCGACAGATGTGCAGGTGTGAGTGGCAGCAGAGGCTCCCAGGTTGCGCTGCCGGGACCACAGGTCAATCCAACGACAATCCGGGCAACAAGGAGAACCATGCGCGATCGACTTCTCTCATTGGTTGCAGCAAGTGTGGTGTGCCTGCTGAATGCTGCAAGTGGTTGGGCGCAAACGGTAGCGCCTCCCCAGTGGATCATCTCCACGGCGGTGGGCAACGGACATTTCGGCTATTGGGGCGACGGGGGTCCGGCGAAGTGGGCGGCTATCGATTTGTGGAATGACGGCTGGGATCTGCCGCTGGCCGGGCTGTCGTTCGATAAGGCCGGGAACATGTACATGTCCGACAGCTTTAACTGCGTAATTCGCAAGGTGACGCCGCAGGGCATTATCAGCAGTATCTACGGCGTTCACGACATCACCTTCGTGAGCTACTACGGCTACACATTTCAGGAATGCGTCACCACGAGACCGACGGGCGCGGCAGCGGGACCGACGGGCGACGTGTATGTGACGGACGGCATTCTGGCCAAGGTGAGCCCAGACGGACAGGTCACGACGGTGTTGGATCAGGGCGGAGATAGCAATCCCAGATTCTTCGCCGGGGTTCCGGCCTTTGATTCGCAGGGGAATCTCTATGTGTCGGAGGAGTACGAGTATCGGGTGGTGAAGCTGGATCCGGCCGGGAATCTCTCGTTATTTGCGGGGAATGGCACAGGCGGTCACAGCGGCGATGGCGGGCCAGCTGTGGCTGCGGAACTCAGCGATCCTCATGGGATTTTGGTCGACGATGCCGACAATGTCTACATCTTGGATAGCGGCTACGTGCGCAAGGTCGATGCGAATGGAGTGATCACAACCATTTGCGATTCCGGACCGGACTATGCCACGGGATTTGCGCGGGATCAAGCGGGGAACTTCTACTTCTCCGTCGAGAACGGCATCAGCGGCGTGATGAAGGTGGATGCGGGTACAACGGAGGCCAAGCTCTTTGCCGGCGGCTCGTGTTTCTTCTATGGCACTGACGGAATACCGGCCATCGACTCCTGCTTGGGGGATCCTTCGGGAGTTGCCACGGATGCGGCGGGAAGCGTCTACGTCGCCGATCCGGGGTCCAACGCGATTCGTAAGATCACGCTGGTGCAGCAGACAGCGCCGCCGACGTTCAGCCCTGATCCGGCGGTCTACAACACCAGGGTGCAGTCGGTGATGCTTTCAGACAGCACGCCGAACGCGACGATTTACTACACACTGGACGGGACGGCACCGGTTCCTGGGAGTGGTCCCACGTTGGAGTACATTGGCGGCTCGATCAATGTCGACACGACCACGACGATCCGCGCCATGGCTACCGCTCCGGGTTACGTGGAGAACAGTCCCATTGTCACCGGAATCTACACCATCAAACCGCCGATCGCGGACGTGCCGACATTCTGGCCAGTACCGGGTAAGTACATCGGTTCGGTGACGGTCACGTTAAACGACACCACGCCCGGAGCAAAGATTCACTACACACTGGATGGGAGCACGCCACTGTCATCGTCTGCGGTTTACACGGGACCACTCACGCTGACGACCGGCACAACGGTGAAGGCGATCTCGACGGCCTACGGTTACTGGAAGAGCGGGGTGGTTGCGGCGCAATATAGCGTGCTGCCGCAGACAGCCACGCCAGTGATTTCGCCGCCCAGCGGGAGCTATGCGGCGGGGCAGGTGGTGACGATCAGCGACGCGACGGCCAACGCGACGATTCGGTATACGACGGACGGAAGCGTGCCGACGGCCAGTTCGCGACTGTACACGGGTGCCTTTGCCCTGAACGCAAGCGCGACGGTGCAGGCAATCGCGATCTCAACGGGCGATGCCGCGAGCGGCGTAGCGACGGCTGCGTTCACGATTCCCTAGTACACGCGCAAAGGAGAGAGTGGAACTGGGCGTGCTCAGGTGACGGGCGTGCTATCCCACCCTTGGCGCAAAAACAACCACGCGCCAAGGATGGGGCACCCAGCGGGAGTGCGGAGGAGAGAAGCGGCCGCATGGCCTAAAGCGCAAAGGGCACGAGAAAAACTCGTGCCCTTTCGAAGATGCTGGGCCTGCGCTGCTTTAGTGCATAGCGGAGGAGCCCGCGCCTTGGCCGGGGCGATTCTTGCTGAGCAGGAAGGCCAGGGCAATCAAGATCACGGACATCCAGGACAGCTCCATGTAGACGTCCTGGTAGCCCTGCATCTGGGCTTGCAGGTTGAGCTGGTTGTAGATGGAGGCCAGGGCCATGCCGCTGCCGTTGGAGCCGCCGAAGCCGCCGGAGAAGAAGCCGCTCAGCGAATTCAGGTGCTGCTGGTAGCCGAGCGCTCCGGGCTGCATGGAGGCCTGGAGATGCTGCTGGTGCCACATGGCGCGCGAGGTGACCTGAGCGTTGGTCATGGCGATGAGGATGCTGCCGCCGATGTTGCGGGCGAAGTTGATGAGGCCCGAGACCTGGTTGCTCTCTTCCTTGGGCATGCCGACATAGGCGGCATTGGTGATGGAGATGAAGCAGAAAGGCAGCGGGATCATCTGGATGACGCGTAGCCAGGAGGCCTGCGCGAACGTCATCTGCAAGTTCGTGACCATGGCGGCGTAGCGGAAGGTGAAGACGAAGAGCACGAATCCGCAGAGCGTGAGCGTACGCGCCGAGACCTTGCTGGTGGCCCAGCCGGCAAAGGGCATGACGATGACCAGCGTGATGCCTCCGGCGGTGAGGGCGAGGCCAGCGGTGGTCGCGGTGTATCCCAAGAGGGCTTGCATGAACTGCGGCTGCAAGACGGTGTTGGCGTTGAGTACGCCGCCCACCAGCATCATCAGGAAGCAACAGATGGCGAAGTTCTTATAGCGGAATAAGCGCAGGTTGATGATGGGCTTCTTGGTGTGCAGTTCCCACAGCACCAGGCCGATCATGCCGCCGATGAAGAGCACGGCAAAGAACTGGATGAAGTGGGAGGAGAACCAGTCATTCTCCTCGCCCTTGTCGAGCATGATCTGCATGCCGCCCATGGCGATGGTGAGGAAGCCCAGGCCGATGTAGTCCATGTTCTTGATGAGGGAACGATCGGGCTTGATCCACGGTGGATCGTCCACGAGCCGGGTGACGAGCAGGAAGGCCAGCATGCCGACCGGGATATTGATGAAGAAGATCCAGCGCCAGGAGAAGTTGTCGGTGATCCAGCCACCCAGGGTAGGTCCGATGGAGGGAGCGAGCACAGCGACGAGGCCGTAGAGGGCGAAGGCTTGTCCGCGCTGATGGGGCTCGAAGGAGTCGGCCATGATGGCCTGGGCCATAGGCTGAAGTCCGCCACCGCCCGCGCCCTGCATCACCCGGAAGAGGAGCAGAAGGGGCAGGCTGGGAGCCGCGCCGCACAGGAAGCTGGAGATGGTGAAGACGACGATGCAGAAAAGGAAGAAGTTTTTGCGCCCGAGGACGCTGGAAGCCCAGGCGCCGAGGGGCAGCACGATGGCGTTCGAGACCAGATAGCTGGTCAGGACCCAGGTGCCCTGATCGGTGCTGGCGCCGAGATTGCCGGAGATATGCGGCAGGGCCACGTTGGCGATGGAGGTATCGAGGACCTCCATAAAGGCGGCCAGGGCGACGGTGGCGGCGATCAGCCAGGGATTCGTTCTGGGTTTCCACATCGCCTGCGGCGCGGCGATCGCCCTGGTAGAGGGGGACCCCGAGGCGGCGGGGATAGCTTGTTCCTGCGTTGGCAAGAGATCTCCTTCGAGCTCAACTGAATGGAATCTATAACTTAGGTATTCGTGGGTGGGGTGCGCGACCCGCCAGAGAGGGGATGAACTCTCTGCCCGAACAATCAATGCATACGGGACTTAGATTCAGGGCAGGGCTGGAAGGTTCATGGATTTGGGAGCGGCGGGAGGGGTTGCGAGGAGACCGGTTGGGTGGTCTTCCAGCCAATCAAGGCGACGGCGAGGGCGATGGTCTGCATGACGAGGATAAAGCCTACGCAGGCGGGCCACTTGCCGAGGTTCCAGAAGATGCCGGGGACGACGCCGGCGGCGGTTCCACCGAGGTAGTAGCAGGTGAGGTAGAGTCCAGCGGCGGTGACGCGGGCTCCGGCGGGCGCGGCGACGCGCAGATGGCTTTGGGCGGCGGTCTGTGCCACGAAGACCCCGGAGGAGAGGAGGGCGAGGCCGACGATCACCCAGGGCAATGAGGGAGCGAGGGTGAGAAGGACGCCGAGCATGGAGAACAGGATGGCTCCGCCAACGCCGGCGCGGAGGCCGAGGCGAGTGATGAGGAATCCAGCAGCCGGGGTGACGACGAGTCCTACGAGGTAGACGAAGAAGAGAGAGCTGAGCGCGGCGGTGGAGAGCGAGAACGGGGGCACGCTCAGGTGGAAGGTGATCCAGGTAAAGACACCGACGAGGGAAAACAGCACGTTGAATCCGACTGCGCAGGTGGCGATCAGGCGGCGGTTGCGGAGCAGCGATTGCAGCCGGAAGGGCGGCGGGGATGGAGAGTCTGGCCGGTGGCGGTCGCGGCCGGGCGGGAGCCAGAGGGCAACGGCCGCGGCGCCAAGCAGCGAAATTGCACCGAGAGCGAGGAAGCTGACGTGCCAGTTGAAGGCGGCGGCGAGGAGTCCCCCGATCAGGCGTCCGGAGAAGCCGCCCAGGGCGGTGCCGCTGACGTAGAAGCTCATGATGAGGGCGACGCGATTGGGGGGCCACTCTTCGCCGATGTAAGTCACCACCAGAGCGAAGATGCCGGGCAGCATGATGCCCTGGAGAAATCGCCAGAAGATCAGCAGGCTCAGTGAGCTGGCAGTGGCGGCGAGGAGAGTGGGCACCGAGACGCTCACGATGGAGAAGACGATGACGCGCTTGCGGGGAAGGCGCTCGGTGATGGCTCCGAAGATGGGAGCGGAGAGGGCGACGCCCAGGGTGGCCGCGGAGACGGTGAGGCTGACGGCGGTCTCGGAGGCGTGAAAGACGGCCTCCAGCAGGGGGAGCAGGGGCTGGGTGCAGTAGAGCTCGAGGAAGGCGCAGACTCCGCAGAGGGTGACGGCCGCGGCAGCCATGCGGGGGCGGGCTGGGGAGGAGGCTTGCAATTCTCAGGATAGCTGGGAGGC
>CBJOJD010000216.1:0-9164 GCA_966443485.1 uncultured bacterium | reverse complement strand
GAATCTGGTCCGCTCTGGCGAAGTTACGCATCTTCTTGGCTTTGGTGCGTTCTTCGATCAGCGTCTCAATGGCTTCATCGGTCAGCGACACTGCGGCCAGCAGCTCCGGTGCAATCTCCGCATCGCGTCCGGCCTGTTTGGCCCACTCCACAGCGCGGCGCGTCAGCTCGGCATCGCGATCTTCCAGGACGTCGAACACAGCATCGAACTCCGCCAGCACCTTCAGCACCGCAGCGCGATCTCCGGCAAAGAACTGCTTCTGGTCGATCATGGTATTCGAGAGCCGCACCAGATCGAAGATCGGCGCCCGCGCATCGGCGGTATTCAAATCATCGGCCAGCGAAGCGCGGTAATCTGCCCCTGCCTTCTCTGCCGCCGCCTGGATCTGCGGGTTCTCTCCTGGAGCGAAGTTCGTCTTGGCTACGCGCTGGTGAAAGGTTCGCAAGCGGTCGATCGCATTGGTCGCCTCGATCAGGCCATCGAACGTGAAGTTCAACTGATGGCGGTAGGGGACCGAGATTAGCGCCAGCCGAATGGCCGCAGCCTTGTATCCCTTCAACAGCAGGTCGCGCAGGGTATAGAAGTTGCCCTCGCGCTTGGACATCT
The DNA here is from genome assembly GCA_966443485.1 of uncultured bacterium. Taxonomy (GTDB): domain Bacteria; phylum Acidobacteriota; class Terriglobia; order Terriglobales; family Acidobacteriaceae; genus Telmatobacter. The sequence continues at coordinate 8,558 of CBJOJD010000216.1, read as the reverse complement.
TCTTTCCGTCCACCAGCAGAAAGCGTACGTGCATCCAGTGCCGCGCCAACGGCTTGTGGGTCACGCTCTCGCTCTGCGCAATCTCGTTCTCGTGGTGCGGAAACATCAGGTCTTCGCCGCCGGCATGCAGATCGAAGCTGTCGCCCAGGTACTCCATCGACATCGCCGAGCACTCGATGTGCCACCCCGGCCGCCCCCGTCCAATCGCCGTATCCCACGAGGTCTCGCCGGGCTTCACTGCCTTCCACAGCGCGAAGTCGCGTGCCGAGTCCTTCTCGTACTCGTCCACATCCACGCGGGCGCCGTCTTCCATGCCGCTCAAATCCTTCTTGCTCAGCTTCCCGTACTCGGGAAATGCCGACAGCCTGAAGTACCAGCTTCCATCCTCGGTCTGGTAAGCCGCGCCTACCGCCGCCAGCCTCTGAATCAGCTCCACCATCTTCTCGATGTGCTCGGTGGCACGCGCAATCTGCTCCGGCCGCTCTACGCGCAATGCGTCGAGATCCTCGAAGAACGCCTCGATGTACTGCCTGGTGTAGTCGCCGATCGCCTGCCCGGCTGCGCTGGCATTGCGGATGATCTTGTCGTCCACATCCGTAATGTTCATCACGTGGCGCAATGGCACGCCCAGCAGCTTCAAGGTGCGCCGCAGAACGTCCACTTGCAAGAAGGTGCGGAAGTTGCCGATGTGGCCGTAGTCGTAAACGGTGGGGCCGCAGGCATACATTCGCAGCGCTGCGCCGTCGGCGGGGACCAGCTCGTCCAGTTGTCCCGTGAGGGTATTAAAAAGGCGCAGAGTCATGGATTTGCGGCGTTCTCGCGTGGCAAAATCGGCCCTTTGGCTGTCTCGATTGTAGCAGCGGGAAAACGACGGGACGGCCATCAGCCTCTCGCCGGACGAAATCCGCCCGCGCGCTTACCGGGCCTCGCCAAACCGCTCGCCCACCAGCGCCATGCCCTGTTCCGGGGTAGAGATCGCGCCCTCCAGCTGCGCGTCCTCCACCACCTGCAGCATCTCCTTGAAGCGCGGTCCGGGCTGATATCCCGCGGCGATCAGCTCCCGCCCCGTGAGCAACGGCCTCGGCCGCACATCCTCCTCCGGCGTGGCCAGGAACCGCTCGTGCACGAAGTTGTAGATCTCCAGGTTGGCGTGTGCCGCCAGGCAATCCATCTTATGCAGCTGCAGATGCTCCTCAAAGCACTCCAGCCGGAAGAACCGCTTCAAGGTCGAGGCCTTCATGCGCGGCGCGTCGGCAAAGCGCATGTGGTTCTCGATCAAGGCCAGGATCTGGCGTGTCTCTTCATTGGAGAAGCGATAGCGGCGGCAGATCTCCGCGGCCATGGCTACCCCCACCTCCACATGTCCGTCGAAGCGGATGCGGTCCGGCGCCACGCGGAAGGTCGGCGGCTTGCCCACATCGTGCAGCAGCGCTCCCCAGGCCAGCGTGCGCGCAGAGCCCGCCGGCAGCTGCTCCAGCAACATCAGCGTATGCACCCACACGTCGCCTTCGGGATGGAACTGGGGCGGCTGCGCCACGCCCTTCATCTTGGTGATCTCGGGCAGCACCTGCACCAGCAGGTCGGTCTCATCCAGCAGCTCAAAGGCCTTGCGGGCCTGCCCTTCGGTCAGCATCTTGCTCAGCTCGTCGCGGATGCGCTCCCGGCTGACGGAAAGAATGCGCGCCGACAAGCTCCGCAACGCTGCCGCGGTCGTTTCTTCCAGAGAAAACCCAAAGCGGGCCGCAAAGCGCACTGCCCGCAGCAACCGCAGCTGATCTTCTTCGAACCGCCGCCGCGCATCCCCGATGGCGCGAATGACTCCCGCGTCCAGATCGACCAGGCCGCCGACAAAATCCAGTACAGCCCCCCGCAACGCGTCGCGTTCTCTTCCAATCTCTCCAGCAGCCTTGTCATTCTGAGCGGAGCGGAGCGGAGTCGAAGGACCTGCGCTTGCCGCTTGCTTCGATGGCGCTTCCGAGTCAGCGCCGGCGCTAAGCGCTGCCAGCCACTTCATGGGATCCAGCAGCAAGCCGTTGATGGTGAAATCGCGGCGCTGCACATCTTCTTCCGGGCTGCTGGTGTAGCGCACCACATCCGGATGCCGCCCGTCGCTGTACACACCGTCCGAGCGGAAGGTAGCCACCTCCGTCACCGAGAACCGCGGTCCGGCGTCCGCCGCGTCCTCCAGCGGAGGCACCTCGTCCAGCGTCTCGTCCGCCACCAGCACGACGCCAAAGTGCGCCCCAACGGCGAAGGTCCGTGGAAACAGCTTCAGCACCACGTCAGGCGTCGCTGAGGTGGCGACGTCATAGTCCACCGGCTCGCGCCCCAGCAGCAGGTCGCGCACGCAGCCTCCCGCCAGGTAGGCCTGGTGCCCCTCCGCCCGCAGCGTCTCCACGATGCGCAGGGCCGCTTCGAATTGCCGCGAGAGCGTCAGCATCGTCTCTATTCTCTCTCCGATTCCTGGATGCGGCGGGCCCAAATTACGTTTTGCGGCAGTGGGAATTTGAGCCTGAGTTCCATCCCAGTTTCGGCAGCAAACCTTCAGCCATCTATGATGGAAAATGACCGGGCCGTCGGCGGATCGAGCGACGTTATGGCTGATGGATACTCAATGGAGCGCGTTGTAAAAGGGCACGACTTCAGTCGGGCCAATGCGAGGGTCGAAATTGGTAGGGCTTTAGCCCCTGAATTGATAGGCGACGTGCCTCTCTTGGGCCACCCGTCAGCGTTGAAAGAACAGCACGCCAGAGGTGCCGCCGCCGAGGGGTTGAGCTTGAGCCAGTGGATCAGCCGCCAGATCGAGAGCGCCCAATGAACCATCGCGGGCTCATCCTCGGCATCGAAAGCTCCTGCGACGAAACGGCCGCCGCCGTGGTGGAGCGCGGTGCGCGCGCCCTCTCCTCCGTGGTGGCGTCGCAGATCGCCACCCACGCCCGCTATGGTGGGGTTGTCCCGGAGCTGGCCAGTCGCGAACATCTGCGCTCCATCGTGCCCGTGGTGCGCGCGGCCCTGGCCGATGCGCAGGTCTCGCTGGAAGATTTGGACGCCATCGCCGTCACCTCCGGCCCGGGGCTGGCGGGGGCGCTCCTGGTGGGCATCACCTATGCCAAGGCCCTGGCTTTTACCCGCGACCTCCCGGTGATCGCCGTGAACCATCTCGAGGGCCACATCCATGCGGTTCTCCTGGAAGAACGGCAGAAACAAGCGGCCTCGCCGGAGCAAGCCGCAGACGAGCCCGCCCTGGCCCTGGTGGTCTCCGGAGGGCATACGCACCTTTACCTCGCCCAACCGGCGCACGGTGCCTGGACGTACAAGCTGATCGGCCGCACCCTGGATGATGCCGCTGGCGAAGCCTACGACAAGGTAGCCAAGCTCCTCGGTTTGGGCTACCCCGGCGGCCCTTGGATCGACTCCCTGGCCCGCTTCGGCGACCCGCACGCCATCCCCTTTTCCTTCGCCCAGATCAAGGCCAAGGCCCACCTCCAAGGCAAAGCCCCGCGCACCAAGGCTGCCCGTACCGCGCCCATCGCGGAGCTCGATCCTCACTTCCTGTTCTCGTTCTCGGGCATCAAGACGGCGGTGCTGCGCTACGTGGAACTCAACAATCTGCGCCCTGAGGCCGAGGCCCGCGCTGGCCGTCTCTTTCCCCGGACCGCTTCCGACGACGCAGGCAGTCCCGGTTCTCCTCGTCCGCCCCAGACCAAAGAAGACGCCCTGGCGCTCTGCTCGCAGCAGGTGCTGGATCTGATCGCCAGCTTTCAGCACGCGGTGATTGGCGACCTGATGAAGAAGACCTTTGCTGCCGCCGAGTCGCTGGGCGCCGCGCGCATTCTGGTCACCGGAGGAGTAGCGGCCAACCGCGAACTGCGGGCCCGCTTCGCGGCGGAAGGTACGGCGCGGCATGTACAGGTGGCCTTCCCCACCCCGGCTCTTTCTACAGACAATGCGGCCATGATCGCAGCGGCAGCGTGGCCGCGCTTTCAGGCGGGCGAGTTCGCCTCCAGCGCGCTGTCGGCCGATCCTGCATTGGCGCTCGGGGTATGAGGCTTTACGCCATGCTCGATGTCGCGAACTGCTGAGCTCCGACCCGACTGAGGGTCAGACGTGGCATCTCAAGCGGCAGGGCTCCGCGGGTGCTCAAGTCTTTAATGAGAGGCAAAGATGGAAACAACAGCAAAGTATGCCCGGCCGGAGTGGGAGCGGCGCTTCTTGCTGCGAAGCTTTCCAGAAGGAGCCGCAATCCAACGGAGTCGTAAGATCATCGACCGCTATATTGTGGGAACAACTTTGCGCTTGCGCCGCCAAGTCGACCAGAACGGTGGCAGCATCTACAAGCTCACTCAAAAGGTTCCCACGCAAAGGGCAGGAGCTTTCCGCGGCATGATCACGACGATCTATCTCGCCGAACATGAGTTTGAAGTCTTTGCAGCTCTTCCCGCTGTGCAGTTGACGAAGACGCGCTACAGCGTGCCTCCGTTTGGAATCGATGTGTTTGAGGGCACGTTGGCCGGCTTGATCCTGGCAGAGGCGGAGTTCGAATCGGGCGCCGAAGCGTCGGCTCTCACCATGCCATCGTTTGTAGTCCAGGAAATCTCAGACGACAGCCGATTGGAGGGCGCCCGCCTGGCCACCACTTCTCGTGGTGACCTGCAAGCGTGGCTTGCGGAGTACGGAGTTGTCTTGCCGAGCGCGTAACCGGCGTTGATACAGGCTCGGCCTATTGAGAGCCGGCGCTGACGCTCTCGTTCTGATGAAAGAGGCGATGGTTGATATCAGGCCAGAACTCTTTCACCACGAAGGAGACCGCATCCACTCCGACGTCGATTGCCCACTCGCTCCCGGTGTTTCCGAAGCTCCGTTCGCGTGTGGGGTAGTAGAGCGACGACAGGCCAGACGAAGCGCCTGCGCCTACCACCTCACTGAAATTGAAGGTATTGCGTCCGGCGTCGGAACGGGTCACGAGGGTGCGGCTGAGGGCATATCCGGTGCGCTTCAAGACTCCGCCGCGGCCAAGCGTGTAGTAGCGATTGTCCTCGCGGGTGATGACGGGAACGAGAAACTCCACCATGAAATTCTCGCTGGTCTGGTCGAGAGCGGCGTGCCAGAAGTAGCGCCCGTACCCCACCGCGCCCTGGCCGAATTCAGGCGTTGATTTGGTGGCCATGGCATACCCGGCCAGGGTTGCCGGGATGAAGATGGACGAGTAGTCAAAGGAGTCGTCGGTGGCGGTGAGGAACTTTTCCTTCACGGTCATGGGCGGCAGTTTGACGTCCGTGCTGACGGATCGGAAGTTCGGGATCAGTCCCAGGATGCGTTTGGTTTGGGGCGGCTGGCCAGAGGGAACCGGGTTTTGCTGGATGGGCTTCTTCAGCGTGTCGTCCTGCTGGCCGGATTGCGACGTGTCTTGCTGGCCCGCGGCTGCGGGCGCGTTGGGGGCGGGCTGAGCCGAGCCGCTCTGCGGCCGCGCAGAGACGGCGCAGATCAAAAGCAGGATGGGGAAGCAACGTGCAATACGAGTCAGCAACGCATTACCTCGGTTTGAATTAGCCGCTCAAAGCCAGGGAAGCAAGGGCGATCCGGAAGCTGCGCAGCGAGTGACGTGATGTATAGAGTAGTTCATCGGGGTGCCGGGCGTGGGGCCTAGCCGGTGTTTACCATGAGCCGCGCGCAGCTGGAGATTTAGCCAGCCGCGTCCGCACACGACCGGGCGCGCTCCAGGAGCAGCGCCTGTTCCCGTGTATTGCGGGCCAGGGAAGCGGCGCGTTCGAACTCCACGCGTGCTTCGGCCGGGCGGCCCAAACGCGCCAGCAGATCGCCACGCACGCTGGGCAAGAGATGATAGCTCTGCATCTGCGGATCCGCCAGCAATGGATCGAGCAGATGCAGCGCCGCAGCCGGCCCCTCGTGCATGCTCACCGCTACAGCGCGATTGAGTTCGATGACCGGAGAGGGTGTGAGAGCAGCCAGTTCTGTGTAGAGTGCAACGATGCGGCCCCAGTCCGTCTGCTCCGCGGTGAGGGCGCGCGCGTGGCAGGCCGCGATCTCACCTTGCAGACGATAAGGACCTTTCACCGAAGAGAGAGTATCGGCGCGTTCGAGGGCCGCCAGTCCGCGATTGATCAGCAGACGATCCCATAGGGCGCGGTTCTGGTCCTTCAGCAACACGAGTTCTCCGCTCGGGCTGACGCGGGCGCGGGTGCGGGACGCTTGAATCTCCATGAGCGCCACCAGACCATGCACCTCCGGTTCGCGGGCATCGAGCTCGGCGAGGGTGCGGCCCAGGCGTAAGGCTTCTTCGCACAGCGACGCGCGGATGAGATCAGTGCCGGAAGTGGCAGAGTAGCCTTCGTTGAAGATGAGGTAAATGACTTCGAGGACTGAAGACAGGCGAGCAGCCAGATCCAAGCCGCGTGGCACCTCGAAGGGAATGCGTTTCTGAGCGAGGGTCTTTTTGGCGCGGACGATGCGCTGCGCGATGGTGGGCTCGGGCACGAGAAAGGCGCGGGCGATCTCGTCCGTGGTCAATCCTGCTACCACCCGCAGCGTAAGGGCGGCGCGTGCCTCGGCAGAGAGCACAGGGTGGCACGCAACAAAGATCAGTCGCAAGACGTCGTCGCCGATTGGATCATCGATAGCGCTCAGCAGGTCGGGCGGAGTGCGCTCCAGAGCGATGAGCTCGCGGCTGAGTTCGTCGTGTTTGCGTCCCTGCCGATCGACGGCGCGGAAGTGATCGATAGCGCGATGTTTGGCGGTGGCCATCAGCCAGGCGCCCGGATTGGGAGGAATGCCGCTGCTCGGCCACTTCTCGAGCGCGACCAGCAAGGCTTCCTGAGCCAGGTCCTCAGCGAGACCTACATCGCGAACAATGCGCGTAAGACCGCCGATCACCTTGGCGGCCTCCATCTTCCAGACGGCCTCAATGGCGCCATGTGGATCGGTAACAGGCATCGCTACCGATCACACCATGGCGGGCATGGGGAGGGCAAGGCTAGTGGTTATCCTGCATCACGGCTGGCCCGCGGGCATGGGGCGCTCGTGGAGGATCATCCAATTCATGCCGAAGCGGTCCTGTACCTGCGCGAAGCGGGTGGCGAAGAACATCTCCCTGATCGACACAAAGATACGCCCTCCGTCAGAGAGGGCAGAGTAAATGCGCTCCGCTTCTTCATCGCTGTCGGTCGCCAAAGTCAGGTATGCACTGCGCATTGGCTGGGCATTGGGTATATCGGCAGCCAACAGAGCACTACCGCCCAGGGTGAGGCGCGCGTGCAGTACTGCATTTTGCCATTGGGGATCGAGCTGGCTTGGTTCGGGAGATTGGGCATGGGTCATCATCATCTCCAACTTCGCGCCCAGGTGGGTTTGGTAATACTGCATCGCCTCGGCGCAGTTGCCCGAGAAGTTGATGTACGTCTCCAGCTTCATGAGGTCGTCTCCGTGTCTGCCAGTGTAGGTGGGCTTTTTTTGGGGGTTATTTGCCGGCCAGCTGGCTCCGCAGCTGCTCTTCGCGACCGCGCTCTTCCTCTGACATCACCGGCGCGAAGTCATCGAGCTCGTAGACCTGGCGAATCTCAATCTCCGATTCTCCTCGAAATGGGTTCGGACTGCGCTTTGCCCACTCGACAGCTTCTTCAAGGGAGCGCACCTGCCAGAGCCAGAAGCCGGCGATCAGCTCTTTCGTTTCCGTGAAGGGACCATCGATCACCGTACGATTCTTTCCTGAGAAATGGATTCGCGCGCCCTTAGAGCTGGGCTGCAGGCCTTCTCCCGCCAGCATGACGCCGGCTCGCACTAATTCTTCGTTAAACCTGCCCATGGCGGCCACCAGCTGTGGGTCGGGTAGTGCGCCGGCCTCCGATTCTTGCGTTGCTCTTACCATGACCATGACTCGCATCGGAATCTCCTCTGTTTTGCAAGGCGGAAAGAGGCGGCCGCGTTGGCCGCCCCACCTCGGCTACTGTGCAGTGACTGTTTCCGGCTGCTGGACGACGTCTTGCCCCGGGCACATGCTGGCGTCGTAGAGCTGGCGTAGCTCGCACTCGCCCGTTCCCACGACTTTCAGAAATTCCTTGGCGTACTCGATAGCGATCTCTTTCGAGGGCGCGTCGAGGATGGCGAAACCGCCCACTACCTCCTTGGCCTCGGTGAACGGGCCGTCAGAGACGGTGAACGTCGTGTTTTCAATGCGCACGCGCGCCCCCATGATGCTGGGGAGGCAGCCCTCGGTAGCCAGCAGCTTGCCGCTCTGCATCCATTCCTGGACCATCTGGCCCATGCTGGCCATCTCTTCCGCGGAAGGCGGGGTGTTGCGCTCGGGACACTTGTAGATACTCAGGAAACGCATGATGAAACCTCCTTGGTTGGTCCGGAGAGGGTGTGCCATCGCTCCGGTTCATCTGTACAACGAACTTGGGCCGGCAAAATCGACATGCTCGCGCAAAATTTTTTCAGAATTCAGCTATGGCCGCCGGAGTGGCGTGCAGGGCGGGAGAGGCAGGCTTTCAGTTGACAATCTTCGGCCATAATGCAGAATGCTACATAGTGGGAATCTCGGT
>CBJOJD010000215.1:0-9261 GCA_966443485.1 uncultured bacterium | reverse complement strand
GCATGTCTGCCTGGTCTTCAAAGCTGGACCATAGTGTGGAGTCGGTCCTTGTGTTCCAATCGCAAAGCGGCGCAGCGGCCCAGGCCAACATTTGCCTGTACGATATGCAAGCTCAGCAGATCACCCAATTCAGTGCGGAAGCTAGCGCCAGCCTCGGCGATGGGACGCCCGGCACCTCAGTCCACAGCGATGCTCTGGAACCACGGCCGTCACTGGATGAGGAAGCAGATCGATTGTTTGTAGGCCCGCTCCTGATGGGAGCCGACGCGATCAGCTCGCCTGCCGGGTCGGACGTGGACTTCATGCTGATGACGCAGCTCTTCATGGCTGTGAAACCGAACGCGTACAGAATCATCTCCGCGGTCGCGGGATCGAACGATCTGGAGTCTCTCGCCTTCCGCAATCCTGACGGCACCTATGTACTGATTGCAGTGAACCACTCCCAATCGCCTGTCAGCACCGAAGTCTTCTGGAAAGACATAGTGTTCAACTCGATTGTGCCGGCTCAGGCGGTGGCGTTCTTTGCCTGGGATCCTAAGAGCCAGTTGGTTTCGCTCATTCCCGGCAAGACTCGGATGTCAGGCATGGAGGAAGGCTCCCTTGCGATCACGGCCAAATGCTCCCATGTGTCGGCAGTGAGTGTCGATCTTCGATGCGAGAGCCAGGCGTTCTATTGTTCCGTCTTCCCTATCCGCTTCACCTGTGATGGGCGAGATTCCAGCGGGTTGCTGAGCGTCACATTCCAACCGAAAGATAGGAAGGAAGGGCATTCCATAGCGGTGGATTCTATGAGGATTACTGCGACTCCCGAAGTTGGGAAACCCACCGTTCTCTCGCTACCTGCTTCCGCACAGGCCGATGGGATGGAGCGCTGAAGGCGATGGGAAAATGCCTTCTCTCGGACGAGGTTCGCGCTTATCGGCTGCTGCGCTTCGCTTCAGCCCGCATGCTTGCCGAGTTCGCTGAGATGCGTGTCTTTGAATCCCGATGGGTATTTCAAGCCGTAGCCTAGCAGGCGATCGACCGCGATGTGATTGCCCCAGATCAGAGCGAAGGGCAGCAGCGGCGTGGCGCCCAGCAGTAGCGCACAAGCCGCGAGAGTAGCAGGCGTGGCGTATGCGTGCACCGCGTTGTAGACGCGCGCGCCCCAGAAGGGTCCCGCCAGATATCCGAGCATGGACAGATCGGGGACCAGCCAGAGCAGAGCGAACATCCACCAGCTTGCCCCTGTGTGCGCGTACAGCAGTGCGGTCAAAGCGGCAATGGCCAGCCCATCGAAGCGGAGGATGTACAGAACCGACGGGGGCAGCGGCAGTCGCGAGGCCGCTTGAACTTCTTCACAGGGTGTCTTGCTCATAGGTTTTGGATGGCCAAGGTCCACAGAGGAATTCAAATTGTCAGAAAGTAAAACGGGAGAAGCCAGGGGCCTCTCCCGTCTTTCGGGTACTTAGCAGCGTTGAAGGCAAGGTGCGCCTACAGCCTGCTTCGATCAGCGCAGTTACTTCTTCGGAGGAGCGATGACGTCCTTGGCAGCCTTGGCCACGCGGAACTTCACCACGGTCTTGGCCTTGATCTTGATGGCCTGACCGGTCTGCGGGTTGCGGCCGATGCGGGCCTTACGCTCAGCCTTGACGAGGCGACCGATGCCGGGGATTACGAAGACGCCGTTCTTCTTGGTTTCCTTGATGGCGGTCTCTGCCAACAGGTCCAGGAAGGCCGCGGCTTGCTTGTTGGTCATTTCCAGCTTCTCGGCCATTTGCCGCGTGAGGGCGGTCTTGGTCAATCCAGTTGCCATTGTCTTGTTCTCCTTCTGGGCTTACCCCTCGGGGCAGCCGATTGTTGCCTCGGTATCCGCCGGCATCTTCTTACGAAGACCGCGATGGGCGCCGCATCCGGGGTGGTCCGCTGAGGCAACGTGTGCGCGAACCCCTGTATTCATGCGGGTCCGGAGAACCCTGTCGTTCAACACAATGCGGCTTGGGAGTGGGCAAAGTCAAGGCGAAAAGCCGGTTTTCCACAGGATTTCTGCGATTTTCCTAGGTTTTTCCTGGTTTTTGTCGGTTTTCAGGCCATTTCTGCAGGAAATACACCGATTTTCCAGCTTTGGGAATCTTGCCGAAAGGCCTCAGCGCAGTCCGAACAGCACCTTCTTCTTAGGTTGAAGCGACGCCGCGATGGGGGTATTGAGGGCATCCACGATGGGAGCGGCCAGCTTGAAGTGGCGGACCAGGATGTCTGCGAATTTGGGTTCGAGTACCGTTTTGGCGGGCAGCGTGGCGCTCAGTCCCCACTGCTTGCAGCGCACCAGATCCATGGCCGGATGCTCGGCTGGGAAGCCCTTGGGAGGCCGGGTGAGCGCTGCGCCCTCGAACTCGGTGAAGGCCTTGCGCACGGCGGGCTTCTGCAGCAGCTTGCGGAACTCCTGGTGATGATCGAGCAGCCAGTGACGGATGGCGGCGAGCTGCTCCTTCTCTGGCATGTAGGCGCCCGCGGCGACGATCACCTCTTTGGCGCTCACGTGAAAGTAGTAGCCGGCGCCGGAGGTCTTCTCCAGCCCCTGATGTGACCACCATGCGGCCACGTGCGTCTTGTAGGGCCGTTTGTCATTGGAGAAGCGCGTGTCGCGGTAGATGCGGAAGAGCGACTTCTCCGCCGGCCGCACGTGTTGCGGCGCGAAATCCATCATGGCGTCCGTCACCCTGCGCACAATGGCCAGCATGGGCTCTTTCAGCTCGGCTTCGAATACGGCTTTGCGCGGCGTGAACCACTCGCGGTCATTGTGCCGGGCGAGGTTGCGAAGAAAGGTGAGAGCTTCAGGGCGGAAGTAGGGAAGAGCAGCGGGCAAGGGCGTTTTCTTCGTGGCCATTCCACAGAAGTGTATCGCGGCCGCTCCACCTCTGCGCGCAGGCGTGAACGCTGTCACAGAATGGATCCGGAGTCACGCGTATGATCCCGTCCGCGCAGACCTGTCACTCTTTGGAAACGTTTCTGCGAGTCATCTTTGTACGTGAAGGCACGACATGGCTCGACTTTGCTTACTGATTCCGTTGCTTGCTCTGGCCATCCCAGCGTTTGCCAAACCCCACAATGAGAGGCAGCCCATCAGCTGCGACGAGCTCTGGGCCGCGGTGACGGATACCCTGGGAGATACGCACAACTACAGAATCTCAGCGCTGGACAGCGAACAAATGCGGGCGAACTTCATCGTGGTTGGAGCTGTGTTTGCCGCCACGAACACGGTCCAGCTCAAGCCACATACGAGCGGCTGCGAGATGCAACTCCGCATTGGATTCACTGGCGCCGACGACGAGAGCACATTCCGATCACGGATTAAGCGCGCGCTCAAGAAACTTGATGCCGGGAAAGCCGACACACAGTGTGCCACGCCTGAGGCTCAGTAGCTTTACCGAATCACCTTCAGCGCGCCGCGGAAGAGACCGTCGAAGTCGCCGGCCAGCTCCTTATCTTTGCTGACCGCCTGCTCGATTGCCTTCTCTGCCGCTGGACGCTGATATCCCAAATTCACCAGGGCCGAAAGCACATCGTCGACTGCCGCGCCTTGCACCGCAGTGGGCGCTGGGGCCACCGCAAAGTCATCCAGCTTGTCTTTGAGCTCGACGACCAGCCGCTCAGCCAGCTTCTTCCCCACGCCGGGAATGCGCGTGAGTTGTGCGTGATCCTGCGACTTGATGGCTTGCACGGTGCGCTCGCTCGAGAGCCCGCTGAGAATCTTGATGGCCAGCTTGGGTCCTACCCCGCTGACCGTGATCAGGCGCTCGAAGAGGCGCTTCTCCACGCGATCCAGGAAGCCGAAGAGCGCAATCGCATCTTCGCTCACCTGCGTGTAGATGTGAAGCGCGGCCTCATGGCCGACGCCCGGCAGCGCGGTGAACGTCGGCACGGAGATGGTGACGTCATATCCCACCCCTGCCGCTTCAACGATGGCTTGGCCGGGTTCCTTGGCGATGAGCTTGCCGCGCAAATGAGCGATCATGGAACCCTATTGTAGTGTGGCCGATGCACAAAGCGATTCAAGCATGGCGCGATTCCCAGGTCTCCAAAACCAGGAGACCTGGGGCACCCTCGACTTGGGGTGGTTCACAAGATGCCCATCCGCTTGGCCACCCGCTCCAATATCTCCAGTGCCTGATCGAGCTGCGGGCGGGTGTGCTCGCTGGTGACGATCAAGCGAATGCGGGCCTTGCCCTCGGGAACAGTGGGAAAAGCGATGCCCGTCCCCATCACGCCTTCCTCAAACAGTGCCCGCGAGAACTCCATGGTGGCGCGGCCATCGCCGAGAATGACAGGGGTGATGGGCGTCTCTGTGGCGGGAGTGTTCACGCCGCCCACATTGAAACCAGCCTTGCGCAGTTCTCCCTGGAAGTAGCGGGTGTTGTTCCACAGGCGTTCGATGCGCTCCGGCTCCTGCTCCAGCAGATCGAAGGCGGCGATGCACGAGGCGGCCACCGCCGGCGGATGCGAGGTCGAGAACAAAAAGGGACGCGCGCGGTGATAGAGATAGTCGATCAAGTCGCGCGAGCCGCAGACGTATCCACCCAGCGCGCCGATGGCCTTAGACAGCGTGCCTACCTGCACATCCACGCGCCCGTGCATGTTGAAGTGATCGACGGAGCCGCGTCCGTTGCGTCCCAGAACTCCAGAGGCGTGCGCGTCGTCCACCATCATGATGGCGCCGTACTTCTCCGCCAGTGCGGCCAGCTTGTCGACCGGCCCAATGTCGCCATCCATGGAAAACACGCCATCGGTGATCACCAGCTTGTGGCCGGGCTCGTTGGCGATCTCTTGCAGGAGCTCTTCGCAATGGGCGACATCCTTATGCCGGAACACCTTGATCTTGGCGCGGGAGAGTCGCGCGCCGTCGATGATGCTGGCGTGATTCAGCTCGTCGGAGAGGATGAAGTCTTCTTTGCCGAGGATGGCGCTGACCGTGCCGGCGTTGGCCGTGAAGCCGCTCTGGAAGACCACACAGGCCTCCACGTTCTTGAAGCGGGCGATCTTCTCTTCCAGCTCCATATGGATACGCATGGTGCCGGCGATGGTCCGCACCGCTCCCGATCCGACGCCGAGCTCGCGAGTGGCCTTGAGCGCCGCTTCTACCAGCTTGGGATGATTGGCCAGGCCCAAATAGTTGTTGCTCGCCAGGTTGATGACCTGCTTGCCGTCGTAGTGACACACCGGGGCCTGTTGGTCGTCGAGCACACGCAGCTTGAAATAGGTTCCTTTGGCCTTGAGCTCATCGAGTGCTGCGGTCAGGTACGCGAGTTGCGGACGGGGTGCGGCGGAAGACATCGGCAATCACCTCAAGAACAAAGGATACTGCCAGCCGCCGGCGGGAGCGGCCATACGGATCGGGAGAACCGTCGCTTCTTTTTCTTGACATCCCTAGCGATCTAGGCTTACAGTCCCCCATACCAAGGCATCTAGGGGAAAGAAGATGGCGAAGAACGATCTGCAGGGCACGCTGGACCTGATTGTGCTCAAGACGCTGGCCTCAGCGGGCACGCTGCATGGCTACGGCATCGTGCAGCACATTCAGCGCGTCTCCGATGAGCTGCTGCGCGTGGAGGAGGGCTCGCTCTATCCGGCTCTGCACCGCATGGAGCAGAGCGGCTGGATCTCCTCCGAGTGGGCCCTTACGGAGACCAATCGCAAAGCCAAGTACTACAAGCTCACCGCTGCCGGCCGCCGCCAACTGCAGCAGGCCGAGGAGAGCTTTGAACAGCTGGTGAAGGGCGTGCGCGCCGTACTGCGTTACGCCTGAGCCCCCGTCCACAACCGCTGGAGATCCTCATGGCCATCTTTCGCCGTCTCGCCAATCTCGTGTATCGTTCGCAGCTGGATCGCGAGATCGATGCTGAGCTGCAGTCCCACATCGACCTGCGCACCGACGAGAATATTGCGCGTGGTATGTCGCCTGCCGAAGCCCGGCGCGAAGCCGTCTTGAAATTTGGGAATCCCACCGTGATGCGCGAGCGCGTAGCGGCGGCGGACGCCAGCCTCGGGCTCGATGGGCTTTGGCGCGACCTGCGCTATGGACTGCGGCAACTGCGGCACTCACCGGGGTACGCGGCTACGGCCATCGTGACCTTAGGGCTGGGCATCGGGGCCACGGTGGTGGCCTTTGGCGTGCTCAATGCGCTGGTGTTAAGGCCGCTCAACGTTGCGGACGCTGATCGTGTCTTCCAAATCGAGCATAAGCAGCAGGGCTACACTGCACACTCGTACCCGGACTACGGCGATCTGCGGGCACGCAATACGGCGTTCGAAGATATCGCCGCATTCCGGATGCTCGACGTGGGCCTGAGTGCCGGAGGTTCGGCGCAGAGATGCTGGATCTACGAGGTCTCCGGCAACTACTTCGACCTGCTCGGAGCCCAGCCGCAAGCCGGGCGGCTGCTGCACGCCAGCGACGAACGCGGTCCGAACTCTGCTCCCTATATCGTGCTGAGTGACGGCTTCTGGCGTTCGCACTTTGATGCCGACCCACGCGTCGTGGGCATGACGGTGGAAGTGAATCGGCATCCTTTTACGATCCTGGGGGTCGCACCGAAGAGCTTCAATGGAACGGAATTGTTTCTGTGGCCGGACTTCTGGGTCTCGATGGTAAATCAGGAGCAGATCGATGGCTACAGTTACCTTGCGCGCCGCAGCAATCACTCCCTGTTCCTGGTGGGGAAGCTGAAGCCAGGGGTAACTCCGGCACAAGGCTCAGAGAACCTGGACGCGGTGGCTCGCCAGATGGCGAAGGAGCATCCCGTTGAAGATGGCGGCCTGGATACGCGGCTGGTGCGTCCCGGCCTGATGGATGATGGATTCGGCACGGCAGCGCGCGCGTTTCTCAGCGGGGTGATGGGGCTGGCCGTCCTGGTTCTTCTTGCGGCCTGTACCAACCTGGCGAGCATCGTCACCGCTCGCTTTTCCGATCGCACGCGTGAGCTTGCGATACGCATCTCGATCGGCTCTACGCGGTGGCGTATTCTTCGTCAGCTGCTGATGGAAACGCTTGTGGTGTGTCTGGCCGGAGGACTGGCAGGCACGGTGATTGCTGCCATCTTGCTTCGCGCTCTCAGCCACTGGAAGCCGATTCCCGAGTACCCTATCCACGTCGCTGCAGTCGCTGACCTTCGCGTGTACCTCACTGCGTTTGCGGTCTCTCTCATGGCCGGCATCCTGCCCGGGCTGGTGCCTGCCCGCCAGATATGGCGTACCGATCCGATGCAGGCACTCAAGAGCAGCACGCGAACACCCGGACTGTGGCGGCGCATAAGCGTCCGCGACCTGTTGATGGGGGTGCAGATTGCTCTTTGCGCGGTGCTGGTCACGGCGTCCCTTGTCTCATTGCGTGGTATGGAACGAACTCTGCACGCCCCCTTGGGATTCCAGCCGCAGGGCGTCATGCTCGCGGAGATGAAGTTGCAGATGAGCGGCTACTCCGACCACGCTTCCCTGGCTGTGCAGCGGCGCATGATCGACGAGGTGTCGCGCATCCCCGGCGTGACCGCGGTGGGGACGATCGACAGCCCTCCCCTCGCCGCGGGAGGCAGCGCTGAGCCGATTTTTCGCGATGGCACAGCCGACATGCGCCTGCAAAACAGTCTGATGACGGCGCGCTATTACTCCATCTCGCCCGGGTATCTGCGGGCAGCCGGCACTAGCCTGATCGCCGGCCGGAATGTGAGCTGGAGTGACGACGAGAAGACGCCGCGGGTCGCCCTCGTCAACCAGACCTTCGCCCGCAAGCTGTTCGGCACCGCGCCGGCGGTGGGCCAATTCTTCATGGATGGCCCCAACAGCCGCGTCCAGATTGTCGGGGTGATGGAAGACGGCAAGTACGAGGCTATTACGGAGCAACCTTCGCCCGCTCTCTTCTTCCCCCTCGGGCAGCGGAACGAGAACATGACCACGCTGGTCGTGCGCTCCTCCCTTACCCCGGCGGATACCGCAGCGGCCATGAGCAGGGTCATCCGCGGAATCGACTCCAGCCTGCCGGTCACTCTGCACCCCTGGATGGATGCCTTGGGCCTGGTGATGTTTCCCGCACGAGCGGCCACGGCGGCGCTCTCCGTCATGGGAGCTCTGGCGGCGCTGCTGGCCATCACGGGAGTCTTCGGCATGGCCGCCTACGCCGTTTCCAAGAGGATGCACGAGCTGGGAATCCGCCTGGCGCTGGGGGCTAAGCGCAGGCAGATTGCGTACTCGGCCCTGGCTCGCTCCGTCCTGGTGCAGTGCGTCGGCTCGATGGCCGGGCTGCTGGTGGGCATCGTCGCCAGCCGCCTTCTGGCGGTGGTGGTGTATGAGGCCACTCCGCGCGATCCTTGGGTGATCGGCGGTTCCATCCTGACGATGGTCCTGCTGGGCATTGTGGCCACCTGGATTCCCGCGCAGCGAGCCATGCACGTGAACCCGGCACAGCTGCTACGCGAGGACTGAGCCGCAGGCACTTGCACCGCCGCCCGCCCTGCCCGCCCGCACTTCCAAATCCGGCTTTGTTCCGTCCAATGGCTATCGGGTCACTCTGGGCCAGGCCGGGTTGGCCGGGGTCTGGCTGCGCCAGATACAATAAGGGCACGCTGGCAAATACTGGGCGGACCACGATTTCCGGGTGATTTTGGAGCAGGTGCACGTGAGAGGTTTGATTCGCCGCGGTCTGCGGCTTGGAGTTTGGACAGCATGGGGCATGGTGGCGACCTTGCCGGCAGTGGCCGCGGCCAGCCCGCAGGCTACGCAGACCACGCTTTCCGCGGAGACCCGCGATCGGAGTGGGCATACTCAGGCGACTTTTTCGGTTGCCGTCGCCGGGGAAGACGGACTTCCCGCCTCGGGCGCAGTCGTCATTGAAGACCACGGCAAGCCCCTCGCCGGCTCAGCCCTGAACAGCGAAGGCAAGGCTCAGCTCGATCTGAACTTGAGCCCAGGAGCGCACGCCTTCCGCGCCGTCTATCAAGGCGACACCAGCCACACGGCCTCTGTCTCAGCCGTGGCAGAAGCCAGCGCCGCAGCCAGCGCCACTCCCAACTTCGCCATCACGGTGAGCCCAGCCAGCCTGACCTTGACGGCCGGCCAGTCGGGCACTGTGATCGCGTCGATCACACCGCAGAACGCCAGCGCCCTCAGCGCTCCCATGTTCGTGACGCTCTCCTGCTCGGGTAACCCCGACCAGTCTACTTGCACCTTCACGCCGGAGAATGTGGAGATTCAGCCCAACGCTACGGCGGCCATCACCAGCTCCATGGTGATCAC
>CBJOJD010000214.1:0-9288 GCA_966443485.1 uncultured bacterium | reverse complement strand
GGCCTTTCTTGTTTGTAGACAGCTTTTCAGAGCAAGTGACCAAAGTCGCTGAGGTGCATTCCATGTATCCGTAGTCTGAGTTGGAAGGAGGTCGCAATGACCGCAACGACTCAGACCGTACGAGACATCGCCCTGGAACAACCCTCTTCGATTCGGGTGTTCGAACAATTTGGAATTGATTATTGCTGCGGAGGCCGCAAGCCGCTCAGCGAGGCATGTGAGGCGCAGAATCTGCGCGTGGACGAGGTGATCGCAGCTCTTGAGCGCGCCGCGAAGAGCAACACCGCGGCTCCAAGCGCTTGGGCCACTGCATCGCTCGCGACGCTGGCCGCGCACATCGTCAACATGCATCACTCCTATGTGCAGAGAGAGTTGCCCCGCCTCTATGCACTGGCAGCCAAGGTCGTGAACCGCCACGGACCTTCGCATGCCGAGCTCCCGACCATCGAAGCCAAGCTGGCCCAACTCGGCGATGAGCTAACTCATCACTTGGCGAAGGAAGAGATGATCCTGTTTCCGCACATCGCTTCGTTGGAGAATGCGATCGCGAAGGGCGCGCCTCGGCCCACAGGCTGCTTTGGCACGGTTGCTCATCCGATCGCAATGATGACGCAGGAGCACGATGCGGCGGGAACGCTAATGGCGCAGATTCGCGAATTGAGCAGCGACTACTCGACGCCTCCGGGTGCGTGCCCAACGTATCACGCGTTCTTCGATGGACTGCGGGAGTTCGAAGAGGACCTGCACCAACACATTCACCTGGAGAACAACATCCTCTTCCCGCGCGCGATTGCCATGGAAGCGGCAAGCTGAAAGGGAAGGTGCCAGGTTTGAGTTATCGGTGGGAATCCGAGCGGGGTAGCAGGCAGCGTGTGCGCAGAAATTGCGCTGTGCTGCCTGCGAAGAACGAAGACGGCGACCAGGCTCGAAACGAACGTGATCCGTGCCGGTACTCAGGAAGCGGTACAGGGCGAAATACCCCGTTCTGATCTCGACGGAGAATTTCCGCTCAGTGATACTTGCGCAGAACGCCCAGTACGCGGCCCTGAATGGCCACCTGACCGGCGGGCACGTAGATGGGGTCCATCTCCATGTTGGACGGCTGCAGACGCACCATGCTGCCCTCCGCGTAGAAGCGCTTCAAGGTAGTTTCCGCGCCATGTACGAGGGCGACCACGATTTCTCCCTGGCGAGCGGTGCGGGTGCGTTCTACAAGGACAAAATCGCCACTGATGATGTGCTCATCCCGCATGGAGTCGCCACGGACTTCAAGGGCGAAGACGTCGCGGTTACCCACTACGTCGTGCAGGGAGATGCTCTCTGCGGATTCGCTGGTCTCGACGGGCAGGCCGGCTGCGATGCGGCCCGCCAGGGGCAGACGGTCACTGCTGCGGGTACGCGTGCCGGGGGGCAGGATATCGATCGAGCGGCTGCGGTTATGCACCCGGTCTAAAAGTCCCTTTTTCTCGAGATTGGTGATGTGCTTGTGCACTGTCGCCAGACTCTTCAGACCCATGCCTCTCGCGATCTCCTCGAAGGAGGGCGAGTAGCCATTGCGGCTCACAAACGATTCCAGAAAATCGAGCACTTCTTTTTGTCGCCGAGTGACAGCCATGGGCGAATTATAGCGAATAAAAAGCGAACCGCAACCAAAATCTTCTCTCATGGGTATTTTCTTTCGCACGGGTTAACGAAGCTTGATGAAAGCTGCCTTTTTCGTTCCTCATGAAGGCTCTCCCAGGGTGTTGCGCACATGTATGGAGCCAAACTCATGAAACGCTGGCCCGTGCCGATACAAGAGCTCAGTACGCCAAACTGCAACTGAACGGCGCGACTCTCGAACTGCTGAGGGCCCATGATCTCCATTCGTAAATACCTCGATGGCTCACAGCGCGAAGCTGTGCATGCTCCACCTTCGGCTCGCAGTCACAGCGGAGATCTGCTGTCGACGGCGATCGCGGCCTATCGCTCGGTAGTGACGGTCTTCGGCCGCACCTCTGCGGAGATTTGTCCTGCGGAGGCTGCCGTGCTGCAGCACAACCTGGAACGCAGCGTGGGGACTCTTGAGGGAACTGCCGTATCGACGGAGCTGATTCGCTCGGTCGAGGACTCGGTGCAGGTGGAATTGCAGGCGTGGGCGCATCGTGCCGCACGCCATTTTCAAGCGAAGGCCGCTGACGTCAAGAACATCCTGATGATGATGGCGCGCACTGCGGAGTCGGTAGGTGAGCGCGATGATCGCTGTGCGCAACACATTGAAGCAGTCACGACGCAGCTCAAGCAGATTGCAAGCCTCGACGATCTCAGTGAAATCCGCAACTCCATCGAGAAGAGCGCAGTGGAGCTGAAGAACTCCATCGATCGCATGACCGCGGAGAGCAGGGAAGCGCTATCAGCGCTGCAGCAACAGGTCTCCGCATATCGCACCAAGCTTGAAGAAGCGGAACAACTGGCCTCGTGCGATGCGCTGACCGGGCTTTACAACCGGCTCTGGATCGAGGACCAGATCGAACGACGCATGCAGGGAAATGCCGCATTCTGCGCGGCGATCATCGACATCAATGAGTTCAAGTTCGTCAACGATGATTTCGGCCATATGGTGGGCGATGAACTGCTCAAACAATTCTCACGAGAGCTGCGCACAACCTGCCGGACCACGGATGTGGTGGGGCGCTGGGGTGGAGATGAGTTCATTCTCTTGCTGGATTGCGGAATCGATGATGCCGAGGCACAGATCGAACGGCTGAGCAAGTGGGTGTGTGGCAGTTATGCGTTGGAGGGTCCCAATGGACCGGTCAAGCTCCAGGTGCAGGCATCGGTGGGATTAGCGGAATGGACTCCCCCGGAGACCATGAGCCAGCTGCTCGACCGGGCCGACACGGCGATGTACCGCAACAAGGCAGACGGTCGAACGACGGTGGCCACCAGCGTGCGTCGCTAAGCCCGAGTTGGGAACCCCGGCTCTCCCGTGCGGAGCGCGGAGGTAAGCGCAACCGATAGAACGGGCGCGGGTTGCGAGCTTTCCTGGGGATCAATCCCAGAGGGCGAGGGGCGCCAATCCTTCCTGATTTTCAGGTCTAAATCGTTTTCTTTTTCCTCGCAGTGCATCTGAAACCTGCCCTTGTCGAGTGCGATGGGTCACTCGCGATTCCCATTCTGAACCCATTTTGAAACCGCCCTCCCCCCGATTCCATTCCCGGAATTGAACCATTCCCTTTCGTATTTCAAATCTTGAGCTCTGAGCCTTTTCAGAGGAAGGTAGAGATGTGGCACGGCGGATTAGCCAGCGCTAAGCGCAGTGACGCAGAACAGGGCAGGGTGCTTCAGATTAGGGCACGGCTGGTGAGAGAGGCTGATATGAGGTTGTTAATCGCCGAAGACGATAAAGCATTGGGATTATTTCTTACCCGTGGATTAGAGGCGGACGGACATCGGGTGCGTGTGGTGACAGATGGATCTTCCGCCGTGGAAGCGTTCCGTCAGGAGTTGCCCGATCTGACTATTCTGGATCTGAATATGCCGGTGAAGGACGGCGAGCAGGTCCTTGAGGAAGTCCGCCAGGTGGATGCCGATCTTCCCGTGCTGATTCTCACCGCCCGTCAAGAGGTGGAGACCCGGGTGCGCTGCCTGGACCGCGGCGCCGACGATCTGATGACCAAGCCCTTCAGCCTGCATGAGCTGCGCGCCCGCTGCCGCGCTCTGCTGCGCCGCAAGCGTGAAGCCCGCCTGCTGCTGCGCGCCGGCGATCTGGAACTGGACCGCATGGAGCACACCGCTCGCCGGGGCGGCCAAGCCATCACTCTCACCAACAAAGAGTTTGCCCTGTTGGAGCACCTGATGCTCAATCGCGGCCAGTGCGTGTCGCGGGTCGAACTGCTGGACTCGGTGTGGAACATGGAGCCGGCCCAGACCACCAACATTGTGGACGTTTACGTGAACTACCTTCGCCGCAAGCTGAAGGATCCGCCGCCGGGGCACCTGATTCGCACCGTGCGCGGTCAGGGCTATGTGATGCCCGCCGAACACGAGCTGGCGATGACCATCCCCGCTGCCCTGACGGCAGCCGTGCTGCCCGGAACTGGCGCCCCGGCGATGGAAATTCACTAACCGGCTGAGCCCGGACTAACGCAAACGATTTAGAGACTCGAGGAGAAACTTCCGTGGCATCATCGCTTCCTTTTACCGCATTCGCTCCCTCTGCTTCCCCTGCTGCTTCGCGTATTCGGCCGCGCACTGCCCTGCTCGCGAGCTCTGACCGTAGTTTTCGCCAACGTCTGAACGAGACCCTGACCGGATTGCGCTGGCAGGTGCGCGAGGCGGAGACGGGCGCGCAGGCTTGGGCCGAGGTAGAGACGGCGACGCCCGAGGCGGTCATCGTCGACTCCTGGCTGCCCGATCTGGATCTGAGCGAGTTCCTGCGCGAGTTCCGCGCCTCCTTTCCTAAGGTGGACGTGGTGACGGCCGGCGGGTCCACCAGCCAGGAAGGTCCGCGCAGCCCTTATCGTCAGGAGCTGATGTACGCGCTGCGCTGCAGCCAGGATTCTGATACGGCGGCATGGAGCGCGGCTTGCGAGCTGGCCGATGCCAATCAGGTGATGGCCCTGACCGAAGCACCCAAGGCGGTGGTTGTTCCTCAGCCCGATCCGCTGCATGCGATTCCGGTAGTTCCTGAGACTCCCTTTATCACCAACGGCCCGGTGCTGGTTACGAACCTGGCCGCAGCCAAGCCCGCAATCTGCACCAGCGAGCGCCTGCCTGAACTGATCGGCAATGCCGCATGCATGTTGGACGTGAGCCGCCGCATCCGCCTGGTGGCGCAGCGCTCCACTCCGGTGCTGATCGAGGGACCTACGGGCTCGGGCAAAGAAGTAGTCGCCGGTGCATTGCATCGTCTGTCCTCGCGCAGCCGCAAGCCCTTCGTAGCGCTCAACTGCGCGGCTATTCCCGAGGCGCTGCTCGAAGCTGAGCTCTTTGGCCACACGCGTGGCGCGTTCACGGGCGCGGTGCAGGGCCGCATGGGACGTATCGAAGCCGCCGATGGCGGAACCCTGTTCCTGGATGAAATTGGCGAGATGCCTCTGGCTTTGCAGGCGAAGTTGCTCCGCTTTGTGGAGTGCGGCGAGCTGCAGCGCGTGGGCGACAACGAGAAGGTGAAGGTCGATGTTCGGATCATCGCCGCTACCCATCGTCCGCTGGCCAAGCACACCACGGAAGGGACCTTCCGCTCCGACCTGTATTACCGACTGGCTGTGTTTCTTATCCGCACGCCGGCGCTGGTCGATCACATTGAAGATCTGCCTCTGCTGGTAAATCACTTCCTGGAGAAGATGGGCCGCGACGAGCCTGTGAAGCGCATCGATACTTCCGCGATGGCGAGACTTGCCGAGCACTCCTGGCCGGGCAACGTTCGCGAGCTGGCCCACGTTCTGGAGCGCGCGGCGATTCTGGCCGGCGAAGCGACTCACATCACCGCTCGAGAGATCGATTTCGGTTACATCAACTAACCTGCTGCCGGCAGAGGTTCCGGCAGCCACTTCCCCTCGATGAGCGTCGCCCCGGTTCGAGAGCTACTCGGAACCGACGGCGGGGTGCGGTCTGAATCGGGGCTATGAGGAGATTCTCATGCAGGTTTCAACGACACTCAGCGATCAGATTGCCCGCTATCTTGACCTGGCCAACACCCAGGTGAAGCTGACTGCGGAAAATATGGCCAATGTCGATACCCCTGGCTATCACTCGGTGGGCATGAACTTCGAAGCGGAGATGCGCAATGCGCTCAGCGGAGTGGAAGACGGCCAGCCGGCACAGCGCGTTCAGCTGCAGGCCGAAGGTGGCCTGGTGTCCCGTCCCGACGGCAACAATGTCTCGATGGATCGGGAGGGCCTGAACCTGGCCGAGGCGCAACTGAAGTTCCGCACCGGCATCAGCCTGCTGCGGCAGCAGTATCAGACCATTCTGGACGCGATTCACGCGGACGCCAAGTCCTAGCTTTAAGAGGAGATCATGAATCTATTTGGATTGATGGACACATCCGGCAGCGCCATGCAGGCCGAACGAGTGCGGGCCGAGGTGGTGGCGGCCAATATGGCGAATGCGGAGACCACGCGCACGGCCAACGGAACTCCCTACCAGCGGCAGCATGTGGTTTTTGCCGCCAACCAGGGCGACCCATCCTTTGCCGAGACGCTGGCAGGTGCGACCGGGACGCAGGCCGGGCTCTCGATGCCCAGCATGCCGGCGTTTCCCGCGCTGCTCGGCGCATCGAACGGCAACGAGCCGGCCGGCGGAGTTCACGTGGCGCAGGTGGTTGCCGATCCGGGAGCGCCGCTGAAGCGGTACGATCCGGGTCACCCCGATGCGGGGCCGGATGGTTACGTGTCCTATCCAGACATTAATCCGCTCACAGAGATGGTAGACCTCATGGGGGCGACGCGTGCATATGGATTGAACAGTTCGGCGGTACAGGCAGAGAAGGGCATGATCAACTCCGCACTCGAAATCGCGAAATCGTAACGCTCTCCGGTCACAACCAGAGAAGAACCGAAAGGGAAAAACTTATGTCCTCGGCTATCAATGCCATCAGTTCCGCAATGACCTCCGGCGCCAGCTCTCTGAACGCCTTGACCAACACTCCGGCTGCGGCTGCGGAGACACCCGGCACGGACAGCACTCCCTTCGCCAGCTTGATGAAGGACTCCATCAGTGAAGTGAACAAGCTGCAGGACCAGGCTGGAGAAACGGTGCGCGGGCTGATGAGCGGCTCGGGTGTGGACGTGCATGAAGCGATGATTGCGACGCAGAAGGCCAGCATGGCTTTCGAGCTGACGCTGTCGGTGCGCAACAAGGCAGTCCAGGCCTATCAGTCCATCATGGGCATGCAGTTCTAAGCGCGAGCACAAGCAATCGCGGCAAGTAGAGAAGACCTCATTTTTGAAGACGACGGGACGCGGAGATCATGGCAACGGGAGCACAGATAGAGAAGAGCGCGCCGGTGACGGGCGGAAAAGCACCGCTGGCAGGCGGAGTAGGCATGCTGTGGACGCGCGCGCGAGTGCAGTGGGCATCCATGCTCCCCAAGCAACGCGTGTGGGCGGTTACCTCGGCCGCTCTGTTGCTGGGACTGGGTGGATTCCTGATCTGGTATGCTCTTCGGCCGGATTGGCGCATTCTTTACGCCGATCTTGATTCAGAAGATGCGCGCGAAATCGGACAGGTACTGGCGCAGGCGCAGATTCCCTTTGATGTGACCTCCACCGGTGCCATTCGAGTGCAGGCGGGAGTGCTGGACAAGGCTCGCCTGGCGACGGCTGCCAAGGGCGGCGTCAAGAGCGGCCGCATGGGTTTTGAAATCTTCGATAAGCCCAATTGGGTGGGCTCGGAGTTTGATGAGCAAGTGAACTATCAGCGCGCCCTGGAAGGCGAGCTGGAGCACACGGTGGCGTCGTTGTCGGATGTGGAGTCAGCGCGTGTTCATCTGGTGATGCCGCACGACTCGCTGTTCCGCGAACAGGAACGGCCGGCCAAAGCCTCGGTTGTCCTGAAGCTGCGTCATCGCAGCCTGGCCGACGGCGAGCCGGAGCAGATTCGCAACCTGGTGGCATCTGCGGTGGATGGGCTCTCTCCCGATCGCGTGGTCCTGGTGGACGCGGCAGGGCACTTGCCGCTGGGACCGAAGACCGCGGAGGCGATGCGCTTGTCTCAAGAGCAGGTCCTTGAAGAGAAATTGATCTCCACATTGGAACCGGTCACCGGTGCGGGCAATGTGCGTGCCTCGGTGACGCTGGACTACGATCCGGTATCCACGGAGGTCACACAGGAGACCTACGATCCCAACCAGACGGTAACGCTCTCCATGCAGCGCACGGAGCAGAGCGCAGGCGGTCAGCCGGTAGCAGCGGGCGTTCCGGGCACGGCATCGAATGCACCCAACTCGCAGACTCTGCCGGTGTATCCGCCGCAGACCACGCCGCCGCAGAGCGCCAAATCTGAATCCGGCACCTACGGTGTGTCGAAGACTTTGAAGCACACTTCGGAGAATCCTGGGCACGTGCGCCGGTTGACAGCGGCGATCGTGGTCAACGACCGGCTGATGCAGCCCGCGCTGAAAGGCAAAGCTGCAGTGTGGCAGCCGCGCTCGGCGGAAGAGATTCGCAACCTCACGGCTTTGGCACAGGCGGCGGTTGGCTTCGACAACGGGCGGGGCGACATGTTGACGGTGGAAGACCTCTCGTTCGATGACAACCGCGCGGCCACGCCGGTCTCGCCGGTAGCCCGCGTGTGGAATACGGCGGAGAACTCCCCGATCATCATGAAGTACGCGGCTCTGGTGCTCGGCATTCTGGTGCTAGTGGCCTTCGGTGTACGCCCGGCCCTGGCCAAGGTCAATGCCGCCCCAGCCGCACCGATTGCACTGGCAGGCAAGCAGGTAACCAAGGAATTGCCGGCGCAGCCTGTTCCGGCGCCCAAGGTGATGCCGGAGCCGCCTCAACTGGATCCGGATCGGGCTCGAGCACAGGAGATCTTGGAGCAGGTGACTGGACACGTGAAGCGTGAGCCCGCACAGAGCTCGCGACTGCTGCAGAGCTGGATTCATTCGGACTAAGACCACGCAGTGTGGCATTGAACGGACGTCGTAGCCAAGAGCGGACACAAGATTAGGTGGGCACAACGGGGATGGCACAAGTGGCGGAGCAAGAAAAAGAGAGCGGCATCCAGAGGCGACGTCAAGCGTCCCAGGTAAACGGCGTCCGCAAGGCGGCGATTCTCCTGGTAGCGTTGGGCGAGGATGTTGCCAAAGAGATTCTTCGTTCTCTTCCCGAGAACGACGTACAACGGATCACGGAAGAACTGGCGGATCTGCGCGGCATCACTCCGGAGCTTTCCGGAGACATCGTGGAAGAGTTCTGGGAGATGCTGGAGACCCAGACGTTCATGGTGCATGGCGGGTTGGACTACGCCAGCCGCCTGCTGGTTGAAACCTTCGGCAAGGAGCGCGCTGAAGATCTGCTGATGATGGTGCGCCGCGCCCAGGAGGCCGCGCAAGGCAACCTGGCCAAGCTGCAGCGTACCGATCCTCAGCAGCTCGGCAAGTTGCTGGACAGCGAACATCCCCAGACCATCGCGTTGGTGCTGGCGCACCTGGATCCGCGCCGGGCCTCGCAGGTGCTGGACAACCTGAGCGAAGACCACAAGGTGGTCTCCATTCAACGGCTGGCGGAGATGCGCCAGTTCTCGCCGGAGATGGCGCAGAAGGTGGCTCACATCTTGCATCGCCGCCTGGAGAGCGTG
>CBJOJD010000213.1:0-9354 GCA_966443485.1 uncultured bacterium | reverse complement strand
CAGCTAAAGAACGAAAAGAGAGAACAAGGCAACCAAGGAGCACTGAAAGTCAATGAGGGGAGGCGGACCAGATGTTTTGGTGGTCGTCGCACTCGGCGGGAAGGGGTTCCAGATCAGTGAAACGAATCTCCTCCATGAAATCTCCGGCGCTCAGGGGAACTACGTAGGCGTAAGCTTCTTCGCGGTTGACGGCGAGGATGATGAACTGTCCGGGGCGACCGAGGGTACGCACGTTTTGGCGTGCGGCTGGTATGAACATCAAAAACTTCCCAGGACTATAAGGATTGGATGTTCCTAATGTGGCGGGGCGCATCCGGTGTCCATGGCTAGGCGATGCTGGTTTCAGCGGTCAAAGGGTTGTCACCGGCATTGCTCGGCAGGGTGTTGATCCGGTTGGCGAGGGCAAGGCGGGCCGCCTCCAGCTCAGCGATGCGGAGCTGGAGGATGTGGCGGAGCTGGACGAGGGAATCACGATTCTGAACGGTGAGATTCTCGTCGAGCTGAGCCAGAATCGACCGGTAAGACTGAAGACGTTGAGCATGAGAGCGTGTATCCATAGCCAACACTCGTTAGGATGCACTGGCGACATAGTGGAGCTGTTTCGGTTTCGAGATGGTAGAAATAAATCTCTCTGAACGACGCAGATCAAGCGAATTAAATAAATCCGCTTGATTTTTGTTGCTAATTAAGAACAGTTGAGTCATTACTTACAGTGTAGGGGTGATTCAGGGCAATCTAGGTGACCACCCCCGAGAGAGGTACGAGGAAAATGATGGCGCTCACAGCATCCGCTAGGAGCAAGGGCTTCCAAGCGATGAGAGACCGAATGACTGCCGCGCAGCGGGTGCGCCGAAAGTTGAATGCCGGGCGCACACCAGCGCTGCCCAAGTCTCTGTCCATTCTGGAGGCCGTGAAGCGTCTCGTGACGGAGGCGGACCGCGCTCGGAATGCAATGCTCGACGAGCAGCTCGACCCCGACGACGTCCATCTGGGATTGATCTTCTTCGTTGCCATTCCTGCGGAGGACGGTTTTCAAGAATCGATTGGGGCGAAGTGGATTGGAGTGCCCGGGAAAGTAGGAGAGTTCATCGCCGGACTTGAGAAGATGCAAGGTCATTCGAAGTTGGAGTTTTTGGGGATTGTCTGGGGCTTGATTGATCGGGAATCGAAGGAGGCTCGAATGTGGGCCAAGCCGTTGACCGCAGGGGAACTGGTGGAAGAAAAGCTAAAGCTCTCGCAGGCGCTCTTCAAAGCGCCACACAAGCCAATGCAGTAGGCGCTACGGTGAACGGCGGGAAGGGGGGCTGAGAAGCATTAGCTCCACCAGCCCCGCGCCGGGAGGGGGCAGCCACTCCCATCATGCACCCATTTTGGAGTGCTCCGATCTAATTTTTTCGGGGAGGCGCTTCGAGTTGGATAACCGAAGCCCTTAGAACGATGGTCCCGGAGAGTGGCCGCTCTCCGGGAGCCGGTTGGCAAAAATACGAAACGCGCGAACGCTCGCAATCAGCCGTCTCCATTTTAAGGCGGATTGCGTGAGGAAAGGAATCTTTATGCAGCCGCCCTATCTTGACCTAGCCGCCACTGTAGCGTGCGAGTCGCAGCTTGCCATCACGCAAGCACTGGAACCGGTGTGTCGTCGGCATGCAGCTTGGACCCCACCATCACATGCTTCCGAATCTGATCGATCAACGGCGACAACAGATGGCTGGTGCCCCCAACCCAATCCGCAAGCGTGGAGCGATCCAGGTCGATACCATCGCGAGCGAATATCTCCGACTGGCGATATAAAGGGCAATGATCGGCGTACTTAGAAACGAGCACGTGCGCCAACAGCGCTGGTCCGGCAAGTCCGCGTTCAATCGGTCTCGATGGCGCTGGCGCCTGGACGATCACGTCGCACTTCGTGCAAGCCATCTTCAGCCGAACATGCTGAATCACTTTATAGGTGGGAGGAATGCGCTCAAGAATCTCGGAGACATCTTTGCCCAGCTTGCGCAGTTCGCCGCCACAGTCGGGGCATGCCTCTTCGGTGGGCAGATGGGTGTGCACTTCACGGGGCGATGCGCAGGCGGTGGGCGCCGTGTCGGATTGTTCCGTGAGGCGCGTCTGTCTTGGTTGTTGCGGAGACGCGTTCCGCCTTACCGGTCTCGAGTTCTTCGAGCTTCAACTCCGACTGCTCGATCTCGCGGGTGACCTTCTCACTCTTCGTGCCGAAAATCATCCGCCGAAGCTTGGCGATGACCAGCTTGAGATGTTCGATCTCGTTATCGCGGCTGATTAACTTCTCGTGATGGGCAGCAATGGCCTCATCCTTGGCGAGCATCTGCTCCTGTTGCGCAATAACGAGCGCTTCGAGAAGACCTCGATAGAGTGTGCTCAGATCACTGGGAACGATGGAGAGATCGGCCATCGCAGAGAGTATGCCATAGGTTGTGAAGAATGGCAGATCAAAATCGTTCAGCTATCCTGCCGACAATGGTTCCCATGTTCTCTGCGGCTGGCGCCAATCAATGCCTTCCAGGAGCATCGATAACTGCGCACGCGTCAACGACACTGCTCCGGTCGTGGCTTGGGGCCACACGAAGCGACCGCGTTCCAATCTTTTCTGGAAGAGACATAGACCATCGCCGTCAAACCATAAAAGCTTGATCAGGTCGCCGCGTTTTCCCCTAAACACAAACACGTGTCCCGAAAATGGCGCCTGCTCGAGCACCGTCTCAACTATGGAAGAGAGGCCCTGGAAACCGCGGCGCAGGTCAGTGAGCCCCGCGGCAATCCAGATACGCGTGCCAGGCTTGAGATCGATCAACGCAGGAGGCTCCCCAGCACCGCACGCACCAGGTCAGGATCAACGCCGGCCTCCACACTCACGAGTGCTCGGCCAGGTAACTCGATGTGAATCGTCGCCGAAGGTGGCGTGGGCACAGGCGCCGATGCAACTTCCGGCACAACAACGCTGCGCGGTTCTGCCACAACAGTCACAGGCAGAAGCTTCGCCTGCGGTTGCTTCACCGCCCAGCCGACGCCGTTCTTATGCTCGTATCGCCACTGGAACACCTGGTTCGCGTTTACCCCGTTCTCTCGCGCAACCCGTGCAATCGAAGCACCTGGAACAAGTGTCGCCTCGACAATGCGCCGCTTCTCGTCAGCGCTACGGTGAACCCGTTTCGAAGAGCCACCTGCAGCAACTTGAATCGTTTCGCTCACAACGCCATCGTCGGACTGACCCGCGCCTTCTGTCTACACGGTGAGAAGCGGACGCTTACTCCAATCCCACGGCTATGAATCATCTGGAGGATTGTCCATTTACGGAGGAGGCAGCTGCCCACTTTGGCTGGAAACCGGGCCCGGCTAAAGATCACGCCGCCTAGATCCCGGAGTTGGTTCGGCGCCGATCAGTTCCTTGACGCATAGCTCATCTGTGTTCCTGGAACACAGGGAACCGGGGCAGCGGTTCTGAGATTTTTCAGGTAATCGAGGATGTCTTGAGGGTGCACCGTTTTGGCCAAGACTTCGAACTCATTTCCGTCCGCTTCCGCCTCCTCCAGCAATTCTGCAGTTCCGGCCAGGCCAGCCCGGAATGCTTCCCCTGAGATTTGGTGCTGGAGCCCCCGGACGGGACGTCCCCGCCAATGATCGGAAGTGGGAACGTAATTATGCAAAACGCTTAGCTCCGGCAACGCTGAGAACGACGACGCCAGTGAACGCAATCATGGGCCAAGAGATCCGTTCCCCCAGGAGCACATCTGCTAGACCCAATCCGATAAAGGGCTGTAAGAGCTGGAGTTGTCCAACGGCGGCGATACCGCCCAGCGCGAGGCCCCGATACCAAAAAACAAAGCCGATCAGCATGCTGAAGACCGAAACATAAGCCAGTCCCATCCATGCTCCGAGACCGATTCCATTCCAGCGAGCAGGAAGTGTTGCGAGCGCCACGATCACCATGATCGGGAACGACACGATCAGAGCCCAAGAGATCACCTGCCATCCACCGAGCCTTCGCGACAATTTAGCTCCTTCGGCATATCCGAGTCCGCACACGAGAATCGCCCCTACCATGAACAGATCGCCGATCAGTGAAGCACTTTGCGAATTCGACAGCGCGAATCCTGCAACAGACAGGCTGCCGATGACGGACCATAACCAGAATGCGGGCTTTGGTCGCTCCCCGCCGCGTAGCACCCCGAAGATAGCTGTCGCGAGGGGCAAAAGACCTATGTAGACGATCGAATGCGCCGAAGTGATGTGTTCGAGCGCGAGAGCTGTCAGAAGAGGAAAACCCAGAACGCAACCAGACGCCACCAGTGCCAATGAGCCAAGGTCGGTTCGTGATGGCCGCTTCTGAGCCAAGAAAAAAAGCAATGCAGCTCCTAACGATGTGGCAATGACCGCTCGTGCGGAAGTCAGGAAGATTGGTGTAAACCCGCCGACGGCTATACGGGTTGCCGGCAGTGAACCACTGAAGATGATGACCCCTATGAGCCCATCCATCCAGCCTTGTGTAGTTGTTTTCATCGCGGTCTAGCGGAGTATCTGACACAGGATACAGAAACGCTTCAAGACAAGATGGGATCAAAGATGATCGCGTTCACATTTCGGTGATTTCAAACATTGACTTGCCAAGCCGGTGGTCAGCAATCATTCACTTTCCTGAGCATTGAGATTCACATCTTTCAGCTCTTCCATCTTCTTGATCACAATGACGCGTGTTCCGTTCCTGCGGAATACCCTTCCCGAAGCAAGAACATACTTCCCGACAAATGGCATGAGCTTATCTCGTATGCTTTTGTCCGGCATTGCGTCAGTGATGGGAAAATACATAGCTCCAGTATCGGTCAAGATGATCAGTGCAGATCCCGCTTTTGCACACGCCAGAGCACAATCCAAGTTAAAGGTCTTGGAAGTGGACTTGTGATTTTGCATTGGACAAGCCACATCACGCACCAAACCCTCCACAACCATTTCCACTCCGCTGTCCGGAGTGTCCTGGCTTTGCGAGGGCGATCCAGACGGCAGCCCCACACCTCCGCTGCAATCGAGTAAGGTGGAAACGCTCAACGCCAATAGTGCCAGCGCTCGTTGCCAAGACATCGGGGTGTTGTTCCTTTCTTCAAAGATTGGTAGAACGTCAACAGACGTGCAGCAAACTTGCCGGGCCAACTCGTCAAAACGGTATTGCTCGAGCGAGTCTTGCGATACTTCTCTTGATTGCTCCGGCGGACACTTCAAGCGCCTTTCTCTCTGTCTCGTTAAGCAAAATAGGCAAGACACGATCGATCCCGTGCCGGTCAATGATGCTGGGCAGAGACAGGGCAAGGTGGCCTAGGCCAAACTCTTCCGGAACCGTGCTTGAAACGGTCTGAATAGATCTCTCATTCTTAAGAATTGCCCGAATGATCCGGACCAGAGCAGCGCCAATTCCGAAGTGAGTTGCACCTTTTGCCCGGATGATTTCGCTACCTGCAGAGCGAGTCTCTTTTGCCACCCTTGAAAGTGCATCTTCTTCATCGGAAGATCCAAGCCGCGCATGGAACTCATCGAGAGCAAATCCTCCCACGCGCGCCGAGGAAAGAGCTGCGAGCTGAGTCTCGCCATGCTCGCCAACCACATAAGCGTGCACATTCGATGAGGCTACCCCATATCGTTCAGCAATTCTGCGGCGAAGGCGTACCGTGTCCAGAGAAGTTCCTGAGCCGATAACGCGAGCTGCTGGAAGTCCCGACCATTTCCATGCGGCATAGGTCATCACATCAACGGGATTGGACGCGATCAGTAGGATCCCATTAGGGGAGTAGCGGCAGATACCACTCACCAGGATCCTAACGATCGCCCCAGTTTCCTCGAGACCCTCTTCGCGTGATTTGCTGCCAGCTTGGCTGATTCCGGCCGTAATAACGGTTATCTCGGCATCACGGCAGTCTGAAAGCTCCCCAACACGAATGTCGCACTCGTGCGAAAAACCTCCGGCATCGCGTAAGTCGTGCACGTGGCCCTCCGTGCGCCGAGAATCTCGACCGATGAGCACGATTTCGGCCGGTATTCCAGAAAGCAACAATGCATAGGCAGTGGTGGTCCCCACCAGGCCTGCACCGACGATCGCAATTCGAGGAATCCTTATCTTCGAGTGCGCATACTCCGAACCGGCCATCAGGTCTGGGACTTCCGCACAAGGGTGCGTCGGCTCCATTGAGCACCTCCTTGAGTTCGATGGGCTGATTTGCAGGTATTACGGCCGAGAAAGAACGCACCAGAGGTCATTGCATGGCCTTGACCAACTCTGCGATGTGAAGACGAGCCCCATCCAGGTGTGGAAAGTCTGCATTCCTCTCATCAAAGACAAAGGCGAGATCTGTGCCAGCCAGTATCACGGCATCGGCGGAGGTGGTTGCGATTGCTCCGTGAGCGACCGTTCTGAGCGCTTGGAACTGCTCTTCAGTGGCGGCGCCATTTTCAACAATTCTCTGGTAGGTGCTTGCCACAGTCTCGAAATCGTCCGAGGATAATTTCGCAATATTGAATCCTTTTAGCTTCCCGAACAACTCTGTCTCCATGGTGACGCGCGCACCGAGAATGACTAGCCTTCGATAGTTAGTTTTGTTCGCAGCATCCACAATTACATCTATAGGACTTATCAGCGGCAGGGGTGCGAGTTTGTTCAGCTCGGCCTCACAAACTTGTGGCGCGAAGGCAGGGATGCATGCAATTTCGGCTCCGCCATCTTTCAGCTGTTTCATCAGAGCGGCGAGATAATGAGCGAGCTCTTTCAACTCACGATTTGCAGCATGTGCCCTCACCTTCCGTTCGTCCGCATGGACCATCACTATCTTCGGATTCAGCCCTAGAGCTTGGTGTGCCGCTACTAATTCCTTGTAGTAGAAGATGCCAGCGCCCACACCCAAGCCGGTCACCAGTCCTAATTTCTTCATGTCTTCGAGTCTCTCCTTCGTTTCATCTTTATTGCGGTTGACTTCTGACCATACCGGAAGACTCATCCGAGCGAAGTTGGATTGTCGCCATCCTCTCTCTTACGGCGCCGCTGTACCCTACGTCCCTGATTCAGGACTCAAAAGCTGAAGGCGCTGCCTGAGGCGTGCCTTCGTCGGGGGCCATTCGTCAGCCAGGATGGAATATCGACACGTGCTCGCGGCTCAGAGGCTCCAGGCGAATTAGTCTCCCAGATAATGATGCCGAGCCCCAATTCATTTTGTCTCCTTGCGAAAGTTCCGGTAATAGTTTGCAGTAGCAACTTTCTGAACCGTCCCGGAAAACCCCAACGGCGCGAGATTGGGACTTCGGACTGCATGGTTTGGTTTGTGCCCAGTTAGGCGAGCAGGACTCAAGCACGCGTTCATCGGATTTTGATTACGATTTTTCCAAAGGCTCCGCGATAGAGATGGTCGTAAGCCTGTCGGGCATCCTCGAAGGGATACACAGTGTCGATCACCGGATGAAGCTGGAACTTGGTGAGCGCAGCATTCATCTCTTCAAACATGCGCCTGGACCCGGTCACCATCCCAACAATGGATGCTTGCTTTTGCAGCAAGGTGAAGATCGGAATGTCTGACAAAAACCCATCGAGGATTCCAATCACCGAAATCTGACCACCAGGTGTGATCGCCTCCAGCGACCGACCGAGCGTCTTGCCCGCAGCAACTTCCAATATGTTGTCTACTCCCTGCTGCGCGGTCATTCGCAGTGCTTCGACATGCCATTCGGGTGTTCGAACATAATTGATGGTCTCGTGCGCACCGAGATGTTTAGCCCGCTCAAGCTTCTCATCGCTACTCGATGTCACAATCACTGTTGCTCCCAGTGCTACAGCCAATTGCAGACCAAAAACCGAAACACCACCGGTTCCCTGTACGAGGACTGTGTCTCCCGGAACGAGGACCCGTTTTCCCGTTAAGGCATGCCAGGCCGTTAGAGCCGCGACCGGCAGGGTGGAAGCTTCTTCGTCCGTGAGGTATGCAGGCGCATGAACCAGCGCTTCCTCATGGAGCACAAGGTATTCAGCCAACCCGCCTGGGATCGTGTTTCCCAATGTGTGCACCACTTCGTCGACCCTGGCCGGCCCGTCGATCCAGCGAGTGGCGTAGTTCGTGATTACACGGTCGCCTTTCCGAAAACGGGAAACCTCTCGTCCTGTGTCAATAACCTCGCCCGCGGTATCGGCTACCTGCGTTATCGGAAAGCGGAGTTCTGGGTTGTAGAGTCCCTCCACCAGCAGCTTGTCCCGGTAGTTCAGCGATACGGCATTGACGCGCACGACTACATCGAGTGGACTAGGATCCTGCACCGGTACATCGACCATCTTCAGGTTATCTAGCCCAAAACCTTTCAAAACCCATGCTTTCACCGAAAGCCCTCCTCGTTACCGGTAGCAGTCTCTGACATCGCTCTCATCTGGATTCAGATTAGGTTTGGCGGGAATTTCAGACCAGTGGAGAAACTGACGTTCTTTATGCAAAACTTGCCATATGCATGTGGTGCTTTATTTGCCGAGCGCGTTCTACTCCGCGATCGCTTCAGCGGTGATCGAGACATTTCAAGCCGTGAACGAGGTGCGGGGCAAGGAAGTATTTACATATGAATTTGTATCGAGGACCGCGCGCCCGCGCTCCAAGTCCGGAGTTCTCTATCGCGCAAACCCCAAACCATCAAAAAAGATCGATGTGCTCATATTGCTCACCGGAGTAACGACCAACGTTGTCGAATCGGTCCGCGACCTGGAACTTGAAACGCAAAACGCAAGAACATTGGTGCTTTTAGCAAAGCGACAGAAAGCGAGGATCGCCGCCACATGCGGTGCTTCCTATATGCTGGCGAATCTTGGCTTACTGACAGGCAAGCGGGCGACGATCTCGTGGTGGCTCAAGAAAGAGGTCAAGCATCGGTTTCCGCTAGTGAAATGGGAACCGTCCCGAATCTTGGTTCGCGATGGATTGTTCTATACCACTGGTGCGGCATTTGCCGGGCTGGAACTCGTAAGCTGCCTGCTTCAGGATCTTGGATTTGCGAATGAAGAGCGGCAGGTGAGGAAACTGATGGTACTTCCGCCGGCGCGAGAGTCTCAGGATCCGTACGAAGTTCCCGGCCTCATCGAGACCACGTCCTTCGAAAGACGCCTGCGCCGAATAGCGCGTTCGAACCTCACGCAACTTGATATCTCCTTTCTTGCAAAAGAACTGCATGTCACGCCGAGAACGCTGGCTCGAAGATTTTCCGACGAGTTGAAGACGTCTCCTGGAAAATGGATCCAAGAACAACGTTTGGACGCAGCCCGGCTATTCTTGGAGTCCACCAGCTTGAGCATTTCGGAGATCTGTTATCGAATTGGATATCAGGACGGAG
>CBJOJD010000212.1:0-9374 GCA_966443485.1 uncultured bacterium | reverse complement strand
TTGCGTTTGGACACGCGGATCGTGATGGCACCGCCGGGCTCCAGAGCGTCGACCGCGTTTGCCACTAAATTCGAGAAGATCTGGCGCAGTTCTCCGGGGACTGCCGTGACCCGAACGTCTTCGCGCCAATGGCGATGGATGCGGACGGATTTAGTGGCGATCTTACCGCGAAGCAGTTCGATGGAATCCTCGATCAACGCCGTTACGGAAATCTCCAGGGGCATGCTGGATTCCCGGTAGAAGCCGAGCGACTGGCGGGTGATATGGGCGATGCGCTTGAGTTCAGCCTCCGCCGCTTCCAGAAACTGCGACGGGTCTTCGGATCGTTCCGCGGCAATTCGCGCAAGGAAGATCAAGTTGGTCGTCGCCTCCAGCGGATTGTTGATCTCGTGGGCGATGGAGGCGGCGAGCCGTCCCAGTGTGGCCAGCTTTTCGTTGCGAACGAGAGCCTCTTCGGCACGTTTGCGGGCGGTGATGTCGCTGGCAGTCCCAAACCACTCGGTGATGCAGCCATGTTTATCGATGAGCGGGATGGCCCGGGAGAATGTCCAGCCCACCTCACCATCGGCGCGGAGAACACGATGTTCCAGTTCGAAGGGGCGCTGGTTGCGAACGGCATCTTCAATGGCGCGGCGAACATCCTCTTGATCTTCGGGCAGGATGAACCTGCGGAGCCAGGACTGCCCGGGCTCAGTGTCACTGAGGAAGTCGCGACCGCGCAAAGGACGCAGTTCGGTCCAATCGGGGCTCATGCGGTACACCATGTCGGAAGTGGCTTCGACCAGAGCGCGGAAACGCTCCTCCATGGCGTGGATACCTGCTTCCGCGCGCTTTCGGTCGCTGATGTCGATGGCGTACTCAGCGATGGTTCCATCGCCGAGGTCGCTTCCGGCAAACAGCATCCACCGCCGGCCACCGCCTTTGACCAGATATTCCTTCTCGTACGGCCCGAGGCGGCCGGTGCGGGCCACCTTTGCCATCTGCTCCTCACTGATGGGGATCCATTCCGGCGGAGTCAGGGTCCGCCACGTGACTGTGCCGGTCTGGAGCTCCTCGCGCGAGTAGCCGACCATCCGCAAGAACACATCGTTGGCATCGAAGATGGTTCCGGAGCTATCGAGGAACATAACTCCAATCGCATCCGTCTCCAGCACACGGCGCAGGCGCTTGTCGGCGACCAGCCTTCCGCGTTCCGCCAAGACTCTTGCAGTGGACTCTAAGCCGATGGCCAAGATGCCCGCCACCGAGCCCACGTCATCATGTATGGGGCTGTAGGAGAGGTCAAACCAGAAGTCTTGGAGATGGTTTTCGCGCGTGTACTGAAAGGGCTGATCGGTCAAACAGATCTGCTCGCCCTGCCAGACTTTCTCGACCAGCGGCTCATAAGTAGACGCGATCTCCGGAAACGCCTCGAGGATGGGCTTGCCCAAAGCCGACGGATGCCGGGGGCCGATCAGGGAGATATACGCGTCGTTATAGAGCAGGCAGAGTTCGGGTCCCCACTGAACGGTGGTGGGAAAGGCGCAGCCTAGCATCACGTCGACGGCGCAGCGCAGGAAGGATGGCCAGATTTCAATCGGACCCAAGGGGGTAGAAGCCCAATCAAAGGCACGGATCCTCTCGGCCATGACTCCTGCGGAAAAAGGCCACTGTTCCGGGGGGGCGATGCACGTGCGATGGGATCCGATTTCCATCTCCTGACAGGCCCCTGTAAGCGAATCGTCTGTCAAAGCTGGGGAACTAGCGATTTCGGCACAGACAGAAAGCTCACCGCTATCGTCTTGAGACTCTTCCGAGACGCGAATTGTCGATCTGGAGCGCGGCACGACGGCTCCTTTCTCCGCTGAGCATCGAATCGAGCTGGCTAATTCGAGCCGATGAGCACAATCAGGCCGTCATCCTCAACGGTCAAAAGCCTGGGGAGAGGTCATGCTTACGCTTACCGAGTTAGATGCCTTGTCCGCCTCGGGGGCTGCCTAGCTGGATCCGCTGCTGAGCATCAGGCGAGATCTTGCAAAAAATGGCCATTGCAAAAAAATGGCCGTTTACGGATTGAACCAGGCGGGCGAGTGCGGTTCAGGGGATCTATCAGGCGTTATGCCTTCTCCACCAGCATAACTCCGAAAGTACGGAATGGGAGAGTAGCTCCGCTGTGGAGAAGTGTATCGCTGCTGGCGCGAGCGGGAGAGTCGGTGGCGCGCTCAAGCATCTCGTCTCTGGAGGGGGCCATCTATGGTTCTATCCCGGGGCTTGCCGGGCCGGAGGGCTTTCATGTGCGATTTCGACCAGCCCAGTAAGCGGGACTTCCCAGTGAATCAACTGCCGGCGCGAGAGCAGGGAGAATATGACTTCTCTCGTCGAGATTTCGTGAAGGGAGCCACATTGATTGGAGCGGGCCTAGCGACTGGCGTTCCGCGCGATGCTCACGCGGAGGCTTCTTCCGCCGGGGGTGGCGGGAACCCTCAGAGGATGGATGTAACCCTGGAGGTTAATGGGCATTCGCATGCGCTGTCACTGGATACCCGGACAAGCTTGCTGGATGCGCTGCGGGAGCATCTGGATCTGACGGGATCAAAGAAGGGTTGTGACCATGGCCAGTGCGGGGCCTGCACAGTACTGGTCGACGGGCGCCGCGTCAACGCATGCCTCACGCTCGCGGTGACCGTGGATCGGGCGAAGGTCACGACGATCGAAGGGCTGGCCCCGGGCGAGGACATTGACGGCCTGTCGCCGGTGCAGAGAGCATTTTTAGAGCACGACGGCTTCCAGTGCGGATATTGCACACCCGGACAGATATGCTCCGCCACCGCTTTGTTGCAGGAGGTCCGGGACGGTCAGCTCAGCATTGTCAGCTGGGAATCGGGCGAGAGCGCGTCCCCAAAGCTCTCCGATGAGGAAGTGCGGGAGCGAATGAGTGGAAACATCTGCCGTTGCGGAGCCTACCCCAACATTGTTGCAGCCGTTCGCGCCGCCGCCCAGCACGAGCTTCGAGAGGCGAAGACAACAGCATGATCCCATTCCGATATCAGCGCGCAAAGTCCGAGCAAGAAGCTTTGGCAGCCGTGGCGGAGCATGGCTCGAAGTTTCTGGGCGGCGGGACTAACCTGGTTGACCTGATGCGCTACGGAGTGGAGAGACCTTCTTCACTGGTGGATGTCACAGGGCTTCGCCTGAACGACATCGAGGACGCGACTGGCGGCGGAGTCACAATCGGAGCCCTGGTTCGCAACAGCGATCTGGCGAATCATCCTCGAATCCGGAAGGATTATCCACTGCTATCGCAGGCATTGTTGTCTGGTGCGACGCCACAATTGCGTAACATGGCTACGACGGCAGGCAATCTGATGCAACGCACGCGCTGCTACTACTTCATGGACCCGTCTTATGCAGCGTGCAACAAGCGTTCTCCGGGATCGGGATGCGCCGCGATCAAGGGGTTCAATCGAATCCACGCAATCCTCGGGCAATCGGATCGAGGCCAGACCAGCTCGGAAACCTGCATTGCCACAAATCCATCGGACATGAATGTGGCCATGGTGGCGCTGGATGCGAAGGTGCATGTGGTGGGACCGCGGGGCAAACGGGTCATTCCGATTGGGGAGTTTCATCGTCTGCCCGGGACCACTCCTCATCTGGAGACAAACCTGCGAGAGGACGAGTTGATCACTCAGGTAGAGCTTCCAGCCTCAAAGTTGGCTGAGCATTCCTGGTATTTGAAGGTGCGCGATCGACAGAGCTACGCCTTTGCATTGGTCTCAGTCGCGGCGGGTCTGGAGATGGAGGGAGAGGTGATCAAATCAGCAGCGATTGCGCTGGGCGGAGTCGCGCACAAGCCCTGGCGCGTGCCTGAAGCCGAGGATCGCCTCAAAGGAAGCAACCCAGACGCAAGTGCCTTCATGAACTATGCGGAAGCCGCCCTGGCCGGGGCCAAGGGTTACGAACACAACCAGTTCAAGATCGAGATGGCGAAGCGGGCGATCGTGCGGTGCCTGGAGATCGCCGCCAACGGAACGCAACGGAGTTCTGCGGGGAACGCGGCATGATCGAGAATGGCGAAGCTACAGCAAACCAACGGTTGGAATACCAGCACCGCTATGACGCCCTAGCGAAGGTAACGGGAAAAGCGAAATACGCGGCTGAATTTGCGCCTCCATTGCCCGGAGCGGACCTGCTGTATGCGCGACTGGTGCAGGCTAGTATTCCGTCTGGAACCATCGTGTCGATTGACTCTTCGGCTGCCGAGCATGCCCCTGGAGTGGTCGCAGTCTTGACGCCCTTCAATGCTCCCAAACTCAATCCAGGCAAACCCGAGCCGCCGGCGTGGCGCAGCCTCTCGCTACTGCAAGACAAAGAGGTCCATTACAACGGCCAGCCCATCGGCATTGTGGTCGCGCAAACCCTCGAGCAGGCGCGGCATGCAGCGGAGCTGCTGAAGATCCGGTACGCGAAGTCGCCCGCGAAGCTGATGCTTCCGCCGCAGATGAGCAAGAAAGAGATGCTGTCCCAAGCGCGCTGGCCGAGCATTCCAGGGAAAGAGTCTCCGGGCGACAAACGCGGAGACGTAGCTGCAGGATTCGCGAAGGCCTCAGCGGTTGTCGACCAAACTTACATCACGCCGATTCAGTATCACAATCCGCTGGAACCGCACGCCACAGTCGCATGGTGGGAAAGCGAGCAGCTGAACGTCTATGATTCGACGCAATACATCTCAGGCGTAAAGCAATCACTGGCGCGGGCTCTGGATATTCCGGTGGACAATGTGCGGGTGCGATGCCCCTATACCGGAGGCGGATTCGGATGCAAAGGATCGACGTGGTCCCATGTTCCACTGGCTGCGGCGGCGGCGAAGGTCGTCGGGAAGCCAGTCAAGCTGGTGCTAGGCCGTTCGCAGATGTTTGGGCCGGTCGGCCACCGTCCGACGACGCTGAACCATATTCGCCTGGGCGCGAGTTCAGATGGCAAGCTTCTGGCAATTCAGCAAGACGTGGTGATGGATGGGTCGGTGAT
The DNA here is from genome assembly GCA_966443485.1 of uncultured bacterium. GTDB lineage: Bacteria > Acidobacteriota > Terriglobia > Terriglobales > Acidobacteriaceae > Telmatobacter. The sequence continues at coordinate 4,367 of CBJOJD010000212.1, read as the reverse complement.
GGAGGACTTCACCGAGCACTCCGCATCGCCAGCCAAACTTCTCTATGACGCTGAGAACGTCCAGATTAGCGAGAAGGTGATCAGCGCCAACCTGGGCGTGGCCACTTTTATGCGCGCGCCAGGGGAAGCGCCTGGCACGGCTGTGCTGGAAATTGCGCTGGACGAGCTGGCGGAAAAGCTGGAGATGGATCCGCTGCATCTGCGGCTCGTGAATTACGCCGAAAAGGATCCTAGTCACGACCGACCCTGGACCAGCAAAAACTTGAAGCGTGCTTATCAGGAGGCAGCGGAGCGATTCGGCTGGTCGAAGCGCAGCTCCAAGCCAGGGCAGCGGGTTGAGGGGAACGAATCGGTCGGCTATGGAATGGCGACGGCGCTGTATCCAGCGAATCGTTCTGCGGCACAAGCCGTAGTGCGGATACTTCCTGGCGGGAAGGTTTATGCAGCCAGTGGCTCTCAGGATCTGGGTACCGGCACGTACACCATGATCGCCCAGACTGCCGCAAATACGCTGGGGCTGGACTTGTCGAAGCACCCGTCGCTGGTCGAAGCCGCCTTGGGTGACTCAGCTTTGCCCAAGGCGCCGGTTTCTGGAGGCTCGCAGTCCACAGCATCAGTGACCCCGGCCGTTCAAACCGCGGCGAAGCAGGTGATTCTGAAGCTAGCCGAACTGGCCACGCGCGATGAGCGCTCGCCGCTGCATGGGGTTAGTACCGCCGATATCGAAGCACATGATAGTGCGCTACACAACAAGAACAACGCGAAACAATCTGACACGTTCGCGGAGATCATCGCGCGAAACGGCGATAGGCCGGTAGAAGCGGTGGGGTCGGCTGAACCCGCAGAAGATCATGATGCGTTCACGTCCTACTCTTGGGGAGCTGTATTTGCAGAGGTGGGAGTTGACCGCTCCACCTGCATGCCCCGGGTGCGGAGAATCGTGGGAACTTATGACATCGGGAAGCTGATGAACAAGACCACCGGCCTGAATCAGCTGATGGGCGGAATCGTCTGGGGAATCAGCTTCGCCCTGCATGAAGTGGGCCACGTGGATCCCACGTACGGGCGCACGGTGAACAACAACCTGGCGGAGTACCACGTTCCAGTGAACCGGGATATCGGTGAGATCGACGTGACGGTGTTGGATATCCCAGATATGCGGTTCAACCCGCTGGGAGCACGCGGCATTGGGGAGATCGGTATTACGGGCGCAGCGGCCGCAGTGGCGAATGCGATCTACAACGCGACCGGTAAGCGGATTCGCGAGTATCCCATCACTCCGGACAAGCTCATGCGGGCTTGGTGATGGCCCAGGCCGTGGCCGGATGAGTGGCAACAGATTGGGCGGCCCGCTGGAGCCTTAGGCGAGCTTGAGTAGCCGCTCGGGCAGCCAGGTGCTTTTACCTTTCCTTCATATGCCATTCTGAACCGTCTGGCTTACAGTAGAACTATCTCCGCATGCGTTCCCTTTCCAGGCTATTGATCTTCATCTTTGTCGCGGCATGGAGTTCGGAAATTGCTGCCGCCCAGATGCCCTTCTACACGGATAATGCGGACGTGACGGACCGGGGGACGCTGCACTTTGAATTCTTCAATGAATTCGACGGGCTACAGTCCGCCCAATATCCAGATCTGCGCCAGAACACGGCAAACTACAAGGTGAACTACGGCCTGCCGCACGGTCTGGAACTGGACGTGGACGCGCCTTATCTGTCGATCTACCGAGCGGCTGGGACACTGGACTCCAACGGTTTCGGCGATACGGACACGGGCATCAAGTGGAATTTTCGAAAGGCGGCCCGTCCGTTCGGCGTCCCAGCACTGTCCGCAAGCTTCTATGTTGAGTTCCCGACCGGAGACACAAGCCAGGAGTTGGGGTCCGGTTTGACGGATTATTGGCTCAACTCGATTGCGCAAGAGCCCCTGTCTAACAAAACCAGAGTGAACGCCAACTTCGGCTTTCTCTTTGCGGGTAACACGAGCACCGGCGTACTGGGAGTGCAGACAACTCGCGGGCACGTTTACACCGGCGGAGTGTCCTTTCTGCACGACATCACTCCGCGCCTCACGCTTGGTGCGGAAGGCTACGGTGCGCTGGCCGATAGCAGCGGGCTGGGCAAGGACCAGTTGCAGTTCCTTAGCGGCGGCTGGTATCAGCTGAACAATCGCATGGCCGTGACGTTCTCGATTTTGGGTGGCAGCCACATCGCAAGCCCTACAATCGGAGGGCAGATCGGGTTTGAGATTGATATCCCGCTTCACCACGATCTTCGAAATATTGCGCTGACTGCGCCATCCTCTATCTGGAGACAACAATGACCTGTACACCGGACGCCTTGCGAAGCGTACCTCTGTTTTCGCTGCTAGACGATGATGAAACCGCTGTGCTCGCCGGGCAGGTTGATATCAGGACGTTCTCGGCGCGCGATCGTATCTACAAGGCCGGCGACCCCGGCATGCAAGCCTACATCCTGCTGTCAGGCCGTGTACAAGTGACCACTGTGGATGAGGACCATCAAGATGTGGTGGTCGATGAGCCGGGCAACGGGGATTTTTTCGGGTTCGCCTCTATGCTGGAGCAAACCCCACACCAGACCAGCGCAATTGCGCTTGAAGAGAGCGTTTGCCTGGAGGTGACCCGTCAGGACATCGCGGTTCTGCTTGAACGTAAGCCGATGGCAGGTATGGACCTGCTGACAACACTGGGGCGGCAGTTCCACGCAGCTCAGCACCTGGTGCGATTACGCGCCACCCGCAATGCAAACGAGATCATTGAGAAGGAAGCGACCCTTGGGGAACGAATTGCCGATGGGGTTGCTGGCTTTGGTGGCTCGTGGACCTTTATCATCACGTTCTCAGTCGTCCTGATCGTCTACACAACGGTGAATATCTTGCTGGATCATAAGGCTTGGGATCCATATCCGTTCATTCTGCTCAATCTTTTTCTGTCCATGCTTGCTGCGATCCAGGCTCCCGTCATTATGATGAGCCAGAATCGACAGGACACGAAAGACCGGCTGCGCAGCGAGCTCGATTTTGATGTGAATCGCCGTGCAGAGGTAGAGATTCAAGGGCTCGCCCGCAAGCTGAATCTGCTGGATGAGAAGGTCGGCGATATCTACGAATCTCTTCGGGCGAACAGCACCTCCAGCTCGAGATCGAATTGAAACAACGGCTTCTAGCACCGCATTACGAACCCATCCCAGACAGGATCATGCGCGTATCCTGCCTGGGACGGGTTTTGTACATATACCGCCAAAGCGGGTTCAGAGAGAGCTCAGGAAAGCAACGAGTTGATGCTTTTCCTTGGCGGTGAGATTCATCTGGAACCGCTCGTTGTAGAAGTTCACAAGCTCGTCGAGGTTAGCGGCGGAGCCGTTGTGGAAGTATGGAGCACGAGCCGCAAGGCCGCGAAGAATGGGCCCTTTGCCACGGTTCACGTCAGAGCAGGCGCCCGTGACCAGTGCTCTCCCAGGATCGGTTGTGTAGTACGAAACGGTCTCGCCAGGACGGGAGGGATCGGGGCAACCGGTGATCTCGTAAACGGGAAGATCGGGCGCGCTCAGCTGGCGCAGAGCTTTCAAGATCGCTGTGTCAGATTCATATCCCGCCTGCCGGCTGGTGGCGATGTCCAGAGGAAGAGGCAGGGAGTGATTCCCCACATTTGGCGTGTCGTGGCACGTGCTGCACGTGCCCTCAATGGAAGCTGGAGCGCCGACCGCTGCATTGTCATTGAGGCCGCGCACATTGGTGATGGTAAGCCGATGCGTGTTGAAGAGCACTTCTCCAGCGGCGATGTCCTCGCGCGCAACATTCTTATCCCGGTCGTCCCAATCGTCACGGCCATCATCTCGGCGACCATTGGCACTCGGCTTCTGCCAGGCAGTGTAGAGTGAAAACGCGTTGGGATTGAAGCTGACTCCGCCCGGATCACCACCGAAAACATCATTCATACCGGGGTGGTAAGGCTGTGCCGCTAGATCAAGCGGGCCGCCCGCAGCTCCATGCTTGTGGAGCGAACCTGCCTGGCGATCGTGAATCTGAGCCGTTGACAACCCCATCTCAAACTGCACGATGGCGGAGAGTTGTGCTGCCGTAGGCGCCTGTCCTTGGGCATGCCCGACGACCGCCGTATTGGCCTGATTGATGAGATCGTAATTCAGGTTTGCGTCGAAGGTTGCGACGCTGTTCAAGGGCTTCAGGGTTTCGCGGCCGTCGAACATCACAGCGCTCAGATAACGGAGATTTGTGCTGGGCGAGGGCCGACGATAGACGGAGATCGCGGGACGTCCGGTGCCAGCATCAGCGGTGATGGCGCAACCGTAGGGATCATGCACCACTGCAATATGAAACTGCGAGTTAGTGGG
>CBJOJD010000211.1:0-9416 GCA_966443485.1 uncultured bacterium | reverse complement strand
GCTGGATCACTTGGATTTGAGCGTGCAGACGACGATCGACCAGGAGTTGCAGCAATCGATCAACCGCTTCTTCGAGCAGGTGGCCACGCCGGAGAAGGCAGCGGCGGCGGGGCTGAGCGGCGAACAACTGCTGTCGGCGGGCGATCCCGGCCAAGTGATCTATAGCTTCACGCTCTACGAGCGGGGCGCAGGCAGCAACCGACTGATTGCGCAGACCGACAACCTGAATCAGCCGCTCAGCGTGGTGGAGGACACGCGCCTGCAGCTGGGCTCCACGGCCAAGCTGCGCACGCTGATCAATTATCTGCAGGTGATGGAGCAGCTGCACGCGCAGTATGCGGGGCTCTCGCCGGCGCAGTTGGCGGCGGTGAGCACGGGCCCGGGCGATCGATTGACGCAGTGGGCGTTGAGTTATCTGGCCACTGCTCAGGATCGCAGCCTTGAAACCATGCTGAACGCAGCGTTGGATCGCAAGTACTCGGGCAGCCCGGGGGAGGTGTTCTTCACGGCGGGCGGACGGCATGTGTTTGCCAACTTCGAGCGCAGCGAGAACAGCGGCGATGCCAGTGTGCGCCAGGGCTTCCAGCAATCGATCAACCTGGTGTACATCCGGGTGATGCGCGACATCGAGAACTACTACAAATGGCGGGTGCCGGGAGCCTCGCCGGCGATTCTCGAGGATGCGAACCATCCGGCGCGGGCTCGCTATCTGCAGCGTTTCGCCGACCAGGAAGGCACGGTGTTCCTCAGCCGCTTCTACGAGAAGTACCGGGGGCTGACGAGCGATGCGGCCATGGAGTTGCTGCTGAAGGACAAGAGGCCGGGGGCGGTGCGGGCGGCCGTGATCTACCGGTTCGTTCGTCCGGAGGCAGATCTGGCCGCGTTCACGGCGTTTGTGAGCCGACACACGCCGGAGCCGCTACACGGCAACCACTCGGCCGACAAGCTCTACGCGACCTATGCGCCGGGCAAGTTCAATCTGGCGGACAGCGGATATCTGGCGGGCGTGCATCCGCTGGAGCTGTGGCTGCTGCGGTATCTGGCGGAGCATCCGCAGGCCACGTTGTCGCAGGCGATTGCAGCGAGCAGCGCGGAGCGGCAGGATGTGTATCGCTGGCTCATGCGGCCCAAGATGCGGCATGGGCAAGATGTGCGCATCGGCATTCTTCTGGAGCAGGACGCGTTTCGGGAGATCTGGAAGGCGTGGAGGCGGGTGGGATATCCGTTCGATGCGCTGGTTCCCTCTTATGCGACCGCCATTGGAGTGTCGGGCGATACGCCGGAGGCACTGGCGACGCTGGCGGGAATCGTGATCAACGGCGGAGTGCGGTATCCCACGGAATTGGTGCGGGGCATGCAATTCGCGCAAGGCACGCCGATGGAGACGCGGGTGGCGTTTCGTCCCGCACGCGGCGAGGCGGTGCTTTCGCCGGTGATTGCGCGGCTGGTGTACCAGGAGATGCTGGGCGTGGTGCAGAACGGGACGGGGCGGCGTGCGCTGCGGGCCTTCACGCTGGCGGATGGCACGGTGATTCCTGTGGCGGGCAAGACCGGTACCGGCGACAACCGCTTCAAGGTCTTTGCGCATGGCGGCGGGGTGGTGGCGGAGCGGCCGGTGAACCGCACCGCGACCTTTGTTTTCATCCTGGGCGACCGCCTGTTCGGCACGGTGACGGCGTTTGTGCCGGGCGCGAACGCCTCTTCGTACAACTTCAGCAGCGCGCTGGCGGTGCAGGTGCTGAAGGATCTGGCACCGACCTTGCGGCCACTGCTGAGCGAGTCTGCCGCTGTGCAACGTTGATAGCTGTGGCGAAGGTGCGGATCCCGGATCGAGCGAGGGATCCGCATTTTTGTGGCTCAGTACGCGCGGCTACGTGCTGGAAGGCCGACGCGCTGCGCTTGGCACGAAGCTACTGCACGGAGTAAGAGACGCTGGACGCGTGGATGATGCTGTAGTGATCGTCGAGATCGAGGACGGTGACGGTGTGCGATCCCGGCGCGAGGTTGAAGTACTGATTCACATCGCTGCCGGGATACCATCCTAGCTTTGCGCCGTTATCCCAGACCTGAACCTGGGTGATGAGACGGGACTCCTTGGCGTGCGCTACGACGTGCACGGTGGTCATGTTCACGGCCTGATCAGGGCTGGGCGAGATGACTTGCACTCCGTTGGAGGATGACTCGACCTGGTAAGTCACGGACGATTTGTGAAGCACTCGGTAGGAGCTGTCGAGATCGAAGACGGTGGTGGTGTGATTGCCGGGCGCGAGGTTATAGACGGCATCGATGGCGCTGCCGTACCAGCCCAGCTTCACACCGTTATCCCAGACCTGTGTCTGCGCGACGGGCTGATCTTCCGAGGTAGAGGCGACGAGGTGCACGGCTCCGTCGATGGTGGCGCCGTTTCCAGGAGTGGAGATGACGACGCTGTTGGAGGGATCGCCGATGGTGCCATTGGTGTTGAAGAAGTCCGCCATGGGCGCGGCGTTTTGCGCGGCACCTGGGCAAGGCGATAGACCCATGGCCGCGCAGACGGTTTTGAGCACGTTCTCGTTGTGGTAGGTGATGGTGGATTGATAGCCGGGCTTGACCTGGGGACCGATGACGAGCGTGGCGGTGCGTCCGCCACAGCCATTCGCAACTATAGCTGAGCAGCGATTGTCAGTGTAGAGCGTGCCCTCATCCCACACGATGAAGAGAATGCCGTCGCCGCCGGGGCTGAACTCGGGGCGAGCGAGGATCTTGGGCAGGTTGGCCTGCAACCATTGATCCGCAGACTCAAGGCTGCCGCTGTGCGCATCCTCGTCGGCATTGGGCGTGATGTAGGCGTAGTTGACGGTATTGTTCTGCGCGAAGTCGGCGGCCATCTGCGCATAGGGCACGCTGTGGATGTCCTGCCCGGTGCCGGGGCAGACATCGGTGAAATCGATCAGCGGGTTGTGACGGCGGTAGTAGGCATCGTCCTCGCCGCCATAGAGGCCGGAAAAGCCGGCGTAGGGCAGGTTCTCCTGGTAGGAGCGCCAGGTGTAACCGCGCTTGAGGAGCTCGCGCACCACGTTGTCGTCGCTGTGCTGGCAGGAGGTAGTGTCGTTGTTCAACTCGACGGGCGCGCCGGCCACTAGCCACATCAGGGCAGGAAGCGAGCTGTGCTGATCGGAGTAGAACTGCGTGGCCAGGCCGTATTGCTGAATGAGTTGGTTGTAGTAGGGCATCTGCGGATTGCCGACGATGTCCTCGTAGCTATGGTTCTCTTCGGTGATCATCCAGACGTGGGAGGAGCGGGGAACGCTTTGCGCGGTGGTGAATCCACAAAGAAAAATGAACAGGAGCAGGGAAAGGGGGAGGAAACGCATAGGGGGAGGCTCAGCTAAGTAGATTTAAGTGCGAGGTGAACTCACGAGTAGATATACAGCGAAACCCGTTTTGGAGGGAATGAACTTTTAGTGAATCGGCTCGGGCGGCAAGGTCTGCCGCCGCAGCTGGAATTGGACTTCTTCTGAGCTCGAACTCTATCGGTTCGATTTAGGCGCAACGCAGATCTGGTGGAGAACTTCTGCATTCTGAGCAAATAAGTTGTTTTGAATGCGGTGCAAGGCCGCCTCTGGTTTTGCAAGACGGCCTTGCATGAACTCAAGCACTAGCGATCGAGCGCGAAGCCGCCGCGGCGGTTCTGTTGCCAGCAGGCCTCGGTCTGCTGATTGCAGAACAGCTTTTCTTTTCCGTAACTGATGACCCGGATGCGGTTGGCCGCGATGCCTTCGTTCACCAGAGCCTTCTTCACCGTCTCTGCGCGATTTTGCCCCAGCGCCAGGTTGTATTCATTGGAGCCGCGCTCATCGCAGTAGCCTCCGATGACGAACTTGAGGTTGGGATGGCTGGACAGGTAGGCGGCATCTTTGGTGAGGGATGCCTGTGCATCGCTGCGCAGAGCGGCTGCGTCGTAGTCGAAGAACACATCTTGAACGTTGGCGCGGAACTCCTGCTCTTCACTCATGGTGTTGGGGGCAGGCGCGGCAACGGCGGGAGGAGGCGTTACGGTAACCCGCGCGTCGGCTTCGGCGCTGCCACCGTCACCGCGAGCTACGAGGTGGTAGTTGGTGGAAGCGGAGGGGGTGATGGTCTTGCTGCCCGAGGCGGCCACGGTTCCCAGGCCGTCGATGGAGATGCTGGTGGCGCCGGTGGTGCTCCATGAGAGCACGACCTTGTCTCCCGCGGTCACCGCGCCTGGAGTGGCGCTGATCTGCGCGGTGGGAGCGGGCGCCGCGGGCGGAGCGGTGGGGGCCTTGGCGATCTGCTTTTTCTTGCAGCCGGCGACGGCAACCAGGGCGACGAGAAGCACAAGAGGAACAACGATGCGATGAACTCGATGCAAGGGAAGACTCCTTTGACGGAAACGGGCCGGATGACCGACTCGCAGATGCGCTGGCCCCCGTTCTAGATGGGCAGTCGCTTGAGATTTCCGGTTGTGAGGACAGTTGAAAGCGAGAAGGCCTGCGTGCGCTGTTCCTTTTGAGACAGTGTGTGTACCGGGAGCGCCGAATTGGGAATGTCACGGGCGCCAAAGGGTGACAATCGTCGGTGATCGCTTTCTATAATCAGAGTGATTTGCGCCAAGGCCAGAGGTTGGAGAGACCAGTTCGCGAAACCGCATGATGTCTGCAGGCAAAGCTCCGACGAGCAAACCGGGATTTGACGTGGAGCGCTATCTGGCGCATCCGGGACCGGGACGCAGAGTGATCCACTTGGAGAGGGAGAAGGCGTTCTTCTCGCAAGGGGATCCGGCGGACTGTGTCTTCTTTCTGCATCGCGGCCGCGCCAAAATTTCGGTGATCTCGCAGGCGGGCAGAGAGGCGACGCTGCGGCTGGTTGCGGCGGGCGACTTTTTTGGCGAGAAGGCCATGGAGCCGGAACCGTGTGTGCGCGTCACCCAGGCCACGGCCACCACGGACTGTGTGGCGCTGCGCATTGCGCGCGACGAGTTTATGCGGGTGATGCAGGAAGAGCCGGCATTCGCGTACCGATTCTCGTCGTTCTTGCTGACCTGCACGCTGCGGACGCAAGCGGATCTGGTGGATCAGCTCTTCAATCGCGCGGAAAAGCGCTTGGCGCGCCTGCTGCTGATGCTGGCGGAAAACAGCCGCGGCGGCGAAGAAGAGGCACTGATCGCACCCATCTCGCAGGAAGCCCTGGCCAACATGATTGGAAGCACCCGGCCGCGGGTGAACGCGTTCATGAACCGCTTTCGCAAGCTCGGGTTCATCGAGTACGACGACCGCATCCGGGTGCGCAAGTCGCTGCTGAATGTGTTCTTGCGGGATTGAGGCGGAAACTGGCAGATTTGAACTGCCGATGGGCTCGGCACAGCCTCGCGCCCCTCGCAGACCAGACTCGGCATTCGCTGGCGCGAAGGCGGTTGGGGCGCTTCGTGGGTCGGCTCATCAGACCCAAGCTGGATGGGGGCTATTGGTCGGGACGGGCAGATTTGAACTGCCGATGGCTCGGCGTAGCCTCGCGCCCCTCGCAGACCAGACTCGGCATTCGCTGCGCGAATGCGGTTGGGGCGCTTCGCGGGTCGGCTCCGAAGAGCCGTGGCGAGGAACGATATTGCAGGAAGATAGATGGTCGGGACGGGCAGATTTGAACTGCCGACCCCTCGCACCCCAAGCGAGTGCTCTACCAGGCTGAGCCACGTCCCGACATGATCAAGCCGGCTCGGGCGAGCCGGCTTCTGGGGTCTTGTTTAGTGTACATCAAGGAGGCCCGGATGGGCCCTGGAATCAGAGACTCCGGTGGCGGTTCGCGAGGAAATCCTGATTCCCGGCGGTTTCCCGATCTCGCGGGAGGGCCGCCTTACTGCGCGGGCGGCACGAACTCGGCGGGCAGCGCCGAACCGGAGCCGAAGAAGAACTCTTCCATCTGCTCCACCAGGAACTGCTGGGCCTGCGGTGTCCAGGGCTGGAGGCGGTACTCGTTGAGCAGCATCTTTTGACGCTCCACCCACTCGCCCCAGGCGGCCTTGGAGACGTTCTTGTAGATCTTCTGGCCAAACTCGGAATCGAAGGGCGGCTCGTCGAGGCCCTCCATCTCTCTCTTGTTTCGTACGCAAAAAACCGTGTGCGCCATTCTGCTGTCGACTCCTATTTCATTGTAAAGCAGGGTTGAGGGAGGCATTCGCAGGCAGGGTTGGAACAGAAACGGCTGGGGCTTGAGGCCCCAACCGCCAGCGTCTCGCAAATCTGGGCCGGAGAGTGAGGTCGCACGCGGCCGCGAGACGAAAGAACCGCAGAGGCACAGCGGGCAGTTAGTAGGCCGCGATCCCGTTGAAGCCTGCCTTGGCCGCAAGACCATCGACAGTGGCGATGGAACGCAGATCACCGTCATGGTCGACCTCGAAGACGCCCACCGTGCCAGCGCCTGCGTTCAAGGTGTAGACGAAGCGGCCGTCGGCGCTGATGGCGGTGTCGAGGTTAGTGCTGCCGGAGGCGTTGCTGGCAACGATGGTGTTGTCAATTGGCGACAAGAGCCCAGCTCCATGGATTTCGAAGCCGGAGAGGTTGGAGGTTCCCGCGTTGGCGGTGTAAACGAACCGGCCATTGGGAGTGACGACGTTCCAGCAAGTGGCCACGCCGAGGGTGGGGACTTGATCGGAGATGACGGAGAGCGATCCATCCCAATGGAGCTGATAGGAGGAGATGGAGTTGGAAGCATTGCCCACGAGCAAGGCTCCGTCGGGCGCGAAGAGAGCGGCGAAGGGTACCGTTCCAGCGCTGGGGTTCACCACTGCATCGGAGAGTCGGCCGTTGCGATCGACGCGAAAGATGTCGATGTTGTTGGTGGCGGATTCGGCGACGGCGAGGAAGAAGCCGTTGGGGCTGAATGCCAGGGAGGTTGGTCGGGTGGCAGAGCCGCTCAGGTCCCGCGAGGATCCGGGAATGGGATGCAGGTGTCCGGTGGGAGTGATGCGAAAGCCGCTGACGTTGCCGGTTCCGCCGGAGTTGAGCACGTAGAGGAGGTCTCCACTTTGGGCGAGCGCGGAGGGGAAGGTGCCGCCGCTGGTCTGGGTATCGACCAAGGTGAGGCGCGCTCCGTGCACGGCAAAGGTGGAGACGGTGTTGCTGCCGGCGTTGACCGCGAAGAGGAAGCGGTGCGTATTGCTGAGCAGCAGAGAGCCTTGCGAGTGGAGAGGGTCGATGGTTCCTCCGCTGCCGTTGCCGCCGGTGGCAAACTGGCCGGCGGGAGTAAGGGTGCCGTCTTCGTTTCTGACGAAGGCATCGATCTGGTTATTAGAGGCTGCATTGGTCATGACAAAGACGGCGCCTTGATCGTCATCCTCGGCGCGCGCAGCGGTTGAAGAAAGCATTGTTAGTCCGCCTAGAGAAAGCAGACACACGACGAGTGAGCGCTTCGTGCGAAGCATAGTAGTCAACTCCTTGAACAGTGTGAACGGGCTGTCGCGCGCAGGCAGGCCGTGTCTTGCTGGCTGAGAAGATTGCTGGTGCGCGGGATAAGTTACAAGGCGAGAGAAAATTCTTAGCCGTGTTGCCGTCGCGGCAATTGGCGTAAAGAGATCAAGAAATTGCCTTGCTGAGGCGCTGCCGTTTTGGCTTGACGAACGTCAGCGCCTGCGGCCCTTCTTGTACGCGCGCTTTTGCGCTTTGTGGGGCACGGTGCGTGCCTTGCCTTGCTTCTTTTTAGAGCTTGATGGTGTTGTCTTTCCCGGCTTTCGGCCGGTGAGCGGCAGGCCTTCTTCCACGAGGGAGAACTGCATGCGGCGCTCTTGGGCGAGGATGCGGTCGAGGACGACGTGAACGCGGTCGCCGGCGCGGAACTTGCGTCCCCAGCGCTCGCCGACGATCTCGTGGGTGTTTTCGCGCCAGGTGTAGCGGTCGTCGCGCATGGTGTCGATGGGGACCAGGCCTTCGACGAAGAGATCGGTGAGTTCGACGAAGAGTCCGTACTTGGTGGGATTGAGGACCAGGGCATCGAACTCTTCGCCGACGCGGTCCTGCATGAACTTGACCTTCTTCCACTCGACGAGTTCGCGTTCGGCTTCGGCGGCGCGGCGTTCGGTCTGGCTGGTCTCTTCGGCGATCTGGGCGAGTTCGGGTTCGGGTATGGGGGGCGTGATGGTTCGGCCTTGCGGCATCTCACGTCTCAAACTCGAGGCCTGGGGCCCCCCGGCGTTTTCGTGTTCAAACACAGTAACCTGGGGCACGCGGCGGCTGAGCTTGATGCCGGCGAGGCCTTCGTTGGGGTGAGTCCAGGGGGAGTCGTGGCGGCCTTCTCCGACGGAGCCGGCGCCGCGCACGCCGGCGCGCAGCAGAGCCTTGGTGATGCGGTGCACGATGAGGTCGGGGTAGCGGCGGATGGGCGAGGTGAAGTGCGTGTAGGTGGGCGCGGCCAGGGCGAAGTGGCCTTCGTTGGTCTCGGAGTAGCGCGCCTGTTGCAGCGAACGCAGCATGAGGTAGCTGAGGATGCGTTCTTCCGGCTTGCCTTCAATGCGCGCGGCCAGCTTCTGATACATCTTGGGGGTGACGGCAATGTCCTCGGGCAGCTCGTGGTGGCGCGGATTCTTGCCGCGGCCGTGGGCTTCGCGGCGTTCACCGCGGGTTTGCACGCGCCTGACCGGCAGCGCACCCAGGCCGAGAGTGTAGCCGAAGCTGGCGGCCAGCTCTTCAAACTGCACCACGCGGCGCGGTTCAGGCTTCTCGTGGATGCGGTAGAGCGAAGGCACGCCTAGATCTTCAAGCCAGGTGGCGACGCACTCATTGGCGGCGAGCATGAATTCTTCGATGAGGCGGTTGGCCCAGGTGCGCTCGGACTTGGTGACGCCGCGCATCTGGCCGTGCTCGTCGAATTGAATGACGGGCTCGGGTAAGTCGAAGTCGATGGAGCCACGCTCTTCGCGCCGCTTGTTCATCTTCATGGCCAGTTGCTGCATGAGCTCGAAGTCGCCGGTGAGCTCGGGATAGGCAGCGCGGGTCTCCTCGTCGCCTTCGAGGATGGCATGCACCTTGGTGTAGGTCATGCGCGCGGCAGAAGAGATCACGCCTTCGACGATCTCGTAGCTCTGGATGTGGCCCCGGGCATCGAGCTGCATGATGCAGCTAAGGACGAGGCGGTCTTCCTCGGGGCGCAGGCTGCAGATGTCCGTGGAGAGCTCCTGGGGCAGCATGGGGATGGCGCGATCGGGGAAGTAGACGCTGGTGCCGCGCAGGCGCGCTTCGAGATCGAGGTCGGTGCCGGGACGCACGTATTCGGCCACGTCGGCGATGTGCACCTGCAGCTCGTAGCTGCCATCATTGCGTTGCTCGACGAGCACAGCGTCGTCGAAGTCGCGCGCGGTCTCGCCGTCGATGGTGACGATGGGGAGACCGCGGAAGTCACGGCGGCGCGCTACTTCATCGAGATCGAGA
>CBJOJD010000210.1:0-9416 GCA_966443485.1 uncultured bacterium | reverse complement strand
AGCTAGGACGGTGCACCCCGTTTTCGCTCTTCATGCTGATTTACGCATTGCGTCACGGGCGGCGTCTTCCCGTCGTCGCGCCGTCCATTCCGATTCGATCTCGACGATTCCCTCCGCTCCCGTCGCGTAATGGCGGAAGCTGCTCCACTCCCAATCCTGAGGCTTCGCAACCAGCCCCCGCAGCACCGGATTGCGATGCAAATAGCGCAGCTTCTCGACGCGCTTCTTTTCCGTCCAAACGTTGAAGTCGTAGTAACGCTGCTCCCAGAACGGCTCGGCCTGTCGTAAAGCGAGCGTGCGCCAAACCGACTGTTTCAATGCCTGCAGAGCGGTCGCTCGTGCCGCGGGCGTGCCAAGCTTATCCTGCCGGCGATAACAACTGAATGTGATGAAATGCAGATCGCCGGTTTGCTGGTAGTGGTGCAATCTCGAGGGCACAGACGCAGGTTCGTAGATGCGGGGATCCTGTGTCTGTGATTCTCGCGACATTCATCCCGCCCTAGCATAGCTAGGACGGGGCACCCCGATGTCCGGCAGCAATACGTAGCGTTTTCCGGAAGACTTCACGTTCCAGCTCACTGGCAAGATGAGCCGAAGTTCTGGAGGCAACTCGCAACATAGTTTCGGTTGCTCTGCGGCCTGTAGCGTGACCACAATCACAACCGCGGTAAGAATCGGCTGCTACTGTGAACCCGTTCTCGCAAGCCATATCTTCGCTGGAGTGGACGTGGCACGAACCATCGCGTCTGCAGCTAACTTGAGGTTACAAATTGCAACCTCAAGTTCAATTCCGCCCGAGCGCATCGAGCGCCGCATCCTGCTCATCCGCGCCCAGAAAGTGATGCTGGACTCTGATCTGGCGGAACTCTATGAAGTTGAAACCAAGATGCTTACCCGCGCTGTTCGCCGCAACGCGGAGCGCTTCCCTGAAGACTTCATGTTTCAACTCACTACCGCAGAAAGCCAATCTTTGAGGTGCCAATTTGGCACCTCAAACGGACGCGGTGGTCGCCGCTATCGTCCCTATGCCTTCACTGAGCAAGGCGTGGCCATGCTCTCCAGCGTTCTTCGCAGTCCGCGGGCCGTGCAGGTCAACATCGAGATCATGCGTGCCTTCGTCAAGTGCGCGAGATTCTCTCTTCTCACCGCGACATGGCTCGCCGGCTCGATCAACTAGAAAGCAAGTACGACACCCAGTTCCGCGCCGTCTTTGACGCTATCCGGGAACTGATGCGGCCGCCGGAGAAGCCGCGCCGCCGCATCGGTTTCACAGCTCCTCCAGCCTGACGGACCGCGAGCGCCGTCAGCGCTGCGCTGTCTATTTCGCGGGGTCCACCAGCGCCTGGTACACCAGTGCGCGGCTGAGGTACTGCACGTTGGGATTGCCGCCGCGCATGCGCTGGATCATGCCCACAAACACCACGTCGTTGGTGGGATCTACCCAGAACCACGTTCCCGCCGCGCCGTCCCACAGAAAGGTTCCTTTGCCGTCGGGAAGATTGGCCTCTTGCGGGTCAAACTCCACTGCGCAGTTATAGCCGTACCCAAAGCCCGCCCGCATGTGTTGCGCGCCGATCCCGTATGCCCCACTCAGCAGTTCCGGCTTCAGGTGATTCGTCGACATCAGCCGCACCGTCGACGGTGCCAGGATTCGCTTGCCGTTCAACTCGCCGCCATCGGCCAGCATCTGCGCGAAGTGGTAGTAGTCCTCGATGGTCGACACCATGCCGCCGCCGCCCGAAGGCATGACCGGCGGATTCAGAAATCCCGTGGCATTGCCAGCATCAACATCGAGTCCGTCCTGCCTGTTCGCGTCATAGAGCGTAGCAAAGCGAGCGCGCTTCTCCGCGGGCACATAGAATTCCGCATCCTTCATCCGCAGCGGAGCAAACACGTTTTCTTGCAGGAAGTCCGGGAGAGACTTTCCAGAGAGCTTCTCTACGATGTACCCCTCGATATCCATCGAGATGCTGTAAGTCCACCCCTTGCCCGGCTGATACGCAAGCGGCAGAGCGGCTACTTTGTCGATGAACTCCTGGGGACTCTTGGAATCGAACAAGTGCGCGTGCCGCACCATGTGATCCACCGGCGTGTCTCCAAAGAAGCCATACGTGAACCCGGCCGTGTGGGTCATCAGCTCTTCCATCGTGGGCGCATGCTCGGGATCTACGAGGATGGGATTTCCACTCGAGTCCTTGCCGGAATAGACCTTCAAATGCGCAAACTCCGGAATGTACTTGGCGATCGGATCCGAAGGAAGCCACTTACCCTGCTCGTACAGGATCATCATTGCCACGCCCGTGACTGGCTTGGTCATCGAGTAGTCGCGAAAGATGGTGTCCTTGGTCATCGGCGCGCCGCTCGCCATGTCCCGCTGCCCATACACGCGGTAGTCGACGATCTTGCCGTGTCGAGCCAGCAGCGTCACCATGCCTGCGATCTCTTTCTTATCGATGGTCTGCTGCATTGCTGCGTGCAGCCGCTCCAGGCGCTCCGTGCTGAAGCCGACCGACTCCGGGGCGTGCATCGTCATATCCAGCGCATGGGGAGTCGAATGAGGCTTGCTTACACTTTGAGCAAAGCTTAAGGAGGCGAGGGCAAATGCGGTAAACACGACTGAGCAGGCGAAGCTGGTGCGGAACTGAATCATGCGGGCTCCTGGCGCGAAACAAATCACCCGCATGCACTGCTACGAACGGAGTGCGATGCGGGTGCGGGTCGCGAACCTTTATACCAAAGGAGCCGTGATGGGAGTCGACTAGTAGATCAGCTTCAACGAAAGCTGAATCTGGCGGGAGTTGCCTGCCGTCTTGCTGATCTCGCCGAACCCTGATCCCGTCAGCACATTCGCTGGCAGTCCCATGGTGACGATGTTGAACAAGTTGAAGAACTCCGAGCGGAATTGCAGGTCCATGCGCTCGGCTCCGCTCTTGCGATGTCCGAACGGAGTGTCCTTTATCAGGGCGAAGTCGAAGTTGTAGAACGCCGGCCCGCGGAAGGTGTTGCGTCCCAGCGTGCCGAACCGGCCCTGGTTGGGGCCGCTGCCGTTCGCCACGTGAATCGGGATCGAGAAGAACGCCGCGGCATTGTTGGCGCCCTCGCCAAAGTAGTCTTCCCGCACCTTGCGCGCGGTGGAGAGATGAGGCTTGGCGATCTGGTCGGGCCTGTCCACGCCGTTCGAGCCATAGCCGGTCTGCTGAATGCCCGAGTACACCGTGAAGGGCGAGCCCGAGTTGATGCTGGAGATGCTCAGCAGCTCCCATCCGCCCGTGACTTGTTTGCTCACCGCGTGCAGAAAGCCCGCATCCTGCAGGTGCAGATCCTGCGCAACGCTCAAGCTGAACCCATGCGTGACATCGAAGGTCGAGGGAGCCTTCTCCGCGTGCGTGTCGTAGGGATTCTGCGAGAAGCCGGAGACCGTCGCCCCCGTCGATCCCGTTCCACCCAACACCATGCTGGTGGTGTCGATCGACTTGCCCCAGGTATAGCTGGCCTGCACGCCGGGGCCGCCGTGAGGCAGCGTTCCGGAGAGCGAGGTTTGCAGCGCGTGATAGCTGGAGTGGGCGTCCGAGACAATCACGTTCTCCACGCCGAAGCCCCCAATCACGTTTCCGGCGCTGTCGAATTCGGTGTGCGGAGCGAATCCGGGAGAGGCGCCCGGGTAGGCATTGGGGAAGCTGTAGCGCGGCAGCTTCTCCGCGGCCGTGCCCACGTAGGCGGCGTCCGCGGTCAAGTTGCCGATCTTGCGCTCCAGGCCCAGGGTCCAGGTATAGAGCGTGCCGTTGCCGAAGCGCGCATCGATGCCGCTCAGGTTCAGCGCGCTCACTACCTGGCTTGGCTTGGTGAGTGCAGCAAGATCCTTCTCGAAGCGATCGACGTCCATCACCGTGTTGGAAGGAATGGCTTTCGTGTCGCCATTGCCGATGATGTCCTTGCCTCCGGGCGTGTACTCGCCGGGCAGCTCGTCCGGCGTGATCTGGAACCCATAGCGAATGGGGTTGGCCGACTCCGACAGCAAACGCGGATACACCACAAACGGCGTAGAACCGGTGAGGAAGTTGTCCTGCCAGATGTTCGGCGGAATCACCATCATGCTGCCGCCCAAGTGGGCCTGCAGATTGTTCGTCACCTGCCAGGCAGCCTGCACACGCGGCTCAAAGGCATGCCAGTTGGTCTTGTAGCCGGGCTGCGGATTCACCACATACTGCTGCTGGCCGTCGATGGCGCGGAACGACGCCGTGCGATGCGCGCGCTCGGTGATGGGCGTATACAGATCCCAGCGCACCCCGTAATCCAGCGTAAGGCGGGGTGTCACCTTCCACGTGTCCTGCACATAGGCGCTCAAGTTGTTGCGATTGATGGCTGCCGGGCCGATGTGTTCGCCGCTGGAGATGTGCAGAGGAGCCAGACCCACGTTGTAGGCGAAAGGGCTGCCGGAGAGAAATCCACTCAACGTGTCGGGCAGTGGATCGCCGGGATGAATATCATGCTGTCCGCTCTGCGAAGGAATGAACTCGGCAGCATAGGCCGTGCCGCCGCCAAAGTCGTATTCGCCGTTGGGGCTCGTGCCGAAGTAGGTGGTATCGCGATTCAGGCGTGCTTCCACCCCGGCCTTGATGGCGTGATTGGACAAGGTGTAAGCCAGAGTCTGGCGCCCATGGAAGAGATTGCCATAGGCCTGCATCACCGAGCCTGCTGCGCTATTGAACGCCTCAAAAAGGCCATCGTTGAATTTGACTGCCGGGTCGGTGTAGTTGGTCGTGGGAAATCCCGGCGTGGAGCGAATGATGCCGATCAGCGACTCCAGCACCAGTCGCGATGACACCTCGCGGGTATAGGTACCCACAACATTGCGCTGCCGGTCCTTGTACTCCACGCCAAAGGTGGGATTGATCGCCGTCTGATCGGGATTGGTCGTGGGTCCAATCAGATTGTCGAGCGAGAAACGCGCGAAGAACTGGTCCTTGCTGGAAAACTTGTGGTCGATGCGCAAGGAAAACTGATCCGCGTTGGTAGCCACCTTCGAGGCCGTGGCGTAGGTGCGTGCACCATAGGAGCCAGCCGCGTAGTTCGGCATCGGATAGCGCGCCAGAACCGCGGCGATTCCAGGATCGATGGGCACCGTGAGTGTGTCCGTCGCTCCATCCGCGTATGTCACCACGTCGATGCCCGCACGCTCTTGTGCGGTAGGCACCGGCATCACCTGCGTGGTGCCCAGCACCTGGCGAAAGCCCTGGTACTCCGTGAAGTAGAAGGTGCGCTTGCGGCCATCGTAGACATGCGGCAACCAGATCGGTCCGCCGTTCGTGAATCCAAACTCATTGCGCCGGAAAGGAGGAATGCGTCCCGGATAGGCAGGCGTGGGGTGGTCGAAGTAGTTGCGGGCATCGAAGGCCGAGTTGCGCACAAACTCGAACACCGAGCCATGGAAGCCGCTAGCTCCCGAGCGCGTGATGATGTTCGTGAATCCTGCCGCACCGCGCCCGATCTCAGCCGGCATCCATCCAGAACTGGACTGAATGCCCTCCACCGCATCGACGTTGAAGTTAGAGAACGTGGAACCGCCCATCTCCGGATCGCTGATGTCGCCGCCATCCATGGCGAACGTGGCTTCCACGCCGCGCTGCCCATTGATCGCGAACTGCGCCGTGAAGTTGGTGGCGCCATTGGCATCAGTCATGGTGCCGGCGGCCAGCAGCAACAGCTGGCTGAAGTCGCGCTTGTTCAGCGGGAGCTCGCTGACCTCCTGGCTCGAGAGCGCTTCGCCCCCGGTCGCCGTCGCTTGATCGCTTACCGGAGTTACCGTGAGCTCGCCGCGCGCAGAGATCTCGATGGCCAACGCCGCGTCCGTCGCTCCCACACTCACCGGCTGCGCCCACTCGGTCGTCCGCCCTGCGGCCTCGACCGTAAGTCTGTACTTCCCGGGAGACAGAGGTTTGGTGGAGCATCGTCCATCGCTGCCCGTCACACACGACCCGGAGTCATCCGTATCCGTGAGCCGGATGGTGGCTCCGGCAATGGGAGCACCCCCGGCGTTATGCAGCACGCCACGGAAATGCCCGGCCGGAGTGCCCGTCTGTGCCGCGCCATACTGTGTAGCCAAGAGCGCGGTGGCTGCCAGCAGGGCTATTTTGCCGCCTCGGCGATTGTGAACTGACTCGTTACCGGAGTGATTGCGGAAGGAAAAATGAGACAGGTACATTCAACGGATCCTGGTGAATCTAGTAGTAAGCGCTTCGCCCTGGATTATACCCGTAAGCCCTTCAACTAAAACCTTTTTGTGATCAACAGAGAGCCTTCTGTCCGACTCGGACGAGGTGTTCGGCCGGGCCGCTCCGCGCAGTCCCCGCACGTGCCGGGAATCCTCCGTAGGGCGGGGTTTCTACAATGGGTTTACGCATGAGCTCCATCGATCCCACTTCGGCTGTCCCTGAGCCCGCGGCCACCGATACCATCGCTGCCATCTCCACGCCACCCGGCCGCGGCGGCATCGGCATCGTGCGCCTCAGCGGACCCGACGCGCCGTCCATCGCCGCTCAGTTGGTGCGGCTTCGCCATCCCTTAGAGCATGCGCGAGCCCGGCTCGCCGAAGTGCTGGACGCGGAGACCGGCGACCCGCAGTCCGCCCGCATCGACGAAGCAGTAGTGACTTTTTTTGCCGGCCCGAACTCCTACACGGCCGAGGACCTGGTGGAGATCGCCGCGCACGGCTCGCCCGTCGTGCTCGATCTTCTGCTGCGTCGTGCACTGGATGCCGGTGCTCGTCTGGCGGAGCCCGGCGAGTTCACGCAACGCGCTTTTCTCTCTGGACGCATCGACCTTACACAAGCCGAGGCGGTGCGCGATCTCATCGAAGCGCAGACCCTCACCCAGGCGCGACAGGCAGCCAGCCAGATGGGCGGCTCGCTCAGCCGGCGCGTGGCACCCGTCAAGCAGGCCCTCGTCGAACTCATTGCGCTGCTGGAAGCCGGCATCGACTTCGCCGAAGATGACGTCGAGATCACGCCGGGCCAGGAGATCGCTCACCGCATCGATCAGTTGCGGCCACCCCTTACCGCGCTCGAAGCTTCGTTCTCCCGCGGGCGCATCGTTCATGATGGCCTGACTCTGGCCATCGTGGGACGGCCCAATGCCGGCAAGAGCTCGCTCTTCAATCGCCTCATTGAACGCGATCGCGCCATCGTGACCGCGACTCCCGGCACCACGCGCGATACCGTCAGCGAACGGATCTCGCTCGATGGCATCCCGCTTGAACTGGTCGACACGGCGGGACTGCGCGAAGCTCGCGAAGAGGCCGAGCAGTTAGGCATTGCTCGCAGCCGCGAGGCCCTTGCCGACGCCGCTCTGGTGCTGGTGGTGCTCGATGCTACCCAGCCTCTCAATGAGGAAGAATGGAACCTGCTGGCTGCTGTGCAGGGCCGACCCGCCCTCATCGCCCTCAACAAGTGCGATCTGGTTTCAGCCCAGTTCGCCCTGACGGATCAGCTCTTAGGAACCGAGGCCATTCCTACCTCCGCGCTCACTGGACAGGGCATCCTGGAGCTGCGCAAAGAGATTCTGCGACTTGCGTCCGGTGGCGCCGCGAGCGAACCGGGCATGCTGACGAATTTACGTCAGCATCAGGCGGTCACGACTGCGATTGCCGCATTGGCTGATGCCGAGGCGGCCAATCAGAACCATATCCCTCACGAGATGATCCTGCTCGATCTCTATCGCTCGCTTTGGGCCATGGACTCCCTGACCGGGCAAACCACGCCCGACGACATCCTCAATCTGATCTTTTCCACCTTCTGCATCGGAAAATAGACAAAGGTCTCAAGGGATCTCTCTGGATCTCGATAGGGCACACTTTTCCCTGGAAAATCAGTATTTATCGTCTTACAATGTCTCTCAGAGTCCCATGATGGCGCACGCATTTTGGGACTCAAACGGGACTCTGAGCCGGTACATCCTGACTCTTCGCTATGGGAGTCCCGAAAAGGTTTGGAAGATGTCTCTCACAGACGCACAGATCAAAACGCTAAAGCCTCGGGCGGGACGGTACAGTAGAGCCGACGGCGGCGGCCTGCTTCTAGACATCACGCCTGGTGGCGTCCGCTCCTGGATCTTTCGCTATCGCCTGAATGGCCAGCGAGAAAAAGTGGTGCTGGGTCGCTATCCAGACCTTTCTCTGAAGGCCGCCAGAGCAAAGCGCGCAGAATTGGCGGTGCAAGTAGCTCGCGGCGAGTCACCGGCCCAAGAGAAAAAAATGGCTCGGGCTGGAATGCCGACCAATCCTCGTCTGCGCGATTTCGCCGAGCGATACTACAGCGAAATCGTCGTCGAGCGCTGGAAGAATCCCAAACAAATTCGACGCTATCTCGATAACGAGATCTTTGCGGCTTTTGGCGAGAAGGCAATCAAAGACATCGATGCGCTTGACGTGCAGACTCTTGTCTACCGGAAGCGGGACAATGGCCAAGTTGCCGCGGCGATGCAGCTCCGAAACGTGCTGAAGCAGCTGTTCGATTACGCGATCGAACGTCGCCTGCTCGCGGTTAACCCTGCCGCGATGGTGGCAACTAGATACATCGGCAAGGTGCGCAAGCGATCTCGAGTGCTCACTCCGAGCGAGATCCGGCTATATCTGCGAACTGTCTACCGGTCGAACATTCGGCGCCAATTCAAGCTGGCGCTTCACGTGATTCTGCTGACTCTTTCCCGCAAATCGGAGCTCTTGCTGGCGCGGTGGAAAGACGTCGATCTGGATAAGCGTGAGTGGCTGGTACCAGCTGAGAATGCGAAGGGCGGTAAGCCTCATCTCGTTTACATGTCCTCGCAGGTGGTTGAGATGTTTCGCGAATTGAAGGAACTTGCCGGCGATTCTGAGTTGGTTTTGCCAGGCCGGGGCAGTCTTAAGCGCCCATTCGCGGCCAATGCACTGAACAAAGCTCTTGAGGGCCTGACGTTCGACATGGACCCGCTCACAATCCACGATCTGCGGCGAACTGGCGCAACCCTCCTGTCAGATAAGGGCTTCAACAAAGACGTGATTGAAAAGGCGCTCAGCCATGAGCATCAAGGGATTCGGGCGGTATACATCATCGCCGAGTATGCAGAACAGAGGAAGCAGATGCTTCAGTGGTGGGCGGACTACGTCGACACTTTGGTGAAAGAAGACAACGTTGTCCTCGGCAACTTCGGACGCCTCACCGGATGAGCAAATTCTATCCTTGAAATCGCTTGACATTCATTTCAAATATGGGTATACCTATATTCACAGATGAAGCCTACCTATTCAACAGCCGAGGTCGCAAAGGAGATCGAGGTGAGCAAGAATACCTTGCTCCGCTGGCTGCAGACGGGCCAGCTCGCTGAGCCTAAGCGGCAGACCTTTGGTGGGGTTGAAAGCAGGGTTTGGTCCGAGGCAGATGTGC
>CBJOJD010000209.1:0-9429 GCA_966443485.1 uncultured bacterium | reverse complement strand
TGCATCTTCGCGATGCGGGCCTTTGCTTTTCCGTCATGGAATTTGGCCACAATTCGCTTGGCATCCAGCGCAACAGGAGATCTCCTGAAAACCTCTTCCCTCGCCGCAGACGCGCGGAACAACAGACCAGCATTCAGGCTCAGTGCGAGGCTAGATAGACGATCAGTGTTCGTCCGTCGGAGTGGAAGGCACCGCCGGTAGCTGTATTCGCGCTGGTGACTGGGTCGGTGGGCGTCATGTAATCCGACTTCACGACCATGCCGGTCTGGAGCAGGCTGTCGCGGATGTAGTCGCGTTCGCCATCGGTCTCTGGATCGATCTTGTGCGTGACGCCGTTGTTGCGCTGGTCGCGTTCGAAGCCGATGTCATGCGTGCCCGCTCCCACCCACACCTGCGCGCCTTCGAGGTCGAAGGGGGCCTTCCACAAGCGGAAATGATGGCGGGACTCGACCACGCGCACGGGATCGGCCTGCGCATAGCCGAAGTCTTGCGCTCTTCCGAAGAGCATCAATTCGCTCATGGGCAAGGTCACGTAGGCCTCCTTGGAGAGCGACGCCAAGATGCCGCGGATGACGGCCTCTCCCTGAGACCGATCGACCACCACCCATCCCGCCGCTTTGAGGGCGGCTTGAACCTGTTCCTGCGAACCGATCAGGATGAAGTTCACACGATCGCCGGGGGCTCCGTTGGGATCAGTAACGCGCTTGGGCAGCGAGTCCAGGAGGCTCTGCGGGAAGGGCGGAACGCTGACCGGAGTGTGATTTTCCGATGTGGCCTTGGCTGCGGTGCGCTCGATCTTCACGTGATAGGTGCCGGTGGCCTGATCGTTTTCCAGCTGATTGATGGACAGGTAGAGTTTACCCGCCACCGGGGTTTCGTGGGAACCATTTGCGCCGAGCAGGAAAAGCCGGGCGGCAACGTTGTCTCCAATGCGGCCGATGAGAGCGCCGCGGCCAACGTCGTTGAGGGGCAGTGCGCGTAGAAGGTCGGTGAAGGCGCGGGGCAGTCCCTCCGGCCCATTGGACTGCTTTGCATCGGTGAATTGCAGCTCACCGGTAGCAGTGACCTTGACGATGTCGCCGACCTGGAGATCGATGCCCGTATCGATCCATCCCGAGCCGGGAGAGACATCCAGGTTGCGTTTCTGCGCAAAGATGGGCACCACGGACAAAAGCAGCACTAGTGTCCCAAGTTTCATGGTCACCCTCCTCGCCCATTGGGCAATATGCCCCGAATCCAGCTCGGCTCGTGCATCGGTCGGCTCAAGAATCGATCGAAGAGCGAGGGTGCATACAACGGGACGGATGTGATAAAACGGAGCCGCATGGTCGATCCCCATGAAACATCTATACCAGCAACGCGCATTTATCGCGTGTCCTGGTTGCAGCGGCCAGTAGCGCTTGGGATCTTCGCAGTTTGGTCGTTCTTTTCAATTGCAATATGGGTCGCGGTATTGCGCGGAGATCGCGATCCTAGTTTTTACGAACTGTTCGGTGTCCTTTGCTGCACCTTGTTCGTTGGCTTCTTCGTAGTGCGGGCGTTCCGCTCAAGCGTGTCCCTTACAGAAACGGCTATCGTGCTGAGCTCTCTTTCTGGGACCCGGATTTTGCCATACGACAAGATCCGCGGCCGGCGCCGTTACTACGAACCGGGAGATGCGGATTCTCCTGGATCCTGGCACCTTCGATTCGAGTCAACCGACGATCGATATCCCTCTCTGGAGATGGACGAAATCTACAACTTTGACGAGGAATTTCGCCGTTGGTTCAATAGCCTGCCTGACCTTGACCAACTCAGAAGAGCCGGGCCTAAACCTTCCAATTTCGGATTGGTCTAGTCGGCTGAATCCACCGGGTTTTGAATTACCTTCAGCAGCTCGCGGTCCTGAACGCTGAGCGATGCCTGTTCCAGCAGATCGGGGCGATTGGCGAGGGTCTTGCGCAGTTGCTGCTCGCGTCGCCACAGGCGAATTTGCTGATGATCGCCGTTGAGCAGCACCTCGGGAGCGCGCAGTCCGCGGAACTCCGCCGGGCGGGTGTAGTGCGGATAATCCAGCAGTCCCCCGGAGCCGTGCTGGGAGCGCGGCACGCCCTCTTCATCGCTGCTGATGGCGGCATCAGGCACGCCGAAGCTCTCGAACTCGCCGGAGGCCTGGTTGCCCAGTACGCCGGGGATCAGACGCATGGTGGCGTCGAGGACCACGGCCGCGGCCAGCTCTCCACCGCTCAGCACGTAGTCGCCGATGGACAGCTCCTCGTCGCAGTAGAGCTGGTTGATGCGCTCGTCCACGCCTTCATAGCGTCCGCAGATCATCACGATGCGGTCCAGCGTGGCAAGCTCACGGGCTACCGTCTGGGTGAAACGGCGGCCTTGGGCGGAGAGCAGGATGACGCGGCTGTTCCCTGCTCCGCTGCTTGGATTGTTAGACGCGATCTCCCTTGGTCCGCGAGGCTCAGTTTTGGCAGGGATGCCGATGCTCTCCAAGGCTTCGGCCAGGGGCTCCGGCTTCAGGACCATTCCTTCTCCGCCGCCAAAGGGCCGGTCGTCGACGGTGCGGTGACGGTCATGCGTAAAGCCGCGCAGGTCGTGGACCGCGATGCTGAGCAGGCCCTCCGCTTGGGCGCGGCGCACGATTCCGTGCTCGAAGAATCCGGCGAAGAAGCCGGGGAAGATGGTAATGATCTCGAACTTCATCTGGCTGATTCGATGATAGCGGCAGGCGGGGTCAAACGTTCAGATCGAGCAGCCCTTCGGGCAGAAGCATTTCGACGCGTTTGGCCTTCACGTCCAGATTGCGCAGATAGCTCTTCGCAAAAGGAACGAGTACTTCGCCGCGGGAGGAGCGAACGATCAACAGGGGCACGGGGCCGGCGCTGCGATCGACATTCTCGACGGTACCCACGTCGTGGGGAGCCGCACCAGCCATGTCGATGACGGTGCAGCCGATGAGATCGGCGATGTGCACCTCGTCTTCCGGCAAGGAGGCGCGCTGGGTCTGAGGGATAGCGACGATGCTGCCGGCGAGAGCTTCAGCGGCCGTGATGGAATCCGTTCCGGCAAAGTGAAGGACGATGCCGCCCTTGTGCAGCCAGTGGTGCTGAAGTTCCATTTCCCGCGGCTGGGCAGAGTTTGCCTCTGTGATCAGCCAAACCTGCCTGCGTTCGGCGAACTTCTCCGGGAAGTCGGTAAGGATTTCGGCGAAGACTTCGCCCTTGCGTCCCTGAGCTCGGCGAATACGCGCCAGCCAAACCCAGGTGGCACTTGGTTCCAACGCAGTCATGGGGTCTCCGGGGCAAGCGCACCGGAGGCAGCCGGCGGCCGTTTAGCCTTGTTCATCCTCTTCCAGGATGTCGAGCGTATAGCGATGGTGCAACTTCATACTGACAGCGCCCAGGATGGTGCGCACTGAACGTGCGGTACGTCCCTGTTTTCCGATCACTTTCCCGACATCTCCCGGAGCGACCCGTAGTTTGAGGACGGTGTTCTCGTCCCGCAACACGGACTGTACTTCCACTGCTGCCGGTTCATCTACCAGGGCCCGCGCGATTTCACGGACCAGTTCTTCAACTGCAACCATCTCGTTCTGGGTCATGTTCGTGCCCCTGACCGTTCCGCGTTATTACTTGGCGACTAGGGTCTGTCCGCGAATAGTATCAGTAAAATGCGGTCGCCGTCAGCATTTTGTGTGCACGTATTTCACAGACCGTGCACACCAACGCGGCGAAGAAGCTGGCCTAGGCAGCGGTGGTTTCGGCCTGAGGCTTGGCAGGAAATTTCTCCACCAGTTTGGCAACGGTCGGAGAAAGCTGGGCACCGACGCCGCGCCAGTAGGCGATGCGCTCGTGCTTCAGATCCACCGAGGCGGGATTGGTGCGCGGATTGTAAGTACCAACGACCTCGATGGAACGGCCATTGCGGGCGCGATCCTTCTCGATGACCACGACACGGTAGTAAGGCTGCTTAGTGGCGCCAAAGCGCGCCAAACGAATCATCACCACGGCGATACAGTTCCTTTCAAAAACCTATTCTGATGTGCCTCTGGAATTTGTTCCGGGAAGGCGTCGGCCGCATCTACGGCCACGGGCTGAACGGGAGGGCTCAACCATCGCAAGACACAACACCTAAGTATCGCTGAAACTTAGGGGTTGAGGCAAGGGGGAGCGATGGTTAGGCGAAGAACTGCCGGCAACTTCTAGCCCGCGCCATCGCTCCGCGACTACTGCTTGCCGAAGCGGAAGACGAATCCGCCGGTGAATCCAAAGCCGTTCTGCACGGAGGAGCCGAAGCCGGTGGCCACGTAGTCGCCCCCCAGACGCAGGCCCAGGCCGGGGCTCACGTTGTATTCGGCCGCAATGTTGGCGTTGGCCGCGAAGGTTCCGCCATCGGAGTAGAGGCCCAGGGAGGTCGGGCTGAAGCCGTTCGTGTCCCCGGAGAAGTTGCCCTGCGCGTACCCTGCCATGACTCGGCCGGAGACCGAATAGCGCGGTTCGAGCAAGAATCGATAGGTGGGACCGCCCATGACCGTGTACACGCTGATGGCGGGCTTGGTTACGGAGCTGTAGTTCAGCCCGACGAAAGGAGTGCCATAGTAGCCGCGGCCATCGATCGTGGCGCCAAGACGCTCGCTGTAGAAGCGGGTCACCGAAGCATCCCAGGCATAGAGGGTCACGCGCTGAAGGTTGGGGCCGGGCGTGAAGCGCAGATAGCTCATGCCCGTGGACACCTCATAAAGATGCGAGTAAACGTCGCGGATGGCCTGCGCGCGCCGCTGTTCCCGCCGCGCCCGGATGCGAGCCTGCACGCTGAGCGAGCCCTGATTCGGCGCGGTTGGCTGGGCTTGATCCTGAGATTGAGGGGCGGAGCTGCTGGAGTCTTGGGCAAAAGAGACGTGCGCGGCGAACAAAGTGAGCGCCAGCACCGGAACAAGACGGCGAAAAGAAGACATCGGTTTCGGATTTCCTCCACGGGATTACGGAAGCCGGTTCATGGGCAGTTTTCCAGTTTGCCCGGCCGGTTCGAGCCACGGCCAGTGCGGATCCGCCTCTGGATGCGAGCTTCCCCCATTCCGTATTAAATCATCTGACAGCGCGGCTTGGGGTACGGTCTGTGCTTTGGACGCAGCGGCGAGCAATTAGCATGCATCGCCAAAGGCGGAAGCTGGTTCTATAACGAACTAACGTTGGGGTGAATTTTCCGTCATGCAGAGACTTTGCCGCAATTCCCCAAGGGTCATCCTCTAGGATGGTTGCACACGGAGGTAGTCGCGATGGGTCGTCTGCTGTTGGGAATCATTATTGGAGTGCTTCTGGTTCCGCTAGGCGTCCTAGCCTGGTTCCGCTTCGGCAAGCCGCCGGTGGCGGTCAATGATCCTCCCCTGCCCCAGGAGCGCCTCATCACCAGCGTGCCATTGGAAGCGCGCATCGACCGGGAGCTGGTGAAGACGCCGCCTATCCCGGCCAACGAAGACGCCTTTGTGGCCGGTGCACATATCTACGCGCAGGAATGCGCAGTCTGTCACGGCTATCACGGCAAGCCCTCGAAGATCGGCACTCACGAGTTCCCCACGGCTCCTGCGCTCTGGGAGAAGCACCGCAATGGCGATGTGGTTGGGGTGAGCGATGATCCTCCAGGCGAGACCTACTGGAAGGTAGCCAACGGGATCCGCCTGACCGGCATGCCGGCCTACAAAGACATTTTGACCGACACGCAGATGTGGCAGGTGAGCCTGCTGCTGGCCAATGCGGACAAGCCGCTGCCGCCGGCCGCGTTGTCGATTTTGAAGGGCGAGACGCTGGAGCTGACGCCGGCTCCTGCCGCCGCCGCGCCCAAGCCGCCCACCCAGTAGTGGGCTGATTCAATCGGAAAGAGAAGGACAAGCAGTTATGGGGTTGTTCGACACATTGCGTAAAGGCCTGAAGTTCGTGCTGATGAGCATGGGCATATCCAGCCCAGCAAAGAAAGATTCATCGCAGAAGACACCGGCGAATCCGCGCCCCTGACTCGGGCACGCCGCATTCATCAGGCAATGCGGGAGATCGCAATCACGGTCAGGTCGTCCTCCTGTCCGTGGTGAAGGGCGGCGTCGGCGAGGACCTGGGCGGTTGCTCCGCGATCGATGAGAGCCTGAGTACGATCGAAACCGAACAGAGCTCCCTGCGCATCCCGCGCCTCCACGATGCCGTCGGTGAGCAGCGTGAGTCGGTCACCAGGATGCATCTGCAACACCGTCTGCTCGGGGCGAATCTCTGGAACCACGCTGAGGGGCACGCATCCGGGCAGGGCGACCTCCGTGCGATTGAGCCAGGGCGACAGGTGCCCGGCGCTGGCCACGGTGATGCTGCCGGAGCGATCGAGACGCGCAGCCAGGCAGGTCACAAAGCCTCCATGGGAGCTTTCGATCAGCCGGCTGTTGAGGTCTGACAGGATCTGCGCCGGCTCCGGTTGGACGCTACTGATGACGCGCAGCGCGCCCACAATCATGGAAACCACCATGGCGGCCCTGAGGCCCTTTCCGCTCACATCGCCAACCACCACGAGGGTGCTGCCGTCGCTCAGTGGGATGACTTGGAAGAAGTCGCCTCCCACTTGCGTAGCAGGAACGTAGACGCTCTCGATGGCGTAGCCCGGGGTGGGGGGAAGGCGATCCGGAACCATCACCCGCTGAATCTCGCGGGCAGCGCTCAATTCCCCCTCAAGGACGGACTTCTCGCTCTGCAGGCGAATGCGCCGTCGCGCCTCAGCGATGGAGACGATGAGGAAGCCCGTGTAACCCAGGACGACAGACACCATCAGTGCGGTTCCGTCAAAGAGCAGCCGATGCTGAAAGAGCTGCAGCTGCAGGGCATTCATCTGCAGCAAGGCGGGCCCGTCGGGCAGCCAGCTGCCTAGCACTCCCATGGATAGGCTCTGGACGGTCAGGATGGGCAGGAAAGCGATCCAGAAGCGGCCCCGCAGTGTCAGGCCCGAGACTGCATAAGTGATCGCGAATAGCCCCATCAGGAGCACGGATAGAGCGAAGCGCAAAACCGGCTGACGCCCCATATCCATGGCGTCGAGCATGAACCCGAAGCTGGCGAAGATGAAGAAGACAGCCAGCAGGAAAACAACCACGATCTTGCGCGGAGTGGTTCGCCACGCGTTGGGAGTCTCAGAGGAATGGCGCATTCGTGCTCCAGCATGCAAGCCGAATCCCGGAAGCGTCAATACTGCGGCTGCAATTGCGGGCGTATGAGCGGGGAAGGTCCGGAGCCGACGACCTGCAAAGCGAACAGAGGCTGCGAGCGGGAGCAGCCTTGATGGCGCGCAAACAAAAGCGGCCCCACCCACCGGGCGGAGCCGCTCTTTACAGCTTGCGCAAGCTTACTGCTTGACCACGGCGAAGACGATGACCAGGGTGAACAGGGTCAGCGACTCGATGAAGGCCAGACCGAGCACGAGCAGCAGCTGAATGCCAGCGCGGGCGCCGGGGTTGCGGGCGAGGGCTTCAGTGGCCGAAGCGGTGGCCTTGCCCTGACCGAGGCCGCAGAGGCCGGCGGCCAGCGCCATGCCGATGCCGGCGCCGATCGGCACCAGGTTGATGGCCGGGCTGCCGCTCTGCGCGAAGGCCGGAACGGCGAGGCACAGAACAGCCAGCGCCATGAATACGTATTGCAGTTTCCGCATGGGTTCTCCAGCTTCCCTAATGTGTGCCGCCAGTGGGTGGTTGAGGCTCACCGTGCTGGCCCCCTCACGCTAGCGGCATCTGTGATCCCGGAGCGGAAGCGCTCTCCGGAAAAAGCTTTGTTGAGCGATCAGCCAGTGGCTGTCAGCTGTTAGCTGTCTGCTGTTAGCGGACAGCTTGATCTCAATGCTCGTGAGCAACGGCCTGGCTGAGATAAATCATGGCCAGCAACATGAACACGTAAGCCTGGATCAGCGAAACGAAGGCATGCAATCCCAGGAAGACAGCGGGAATGGCCACCGGCACCAGCGAGAAGAAGACCAGGGTCACCAGATCGCTGGCGAACATGTTCGCGTAAAGACGGATGGTGAGCGACATGACGCGAGCGAAGTGGGAGATGATCTCGATCGGGAACAGCAAGGGGGCGATCCACCAGATGGGTCCGGCGAAGTGCTTCATGTACCCGACCAGTCCCTGCTCGCGGAAGCCATGGAAGTGGTAGTAGATGAAGGTGCAGACCGCAATGCCCAACGGAACCACCGGCGCGCTGGTCGGGGTCACGATGCCGGGGATCAGGCCCAGCAGGTTGTTCAAGATGATGAACAGGAAGATGCAGGTGACGAACGCCTGGAAGCGCTGATAGCCGTGCCCGATGATCTGCTCGGAGGTTTCGCCGGTGAACTCGTGAATCATCTCGGCGATCTGTTGCGCCGCGCCCGGCTTTTCGACCGAGAGCGTGAAACGCACGATCAAGAAGAAGGCGATGAGACCGCACGCGACCAGAAGCTCAAGCGCGAAGACGTCGGTGATCGGTGCGCCGGGACGGGAGGTATGAATTCCCAACGCGGTCAGCAGGGCCGTCACAGCGCCGCCAAAAATACTATTCAGAAAATGAGTAATCCCAAGACCGGCCATCAACAAGTGAATCTTTCTGTTTCGGGATGATTCAGTCGCGGAGCAATCGCAGTGCTTCCCATGCGAGGGCCAGCATGGCTAAACCCAGGCCGCACAGCAAGGCGATCGCCGAACCCCGGAAACACTTCAGGCTACCATAAATGGCCGCGGCGTATACCAGCAGGCGAAGCAGAAAGAAGGCCACCACCAGGGCGGCGCCGCGCGGGCTCTTTTGCTGGTCGAGGCGGGCGTTGAAGAGGCGAATCAGCCGCTGCCATTCCAGGATGCTGGCTGTGGAAATCGTGGTCCCGACCGCCGCCATGGCGGCATTCCGCCAGCCTGATGCCACCAGCAGAATGAGGGACAGGGCCGCTCCCATGGCCAGGGTGACACGCATGGCGCGCTTCATCAGGGCTTCAAGGGCTACATCCGTCAGTCCGCCGATGGATTGGGTCTCTTCGCTCATGGGCGGTCGCCGCCGTTCTCTTTCTTGGAGTCGTTCCCGGTGGCCAGCACCAACCGCACCACGTAGACCAGGCCGGCGATCCCCCCCAGGGCGATACCGGCGATGCTCATCCAGGACTGGTGGAGGGCCTTGTCACCCCACGCCCCAAACAACCAGCCGATGAATGCCGCGGAGGGAAGCAGAATGGCGATCTGCATCATCTTCTCGGCTTGCACCAGCGTGTCCAGCCCGGCGGAGGACTTACGCCGCGGCTCACGCTCCGGAGCTGGGTTGTTGAATGGCATTCATGCTGGTTATACACGGTTTGGTTGGGCAGCGCGAACCAGCGCCGGTGAAAAGCCGCTCAATTCGCGCCGACCGCAGCTTTGACATCATGATGTGTTTAGCGCAATCATCATGATGTGCGAAC